>JAUNGL010000042.1:0-15348 GCA_030524665.1 Lachnospiraceae bacterium | reverse complement strand
CTGTAAAAGAAAGGAATCATCAGCAAATGCAAAGTGTAGCGGTAACAGGTATGGGGATTATCTCCCCGATTGGCAATACGGTAGAAGAATTCTGGAGCAGCCTGAAGGAGAAAAAAGTAGGAATTGGAGAGCTGACCAGATTTGACACATCTGCGTATCAGGTAAAATTGGCGGCAGAGGTGAAATCATTTGACCCTCTGCAATATATGAATTTTAAAGAAGCGAAACGAATGGAACTGTTCAGTCAGTATGCGGTAGCGGCTGCATCGGATGCCATCAAGGATGCAAATCTTGTGCTGGAGGAAGAGGACAGAACCAGAATCGGAGTGTCCGTCGGCTGTGGGATCGGCAGCCTCCAGATTTTGGAACAGGCGCACACAAAGCTGACAACAAGAGGACCGGGACGTGTACCGCCGCTTCTGGTGCCGCTCATGATTACGAATATGGCGGCAGGTAATGTGGCAATTCATTTTAATCTGAAAGGAAAATGCACGAATGTGGTGACGGCCTGTGCGACCGGAACACATTCTATCGGTGAGGCATTGCGTGCTATCCAGTGCGGAGATGCCGATGTAATGATTGCAGGCGGAACAGAGGCAGCGATCAGCCCGCTTGGGATCAGTGGCTTTGCAGCTCTCACGGCGCTTTCCACCAGCACGGACCCGCTCCATGCATCGATACCGTTCGATAAATCCCGCGGCGGCTTTGTCATGGGAGAAGGGGCAGGTATTGTGGTTCTGGAATCCATGGAACATGCGAAGGCACGCGGAGCTCATATTCTGGCAGAGCTTGCAGGCTACGGCGCGACATGCGACGCATACCATATTACATCGCCAAGTGAGGACGGAGAGGGCGCAGCGCGTGCCATGCTGCTTGCCATGAAGGAAGCGGGGCTTGGAGTTCATGAAGTCCAGTATATTAATGCACACGGAACAGGCACACATCACAATGATTTGTTTGAGACACGGGCCATCAAAAAGGCATTTGGGGAAGCAGCATACGCGCTGAATGTCAATTCCACAAAATCGATGACGGGGCACATGCTGGGAGCGGCAGGTGCAGCAGAATTTATCGTCTGTGTGAAATCTGTGATGGAAAACTATATCCATGCCACTGCAGGCTTTGAGGAAGCGGAAGGTGAGATGGATCTGGACTACACCAGGGAGGCGGTGCAGCGTGAGGTGACAGCGGCCGTCAGCAACTCGCTTGGTTTCGGGGGGCATAACGGAAGTCTGCTTGTGAAGAAGCATGTGGAGTGAGGGGAATCGGGAATGAAATTCGGGATTGATGAGATTTTAACCGTGATTGATAAGGTGAAAAGTACAGAACTGTCATCCTTCGAATATCAGGATGCGGATACAAAAATAAAGATCAAAGGAAGTACCGGGAGTTCCGGAACGGGCAGACAGGCAGCAGAGTACGTTGACACGGGAGCAATTTCGCAGGAAAAAAGTGAGAATGAGAAAAAGCGATGTGAGCATGAGGCAGAAGAGGAGATTCCTCTTACAGCCCATTCTCTGCAGGCTCGCAGCACAGAGAACAGCGGAAGAAGCGCTGCTGATGCTTCTCAAATCCCGGAGGATGCGGGAAATTGTGAGGTGGTTCTCTCACCGATGGTTGGAACCTTTTATACCGCTCCGGCTGAAAATGCAGCGCCCTTTATACATGTTGGCGATACGATTCAGCAGGGACAGGTCGTGGGAATTGTCGAGGCAATGAAACTGATGAATGAAATCGAGGCAGAGTGTGGCGGGATTGTCGAGGCGATTCTGGCAGAGAATGAGCAGATGGTAGAGTTTGGACAGCCGCTGATCCGGGTGCGGAAGCTTTAAAATATGCCGAAGTTTTTGTGTATAGCTGCAAATTTGATCCGGATACTGCGAGGAAGCTTTGAGTGATATACTGAAGCGCCGTGAATCGCGGCGAAGCAGATCCGGAGGTTTTGTAAGTTGTAGGAAGTTTTCAAAAATGGCGGATGGAGGTTTGAAATGTTAAATACGAAACAGATTATGGAAATTTTGCCGCATCGTGCGCCGTTTCTTCTGGTGGACCGGATTGATGAGCTGGAACCGGGAAAAAGGGCGGTTGGATGCAAGGCAGTTACATACAATGAACCGTATTTTGCGGGGCATTTTCCGCAGGAACCGGTGATGCCGGGAGTTCTGATCTGTGAGGCGCTGGCGCAGGTAGGGGCAGTTGCGCTTCTGTCACATGAAGACTATCGTGGAAAGCTCGCCTTTTTCGGTGGAATCAACAAAGCAAGATTCCGCCGGAAGGTAGTACCGGGGGACGTGCTGCGTCTGGAAACGGAGCTGATTAAAATAAAGGGACCGGTAGGCATTGGAAAAGCGGCAGCCTATATAGGGGATGAGGTCTGCACGGAGGCGGAGCTGACGTTTGTTGTGCAGTAGCAACGGTTACCGTTCACGGAATAACTGTTCCGCGAGGATTTATCCTGCCCGTTTTTGGGGCAGGATGCCGTCCCTGGAGAGGGGGCCAGGCAGAATGCACGGAAACCCGAGGACGGATTTTTGTTTTGGTTATTGTTGACAGGTAGATGTTCAACAGGAGTGAGTAGGATGTATCAGAAAATTTTAATTGCGAACCGGGGGGAGATTGCAGTCCGCATCATTCGTGCCTGCCGTGAGATGGGGATCGCTTCTGTCGCAGTGTGCTCCACCGCGGACCGTGATGCGCTCCATGCGCAGCTCGCTGACGAGTGTATCTGTATCGGACCGGAGCGAGCCAGGGACAGTTATTTGAACATGGAGAGTATACTGAGTGCAGCGGTTATGACCGGGGCACAGGCAATCCATCCGGGCTTCGGTTTTTTATCGGAAAATACGAAATTCGCGCGGATGTGCGGCCAGTGTGAGATTGATTTTATCGGGCCATCGCCGGAGAGTATTGACCGGATGGGCGATAAATCAGAAGCCAGGAAAACTATGATCCGGGCAGGAGTTCCTGTCATACCCGGCACGGAGGAAGTACTGACCGATGCTTCTCTGGCGAAGAAAGCAGCGGATCAGATGGGATATCCGGTTATGATTAAAGCATCCGCCGGGGGCGGCGGAAAAGGAATGCGTGTAGCCAGAAATCCGGAAGAATTTGAAGAATTATTCGGCATAGCGCAGAATGAGACGATACATGCGTTTGGTGATGACAAGATGTATCTGGAAAAATATCTGGAATCTGCGCGGCATATCGAATTTCAGGTACTGGCAGACAAATACGGCAATACAGTTCATCTCGGAGAGAGAGACTGTACGATACAGAGACGTCACCAGAAGCTTGTGGAAGAGACTCCGGCAGAGTTTCTGGACGAGGAGCTGAGAACGCGGATGGGAGAGGCCGCTGTTCAGGCAGCGAAGGCAGCAGGCTATTACAGCGCCGGGACGGTAGAATTTTTGGTAGATCATCAGAAAAATTTTTATTTTATGGAGATGAATACGAGAATTCAGGTGGAACATCCGGTGACGGAGATGGTAACGGGGGTAGATCTGGTGAAGCAGATGATCCGTATCTCCGCGGGCGAAAAACTGCCGTGGAAACAGGAGGATATTCATTTTGCAGGTCATGCGATGGAATGCCGTATCAGCGCGGAAGACCCGGAGCATGGTTTTCTACCCTGTGCAGGAACGGTGACAGACTTGTATCAGCCGGGCGGAAACGGAGTGCGTGTGGACTCCTTTCTCTATAATGGCTGCCGGATACCACCGCACTATGATTCGATGCTCGCGAAAATCATCGTACACGCTGATACCCGTGAGGATGCAATCCGGAAAATGCAGAGTGCCCTTGGAGAGCTTGTGATAGAAGGGATAAAAACAAACATTGATTTCCAGTATGAGCTGATCGGCAGTGAGTCCTTCCGAAAGGGGGATGCGAATGCTGTGAATGCGGCGCTGGAGGAGAAAATGCGGGATATACAACCGAAACAGAAGCTGCCGCAGTGATGATGTGAAAGAGTATGTCAGAAAGCAGTATTCCGTAAAGGAAGTGACTGGAAGTGCTGCGATAGCAGAAAAATGCGGCAGAGGCGTTGCGGATGCAGTATAAAATGTGCAGGCAGAGAGGTGCAGTGATCATGCTGAGAGAACATTTCAGAAAGACGGAGAAACGTTGGGAAGATACAGGAAACGGAGAGCAGGGAAACGAAGCAGGAAAGGAATCGGATCTTTCCTCCAGAACTGAGAATATAAGTGGGGAGAGTAAGCTTTCTGGAGGTGACCGCGAAGCAGCGGGCGTGGAGACGGGAGCAGAGGTGACTGTTTCTGAGAGGGAAAATTCTTCCGGGAGAAAAATACCAAAACTGCTCAGACCCCATGTTCCTGATGGTATGTTCCGCAAATGTGAATTTTGCCGTAAGACTGTTTATGAGGAGGATATCAGAAATAACTGGTATACCTGTCCGAAATGCGGCGGGTATTTCAGGATTGAACCTAAGACCAGAATCAGCATGGTTGTAGATCAGGGATCCTTTGAAGAGTGGGATGAAAAACTGACCGGAGATAATCCGCTGGAGTTTCCCGGATATGAGGAGAAGCTGCAAAGACTCCGGGAGAATACCGGACTTACAGAAGCGGTGGTTACCGGACAGGGATCTGTCCGCGGAATACGGGCTGCTGTCGGTGTGATGTCATCGGAGTTTCTGATGGGGAGCATGGGAACGGCAGTCGGGGAGAAAATCACACGCATGATTGAGCGGGCAACGGCGGAGCGGCTCCCGGTTATTCTGTTTTGCTGCTCGGGCGGAGCGAGAATGCAGGAGGGAATTTTCTCCCTGATGCAGATGGCAAAGACGTCGCAGGCATTAAAGCGGCATGATGAGTCCGGACTTCTGTATATATCGATTCTGACCGATCCGACTATGGGAGGTGTGACCGCGAGCTTTGCGATGCTTGGCGATGTGATATTGGCAGAGCCGGGAGCGATGATTGGCTTTGCCGGGGCGAGAGTGATCAGGCAGACCATTGGGCAAAAGCTTCCCGAAGGATTTCAGAGTGCCGAATTCCTGCTGAAATGCGGATTTGTGGACCGGATTGTAAAGAGAGAGAAGCTGCGGAGAACGCTGGCAGTATTGCTGGGCAGCTCAGAGGTGAGAGAATGGGAAAAGAAATGACAGCGTGGGAGCGTGTTCAGACGGCCAGAGACAGTCACCGGCCGTATGCATCGGATTATATCAGCAGAATATTTGACGGGTTTCTCGAATTGCATGGAGACAGACTGTATGGAGATGACCGTGCAGTGATCGGGGGGATAGCGTCACTGGATCAGCAGTATGTAACCGTGATCGGGCAGCAAAAAGGAAGAACTACAAAGGAAAACAGATATCGGAATTTTGGAATGATGAAGCCGGAGGGATACCGGAAAGCGCTGCGTCTGATGAAACAGGCAGAAAAATTCCGACGGCCGATTATTTTATTTGTGGATACGCCCGGAGCCTTTTGCGGTGTTGAGGCAGAAGAGCGGGGACAGGGAGAGGCGATTGCGAGGAACCTGTTTGAGATGGCAGGGATTACAGTGCCGATTCTGACAATTGTAATTGGAGAGGGGGGTTCCGGAGGAGCGCTGGCCCTTGCGATGGGGAATGAAGTGTGGATGCTTGAGAATTCTGTTTATTCCATCCTCTCCCCGGAAGGATTTGCTGCGATTTTGTGGAAAGATGCAAAAAGGGCAGAGGAGGCAGCAGATGTGATGAAAATCACGGCGGCCAGACTGCAGGAATTTGGAATCATAGAAAAAGTAATCCCGGAACCGGAGCCTGTCGATGTGGAAAAGATGGAAGCGATTGTGGAAATATTGAAGGCAGAAATTAGGAATTTTCTGGAACGGTATCAGGAGAAAAGGGCAGATGAGATTGTAGAGGAAAGATACCGCAGATTCCGTGAGATGGGTGCGCCGCAGCTGCAGTGAGGAAGGCAGCAGCTATCCGGCAAGTGTGAATAAAACGGTTTATTCCCGCGAGTAATGAACCAAATAGCCATACTTGTACGGATAATTAGCGGTGCTGTGTGCCGATGGCATACATTTAGCAGCGACCGAAGTGGAGCGTAGATGCCGCGAGGGTCAAGTACTTTGTTGCTTGCAGCCGGGTATTTGATTCATATATTATCTGTGCTGCGTCGGCATGGTTTGAGACAGGAGAATAAAAATGATGAGAAAAGAAGAATTTTGGCTGGATGTTCCTGTTTTTCAGGGCGGGATGGGAGTCGGAGTAAGCCTTGGAGGGCTGGCCGGGGCAGTGGCTGCCGAAGGAGGCGCAGGTACGATTTCTACGGCACAGATCGGATTCCGTGAGACGGATTTTGCGGAAAACTCACTTCGGGCAAACCTGCGTGCGATCGGGAAAGAGCTTGAAAAAGCCAAAAAGATAGCAAAAGGCCGGGGAATGACGGGTGTGAATATCATGACTGTGACGAAGCATTACGGGGAGTATGTCAGGGAAGCGGTGCGGCAGGGCGCTGATTTTATTGTCTCTGGTGCAGGTCTTCCGATGGATTTGCCTTCGCTGACGAAGGAGAGTAAAGTGAAGCTGATTCCGGTAGTATCTTCCCTGAAGGCTGCAGGTGTCATCTGTAAGAGATGGATGAAAAAAGAACATCGTTTGCCGGACGCAGTTATCATAGAAGGGCCGCAGGCGGGCGGACATCTTGGATTTTCCAAAGAGGAAGCTGAGCAGGAAGGAAGCAGATGGTATGAGGATGAAATAAAGAGAATCATACATTTTCTGCGCGAATTAGGACAGGAGCACGGGACGTACATTCCGGTCATCACAGCAGGAGGTTTTCGGGACAATAAAGATCTGCTGCGCCAGCAGGAGCTGGGGGCAGATGCCATCCAGGCAGCGACCCGTTTCGTTGTGACTGAGGAATGTGATGCAGCTCCGGCTTTCAAACAGGCGTATGTCAACTGCCAGAAAGAGGACATTGCCATCATCAAAAGCCCGGTCGGTATGCCGGGCCGCGCAATCCGCAATGCTTTTATCAAACATACAGAGCAGAGCAGGATTCCGCCGGAACATTGTTACCAATGTCTGTCTGTATGCAACCCCCGGGAAACACCGTACTGCATCACACAGGCGCTGATCCGTGCAGTTACAGGCGATGTGGAAAACGGGCTTGTATTCTGCGGGGCAAAAGCATGGCAGGAAGAACAGATCACAACGGTACACGAAGTGATAAGGGAGTTTATGGAAGTCCAGGATATGTAAACCGAAGAATAATCAAATATCCTGCTGCAGGCAGCGGGGTATCAAGCTTGCAGCACTGCCAGGTATCCGCATCAGTGCGGCTGTCTGGCTCGTTGTCGGCGGGAATAAAATTATAAAATTGCGGCGGCCTGAGATGAGGTTTGTCAGTGTTCACGGAGTGAACAGCAACATTTTGTCATCGCAGACTGCCGCAGTTTTTTGTTGGTTTCCAGCCATGTCGTCGTGATACAAATAATACATAAATGAACAGTTTTATCTGCAATTTAAACTAAGCTGCCGGAATATAAATAACGCAGGAATAACGATTTTTTCATGAACAACGAGTCACACAGCCTTGCCTGGACGAACATTTGACGTGCACTTCAGTCATTACATCCGAAGCACTGGCATTATTCTTTTCCATTCCAGCAGTACGTACAGAGCTTGCACGGTGAAATACCGATAGATTTTATCATATCATCCAGTCTGTGGTAGCGCAGGGTCGTAAAGTTCAGTTCCTTGCGGATATCCTCGATCATTTCCTGGTAATTCTGGCTGTCAGGATTTGCGTAATCCTCCAGCATCTCCTCTGCACGTTCCCCTTCCCGCTTCAGGATCACACGCCTTGCGATCAAATCAAGGTCGGAGGAAGAACGCGAAAAGTTCAAATATTTGCATCCGAACATGATCGGCGGACAGGCGGGGCGGATGTGGACCTCTTTCGCACCGCTGTCATAGAGAAATTCAGTAGTTTCGCGAAGCTGTGTGCCGCGTACAATGGAGTCATCAATCAGCAGCAGCTTTTTTCCCTTGATTAATTTGTGAACCGGGATCAGCTTCATGCGGGCAATCAGATTCCTCTGTGCCTGGTTGGTCGGCATGAAGGAGCGCGGCCAGGTCGGAGTATATTTGATGAACGGGCGTGTAAACGGAATCCGGGACTCATTGGAATAGCCGATGGCATGGGCAGTTCCGGAATCCGGAACACCGGCAACACTGTCCGCCTGCACATTATCGCGCTGTGCGAGCAGGCGCCCGCATTCGTAACGCATGTCCTCAACATTCACTCCCTCATAACAGGAAGTCGGATAACCGTAATAAACCCACAGGAAAGAACAGATCTTCATTTCTTTTCCGGGAGCACTTACCGTTTCAACGCCTTCCGGAGTTATGAAAACAATCTCCGCAGGCCCCAATTCTTTATAGTCTGTGTAACCAAGATTCAGATAGGCGAAGCTCTCAAAGGAGGCGCAGAATGCTCCTTCCTTCCTGCCGATAATAACCGGAGTACGTCCCAGACGGTCACGGGAAGCGTAGATTCCGGTGGGTGTGAGTAAAAGTACGGTCAGAGAACCGATCACCTTCTCCTGCAAATATCTCAGCCCCTCAACCAGAGATGATTTCTGATTGATCAGGGCGGCTGCAATCTCAGTCGGATTGATCGTTCCGCCGCTCATTTCCAGAAAATGTGTGTGACCTGACTGAAAGCATTCCTTTACAAGTTCATCTGCATTGTTGATTTTACCAACTGTTGTGATTGCAAAGCTTCCAAGATGAGAATTAACCAGAAGTGGCTGCGGCTCAAAATCAGAAATACATCCAATTCCAAGATTTCCTTCCAGTTCATTTACGTCCCGATCGAATTTGGTACGAAATGGAGAATTCTGGATATTGTGAATGGCACGGTCAAAGCCCTTCTGACCGTAAACAACCATACCTGCGCGTCTCGTTCCAAGATGAGAATGGTAGTCTGTTCCGAAGAACAGGTCGAGAACGCAGGATTCTTTTGAAGCAACTGCAAAAAATCCACCCATAGGTGATGCCCCTTTCATGTGTTATGATTAGTCAAAATACCAATATAATATTTCAGAAATAGAAATCACGGGCAACTACAGCCCGTAGAGCCATTTCCGGCAGATGACCGGACAACAGCTTCCGTTAACATAGTAATATACACCGGGATTTTCGTCAAGAAGGGAAAAGAACGATTGTGAGCCCCAAAAATGGCGCGCAGATTGTCAAAGTAAACACAACAAATGCTGGATACAGAGGTGCATTTACCCTGGCAATTTAACGATATACAAAAAAATATAAAAAAAGTACTTGCATTTTAAAAAGACATGTGGTATTATTCATCTTGCTTGTGAACGAAGGGCTATCGCCAAACGGTAAGGCAACGGACTCTGACTCCGTCATTTCAAGGTTCGAATCCTTGTAGCCCTGGTTGGACCACTCAGATTGAGTGGTCTTTTTTGTATCCAAGAAGAGTTCTCCTTTCGCAGAGCCCTTAAATGAAAAATGACCGCTGGAAGCGGGCATGATGAAACAGACGGTGGTTAAAAGAGGTCACATAGAAACCTTCTTCAAATTCATCATCGCCAAGATTATCATCTTCAGTTAAAAAGTAGTACATATAAACGTGGTTGTTGATACGCTCATTATCAAAGAACTTTTTGATTATTCCGATGATGAGATGGTTGAAAATCTCATGCTGGATTTCCGGATCCAGTACGCACTGCATACAGCAAGTTTTGAAAAAATTGAATTTGTGAAATATTTAAAGGCAAAATTTTCATAGTAGTTCATGAAAGTGATTTTTAATACATAAAATAATTGACACCATATGCGATACCACATATAATATAAGCAGGAGGTATAAGAATGTCAAAATGGGATAAACTGATAACACGTATATGCAATTTATCGAAAGACCTCCGGTTTGATGAGTTACGGAAGGTATTGGAAAGCTACGGATATAAAATGAATGCACCGAGAAGTGGAAGCAGTCATTATACATTCAGAAAGCAGGGCTGTATGCCGATTACAATACCGAAGCACGAACCAATCAAGAAAGTCTATGTAGAAATAGTAAGGCAGATTATAGAAAGCGAGGCGAAGAATGATGAAGACGCTGAATGACTATATGGCAATGTCCTATCGTATGGAAATTGTAGAAGATAAGGATGAAGGCGGATTTGTGGTTTCTTATCCGGATTTGCCTGGTTGCATTACTTGTGGGGAAACTGTAGAAAGTGCAGTGGCAAATGCATTGGATGCGAAGAAAGCATGGATTGAAGCAGCATTAGAAGAAGGTGTGGAGATTCATGAGCCGGATAGTCTGGAAGATTATTCTGGTCAGTTTAAATTGAGGATTCCACGAAGCTTGCACAGATCTTTGGCAGAACATTCCCAGAGAGAGGGAATCAGTATGAATCAATATTGTGTATACCTTCTTTCCAGAAATGATGCGGTGTTCTCAAAATAACGGTTGCTAAACATTTATACCGCAGTTATAATAAAGTGGCAACATATTGGCAACAGAAAATTAGTGAGCCAAAATAATATATATAACAGAGATTAAATTCATCGCTAAAATCTTGGGGCTGTAAAAAAAGGGAGTTGAAAAACTCCAAATTTTACAGCCCTATTACTTTGTAGAATAATTCAAGCGAAAAATCTAAAAAAAGAGGTATTTGTTCAGAACCTCTTCGAGCTCCGAACGGACTCTGACTCCGTCATTTCAAGGTTCGAATCCTTGTAGCACTGCTTTGGAAAGAGGATATCTTTGAGAGAGGATATCCTCTTTTGTGTATTTGTCGGGATTTCTGAAGCCTGTGGAAGGCAGTGCAGCGGTGGGAAATTCGTTGTATTCATGTGTCTGGGCGGAGATCGTGATGGAAATTTCGCGCCGCAAAACTCGGGATTCAGGTGCAAAACCGCACCTGAACACCTTTCGCCAGGGACGGTATCCTGCCCAAAAGGGGGCAGGATAAATCCTCGCGGGACAGCTACCCCGTGAACAGTAATAATCTTCTACTAAAGTAGAAAAAAGTTCTTTTCAGCTATTGACAACTATCTTCTATAGATGTAGAATAAAGATATCCACTACATATGTAGAAATAAAAAATAAGATAGTGAGAAAGGAATATAAATGATGAAAATAAATGTTAAGAATTTTAAATTGGCAGCTTTAGTTACAGCGACCGCAGCTTTTATGGCAGGAACACCGGTTTCTGCTGCTGAATTTACAACTTCTGATTCTGTTCTGACCCTTCAGATCCCGGATGATGACTGGAAGCAGGTGAATGACAATCAGACATGGGTGACTCTGACGGATGGGAATGATCAGATTACATTGCGGCATTACAGCAATGGAGAAAAGCTTCCGGAATTACTGATCGCCGGGGATGATTATGCGCAGGTGTGCCAGAATATTATTTCTACAGAGAACGAGGTGTTTATCATCACCGGGGCAGCTGCTGATAAGGCAGATTTTGAAGAGGTGCGGGAGGCTGTGCAGTCGGTGGTGATCAACAAATACGATACAAAGACTGCTATGCAGCCGGAGAATGGAAAGACGAAGGCAGGGAATGTGCAGAATGCCGGAAGCGCTGGTAGTACAGCACAGACCGGAAGCCAGCTCAAGGATGAGAGTCATTCAGAAGATACACAGGAAACGGCAGAAGCGGGAGGATTCACGGTTTGGGTGACGAGTCAGCAGCTGAATGTCCGTGCGGAAGGTTCCACCAGTGCCGCGATTCTGGGTACAGTTTATTACATGGATGCACTGGAAGTAACCGGAATTGTGAAAGCTGGCGGCGCAGAAACGGGCTGGTATCAGGTTAGCTACAACGGTACGGTTGGCTACGTTGCTTCGGAATATACTTCTGCGACACCGTCTACCGCAGAAACATCAGGATATACTTTGACAGATGAGCAGGTTACGTTGTATACTGAAGATGGTAAAAGTGCTGCTTATGTGTATAAGGCGACCAATGGAAACTGGTATGACGGAAGCGGACGGCAGTATCAGCCGGATGAATCAGGCCAGTGGATCTGCCTGACGAACGGAAGTACCTGGGTACCGTCTACTGCGGAAACATTGGGATATACTTTGACAGATGAACAGGTTACGTTGTATACTGAGAATGGTGATAGTGCTGCTTACGTGTACAGGGCGACCAATGGAAACTGGTATGACGGAAGCGGACGGCAGTATCAGTCGAATGGGTCAGGCCAGTGGACCTGCCTGACAAGCGGAAGTACATGGACGGAAACCGCCCCGCAGACACCGGCAGATAATACAGTAAGTCAGGTTGAAGTGACTGACGAGGAAGGATATAACAGCCAGACGCTTTATCTGGGGGATGCCGGTGTATGGCAGAACATTGCAGGCGGCATCTATACGGACGGCGGAAATGGAACGTGGATTGGCAGCGACGGAACTGTCTGGCACGAGCAATAAGGATATATGATTATAGAAGTAATGTGATTACAGTTCAGCCACAGGCAGAGGATGCGAGGCAGCATCCGGCATTCGAAGAAAGCGGTCTGCGCCTGTGTGGCTGAACTGTTACGTCATGTGAAGTGGAAGAAGAGGGAGATGTTGCAGTAATGAAAAAAACGTTTAGCCGCCTGCCGGATTCGGAGCTGGATATTATGCTGGTTCTCTGGAGCAATGATCCGCCCATGAGCAGACTGGAGATTGAGCGGGGAGTGAATCAGAAGAAAGCTCTGGCGCCCACTACCATACTGACGCTTCTGTCAAGACTGGAAAAGAAGCAATTTGTCTCTGTCACAAAGCAGGGGAAAATGAATTTCTACACACCGCTGATTTCCAGGGAAGAGTATCAGCAAAATGAGAGCAAAAGTGTCCTGGAAAAGTTATACGGAAATTCTCTGAAAAAGTTTGTAGCTTCCCTGTATCAGGGAAACAAAATGGATGAAGGGGATATCCGTGAACTGAGTGACTTTTTGAAAGAAATGGAAGAAAAGTAATTTTGGGAGGTATCGTTTTCCCATGGTGGCTTACGTGTTCAATATTCTGAAAATGAATATGATTGCTGCTGTAATTGTCTTTCTTGTGATATTCATATCACGTTTGACGAAGAAGAAATATTCATTGAAATGGAAATATTATATGTGGCTCGCAGTCTCCGTGTTTTTGCTGGTTCCGGTAAATTTTCCGGCGGAAAGTCCGATCAGACTTCAGATCGATGCGCCGGGAGATTACCGGTCCGGTGTTTCCGGAGCTGCCTCACAGCAGAGAACCCAATCCCAATCGGCAGATGCCGCACAGAGGACTGACGGTCAGCAAAGCACAGAGATGCGGGATACAGATCCTTTGCAGTATGAAAATACGTATTTATCCCTCCGGATTTCTTCGGAGGCTATTTCTATTTATGGAATTTTGGAAGTGTTTGGAGTTGTATGGCTGACAGGAGCAGTCATCTCGGTGGTGACGAAACTATTGCGTTATCATTTTTCTCTGCACAAGATGATAAGATGGAGCTATCCGGTAGAGGATAAGAAGACATTAGAGCTGTATCGGTGGATTTGCCTGAAGAAGCATATCAGATGTGCTCCCAGACTTTTGGTCAGTCCGGAATTGTCGTCGCCGGTACTTGCAGGGCTGCGCCATACCGGATTGTATCTTACTGAGGAAGAATATGATCCGGAGGAACTGAAATTTATCCTGTCCCATGAACTGACGCATTACAGGCATGGTGATTTGTGGTACAAAATGCTGTTGATGATGGTGAATACTATTTACTGGTTTAATCCGGCACTCTACTGGATGCGCAGTGAGGCGGAGAAAGATATTGAGAATCTGTGTGACAGCAGGGTTGTGGAAAATTATACAAAGGAAGAGCAGATGAGATATGGCCGCCTGCTGTTGAAGAGGGCGGCACTTCAGAATCATATACCGTATCTGGCAGCCAGCCTGAATGACAGCACTCTTATTTTCAAAGAGCGAATCCTGTACATGAGAAACCTGCAGAATTTGAGAAAAAATGTCTTTTCCGTAATTACGTTGACCGCTGCTATGGTGACTGTGCAGATTTTGGTGGGCAGCGCGGTAAATGAAAACCGCTCCGGGGATGAAATAGATTCCTTCAGGCAGGTGGTCAGCACAGCCGAAAATGAGAAGGCGGCAACAGGTATGTCTGAGGCAGGTATTCGGGATAATGCAGCCTTGAAAAATGAAGGTGCAGGCGGTGTGGGAAGCATTGCTCAGGAAAATGCAGGCGTAGATCAGCGATTCTCTGTTGGCAGTCCGGATAATCAGGTTGGAGTAAATCCTGAACAGGGCGCTGTTCAGAACTTCTACGGCGGCCAGGAAAATGATTCCAGGGGAAATGCTGCTGGAAATGGTCTCGCGGATGAAAACCTTGTGGAAGCTGTATTGGCAGAGAATCAGCCATCAGGAATCTCCGCTTCCGGAAATGCAGCGTCGGGAACAGGGAATCATGGTGCGGCTGAGGACGAAAACCATGCAGATGATATGCAGGAAACAATGGATGCGGCAGATTTTACTGCGTGGGTGACCAGCCAGCAGCTGAATGTCCGGAGTGAAGGCTCTGCCAGTGCAGCGGTTTTGGGAACTTTTTCTTTCATGGACGCAGTAAAAGTAACCGGAATTAAGAAAACAGGTGGAGCAGAGACTGGCTGGTATCAGATTGATTATAACGGTACAGTTGGTTATGTTGCATCGGAATATCTGTCTGCAGAGCCATCCACTGCAGAAACATTGGGTCATACTTTAACAGGGGAACAGAGTACGCTATATACCGATGACGGGAATAGTGCAACTTATGTAAACAGAGCCACCGATGGGAACTGGTATGACGGCAGCGGCCGGCAGTATACGGAGGACGGGAACGGACAGTGGACCAGTCAGGTTACGGGTGAGGTATGGTCGGATGCAAGACCTGATACGCCTGCGGATCATGCATCCAGCCAAATGTCGGTGATCGATGCAGAGGGATATAATCAGCAGACGCTGTATGAACAGGCAGACGGTTCATGGCAGAATATTGCGGGCGGTGTTTATGCGACAAACGGTGACGGAACCTGGACCGGGCCGGATGGAACGGTCTGGTATGGCCAATAACCCGTGAACAGTAATAGTGACGTAACAATAAACGACTGTCCTTGCTTTTTCTGGTTCAGTATAATATAATGATGCCTGTAAAGGTTATAAGTGCAGTGAAACTGTTAAAAGAGAAACAGGTGCAAAACCTGTGCTGTCCCGCAAC
Organism: Lachnospiraceae bacterium; assembly: GCA_030524665.1. Lineage (GTDB taxonomy): Bacteria > Bacillota > Clostridia > Lachnospirales > Lachnospiraceae > Choladousia. The sequence goes on along the minus strand of JAUNGL010000042.1, from coordinate 117 downwards.
TGTGAGCAGTTAGTTCTGTTTTATTTATCCACTGGGCAACCGGGAAGGGAAAACAGAATGATGATCTGCAAGCCAGGAAACCTGCTTATGACTTATTATCACAGCTCACGATGGATG
>JAUNGL010000041.1 GCA_030524665.1 Lachnospiraceae bacterium | reverse complement strand
GTCAGACCGTTCAGCGGAAGTGAGAGGAAAATCCATCAGGATTTTACTCGAATTGAAGCGGTGCCCCGGAGTCTGTGGCGGCTGCGCCTTAGTTCTTCTTGCACCCGGAGCACAGCTTCCAGTCCGCCCTCTGCCACCTGCTCCTCCCGCTCTGGGGCATCGTATGAAATATTCAGTTCTTGAATTAAACACGAATTTAGCCATTTCTGCACTTACAATCCAAAACAGCCTCTTCCGATAAATTCACGTATCAGTGAATGATTCGGAATGTCCTCTCCCGGTATCGGCAGAAAATAATCCAGAAATTTCAGAAGGCGCTTCGCCTCTTCATATTCCGGTTCCTCAGGGCTGATCGAAAACAGCAGCGGCTCCGCATACAGCTTCAGAACTGCCAATTCATAGATCAATGCCGAATTGAACATGACATCTGCTTCCTCCTGATATGGGAAAATATAATTCTCCTCTCCCCGGCGTACGGACGGCCACATCCCAATGGTCCGCTTCGCATCGGAACCGCGTGTCCTTGCATCGCGCACAATCCGCCGGAGCAGACGCCCGTCTGTCGTCGGAATCCGGTTGTGTTCATCAATATTCAGCTGAGTCAATGCACTGATATAAATTTTGAATTTGCTCTCTCTTGGAAGCTCAGCAGTCAGTTTTTCGTTCAGACAGTGAATCCCCTCGATAACGAGAATGTCATCCCTGCCAAGCTTCTTATATTTACCCTTGTACTCACGCTTTCCTGTCTTGAAATTGAATTCCGGCAGTTCAATTATCTCTCCCTGAAGCAATGCTTTCATATCATGGTTAAACTGTTCAATATCAATCGCTTCCAAACACTCAAAATTATAATTTCCATTCTCATCAAGCGGTGTTTTTTCCCGTTCCACAAAATAGTTATCCACAGCAATCGGATGCGGCTTCAATCCATAGACAGCAAGCTGTGTGGACAGCCGATGTGAAAACGTAGTCTTCCCTGAAGATGACGGGCCGGCAATCAGTACGATCCTTTTTTCCGGCTGCGATGCAATCCGTGCCGCCATCTCGGCAATCTTCTTCTCATGGTATGCTTCCTGAATCATGATCAATTCATGGGGATCATGATTCACAATATAATCATTCAGTGCCCCGACCGTTGGAATTCCAAGCTTTCCGCCCCACTCCATAGACTCCTTTTGAACCCGGTAAATTTTCATCTCCGGTGCAAACGGAGGCAGACAGTCCGGATTCTCCACAGTCGGATACATCAGCACAAACCCGTCCTCAAATAACCGCAGGTCAAAGCATGTCAGATACGAGGTATCCGGCAGCATATAACCGTAAAAATAATCTTCAAAACCGGCGAGATTATACAGATTCACCCTGGAAACTCGCCTGTAATGGAACAGCCGCTCCTTATCGTACATCCGATAGGTACGGAATTTTTTCACCGCTTCGTACGTCGCTTCACTGTGTTTCCCAATAGGCAGAGCTTCTCTCACCATCCGTTCCATGTCCGCTTTCACTTCATCCAGAAATTCCTGCGTCAGTGATGCCTCTCCCTTCATGGTACAGTAGCATCCGTCACTTACGATAAAATGAATTCCAACACGGTCAATTTTCCGGTTATCTCCTACCACATGATACATTGCCTTAAGCATCAACAGCATCAGGCTTCTGACATACGTATTGTGTCCGGCTTTTTCCGCTGTGGTCAGGAACTCCAGCCTGCAGCCTGCTTCCAGTTCCTTGTTCAATTCCCGCAACCTTCCATCTGCCTTTGCAAGCACAATCGGATATTTTGAGTCTTTCTGATATTCCCTCGCGATTTCCTGATACGTTGTCCCATATGGGTATTTTTTCAGTTCTCCTCCAATCTGAACCTCAGCATATTTCTGTTCCATGATCACCTTCCCCTTTCAAAATCCAGATACGACCAGTCCACTTTGTATGATTATGACATCTGTATTTATGTCTCTATATAGACACAAACGGCATCTGCTCCTGTACTTCAATTATCTCCAGTCTCGGATACATCTGTCTCATCCATTCACTCATCTGCCGGATAAAAATGTGTTCGATTCCATAATGGCCTGCGTCAGCCACCAGCATTCCCTGATCCACCGCATCGATTCCGTCATGGTGACCGATATCTCCCGTGATCAGCAAATCAACACCCAGTGCAAGCGCCGGCTTTATCATACTTTTTCCGGAGCCAGGCGAAATTGCCACGCGCCTCACCATTTTCTCCTTATCACCAAACAGCCGAACCCCATCCAGACGAAATCTTTCCTTCACCAGCATGCAGCACGCCGCTGCCGTCATCTCCTGCGGAAGATTTCCGGCTTCTCCGATTCCATACGGTCCCTGATCCGTGCTCCCGGTAACCTCCAGTATCTCCGTCTCAGATAATCCCAGTATCTTTCCCGCCAATGATCCCATTTTCACTGTGTCATAATTTGTATGTATCGCAAAATGTGAAATCCCATGTTCTGCCATTGCAAGGATTCTCCGCCCCGCCATGCTCTGCTCATTCACCTGACGGATTCCTCCCATCAAAAGCGGGTGATGCGTAATCAGCATATCTGCATTTTCACGTACACACCTCTCTATTACCGCGTCTGTCGCATCCAATGCAAGAACCACACAGCGGACAGGATGTTCCAAACGTCCTACCTGAAGTCCCGGATTATCCCAGTCCATCGCCATCTGATATGGATATATTTCCTCTAATTTTTCTACAATATCCCTGATCTTTAATTCCATTCTGTCCTCCTTCTTCCGGCCTCTTCGTTCAAAACCAGCTCAGTTTCGATTTCTTCCAGACGTTTCAGTGCTGCTGTTCCTTTTTCATTCAAAAGCTTATCTCTCACTCGAAGCAGCAGCTGGCGCTCTCTCTCCAGATATTTCTGTAATACAGGATTTTCCTTTTTCAGAAGTACAGGGCCATAACGCAATTCCAACTCCGTCATATGGGCTCCGTCCCCGGTATCGCTTTCTGCGTTACCTTCACCACAGTTTTTCACTGCCCGCATCATCGGATAAATTTTCCCATCTTCTTCTATCATATTCTCTTCATCAATCCAGTATCCCGATTTTTCCAGAAACGCACGCACTTCCCGGATATCTGACTGCGGCTGCAGGATCAGTTCCTGTACCGATTCCAACGCATCTCTTCCTTCTTCCAGAATCCGGATAGTCAGCATCCCCCCCATCCCTGCGATCAATACCGTATCTGCTTCCCCCGGAGCCAGCTTTTCCAGTCCGTCAGACAGCCGTGTCTGAATACGGTCCTCCAGTCCATGCTCCCTGATATGTATCCGGGCCCGCTCCAACGGTCCCCGGTTGACATCCATCGCGATTGCAGAGGGAATCCGTTCCTTCTCAATCAAATAAATCGGTATATACCCGTGGTCTGTTCCGATATCCGCAAGGCAGAACCCGGAACTCACCATCTCCGATACCGCAAATAAACGCTTTGATAATTGCATCTGCCAATTAACTCCCTTCAATCCAGATAATCCTTCAATTTCCTGCTTCTGCTCGGATGGCGCAGCTTCCGCAGTGCCTTTGCCTCAATCTGGCGAATCCTCTCTCTTGTTACCTGAAATTCCTGTCCTACTTCTTCCAGTGTCCTTGCCCTTCCATCTACCAGGCCAAACCTGAGACAGAGCACTCTCTGTTCACGATTTGTTAAGGTGGACAGCACCTCATTCAGCTGTTCCCTCAAAATCGTAAAAGTTGCTTCATCCGCAGGCACCGGCATATTCTCATCCCGGATGAAATCTCCAAGATGGCTGTCCTCCTCTTCCCCTACAGGTGATTCCAGAGACACCGGTTCCTGAGAGATTTTCAAAATCTCCTGTACCTTTCCCGCCGGCATGTCCAGCTTCTTGGCAATCTCGTTCACTCCCGGCTCCCGTCCAGTCTCCTGTGCAAGCTGTCTGGAGGTTCTGATGACACGGTTCATTGTCTCAACCATATGCACCGGAATCCGTATCGTTCTCGCCTGATCCGCAATCGCCCTGGTAATCGCCTGACGGATCCACCAGGTCGCATACGTACTGAATTTATAGCCTTTTTGGTAATCAAATTTGTCAACCGCCTTGATCAGGCCCAGATTTCCCTCCTGAATCAAATCCAACAGCTGCATCCCTCTTCCTGCATACCGTTTTGCAATACTGACGACCAGACGCAGATTTGCTTCTGCCAGACGCTCCTTCGCAGCTTCATCTCCGTTACTCATCCGCTTTGCAAGCTTCATTTCCTCATCCGCCGTAAGCAGTGGAATCTGTCCGATCTCCTTCAGATACATTCGGATGGGATCATCCACACTGATTCCATCCGTTATATCCAGATCGAATTTTTCCGCATCCTCCATCGTTTCAAGGTTTTCCAGATCTGCCAGACTCTCAAGCTCATTCGGAAGTTCCTCTTCCTGCAGCATATCAGCGCTGCTGCTTTCATCCATCGATGGAAGAACCTTCACATTCTTTTTCTCCAGCAGGTCCAGAATTCTATCATATTGCCCGGCGCCAGGTTCCAGTGCCTGAAAGACATGCACGATATCCCGATACTCCAGTACATTTTTCTTTTTTTCGGCTATCTTCAGCAATTCTGTCACTCTATCCTGAAACTCGGCATTCTGCATCTCCATCGGCTTTCCTTTCTTTTCCTGTGCGCCCATTTCCGGTGCTGTCCGCCATATTCTTCTATATGGCTCACCGCATTTTCCGTCCACTCACTTCGCACGATCTACATTGATGTAGCAGTCACCATTATTCTTGCCATATTATAAGGAAATATGCAGTCTGTTCAACTCCTGCAGCCTCTTTTTCGCTGCAATCAGCTTCTGCAATCCTGCCATATCAGCCGGATCCAGCTTCGCTGTCCTCTGTTCAATTCCGTTTGCCATTACCTTCCGTATACTTTCTTTGATGGCTTTCTTCGTATCCTCCTGCGTTTCTACGCGAACTTCTGTATTAAATATTTTTGCAATCATTCTCTGTTCTTCCGGATCATCAAACTGGCTCGTGATCTTCGCCGGATTCAATTCACCTCTGGAAAGCTGCTGATACAGCATGGAAGCCACCTGCTGATACAGCTCGTCCGTAAAATCTTCCGGTTCAATATAGCTGGAAATCAGCGGATACAGTTTCGGATACTCTGTCAGCCACGTCAGAAGCAGGCGCTGTGATTTTCGTATCCCGTCATCTTTCTCCGGGGCCATACTCTGACGCACCGGTTGCCTTCTCACCGGAACTCCCTGCATCAGACAGTTCATTACCATTTTGCGAAGTCCTTCGAACGAAATCTGGTACCTCCCGGCAATGGCTTCAATATAATTCTCACGCTCGATCTCCAGTTCAAATTCAGAAATCTTCCGTGCTGTTTCCTGAAAAAACTTTGTTTTGCTCTCCGGATCATTCATATCATACGACTTCTGCAGAACAGATATCTCAAACAAAAAACTGTTCTCCGCATGGTCAATCCGCTCCTGAAATGCATCCTTTCCAAGTGCCTTAATAAATTCATCCGGATCCTTGTACGGCTCCATCCGAAGCACCTTCGCCGTCAGCCCTGCTTCCTTCAGAAGCGGAATCGCCCGAAGAGCTGCTCTTGTCCCCGCTTCGTCACTGTCATACGTCAGGATAATTTCATTCGTATACCGCTTCAGAAGCGATGCATGCTGGCTGGTCAGCGCAGTTCCAAGGGAAGCAACTGCATTCGTGAAACCTGCCTGATGCATGGAAATCACATCCATATACCCTTCGCAGACCAGTAGATTCTTCTTCCTCGAGGAACGTGCAGCATGAAGCCCATAGAGATTCCGGCTCTTATCAAAAATAATTGTCTCGGGAGAATTCAGATACTTCGGCTTGGCATCTCCCATCACGCGTCCGCCGAATCCGATTACCTTACTGTTGACATCCATGATCGGAAACATCACCCTGTTCCAGAATTTGTCATACATCCCCTGTTTCTCATTAAACTGCACCAGCCCGGATTCCTTCAGGATCGAATCAGAAATCCCCTGCTTCTTCAGATATCGGAACAGAGAATCACTGTACTGCCCTGCATATCCAAGTCCGAATTTCCGGATGGTCTCATCGGTCAGGCCGCGGTTCTTCAGATATTCCATCGCCCGCGCCCCCTGCTCTGTATGAAGCAGGTAATAATAATACTTTCCTGCCATCTTATTCACTTCCAGGACCTGCATCCGAAGGTCTCTTTTCTTTTTATTTTCTTCCGAATACTCCTGCTCAGGCAAAGCGATACCCGCCCTGTCTGCCAGCAGCTTCACCGCCTCCGGAAAGGTGAAATTCTCATATTCCCGAATAAAGGTGAATACATTTCCACCCGCACCGCATCCGAAACAATAATACATCTGCTTCGACGGACTTACCGAAAAAGACGGTGACTTTTCATTATGAAACGGGCACAATCCAAAATAGGAGCTGCCCTTTCTCTGCAATTTTACATATCCTGAGATTACGTCCACGATATCATTTCGCGTCCGCACTTCTTCAATCAAATCATCCGAATAAAACATACTGCCTGTACCTCTTATCTGTCTGCTGTACAATCCCGAAGGACTGCGGATTATCATTTATTCCCGCGAAGCAATGAGCCAAGTAGCCGTGCTTGCACGGATATTTGGCGGTGCTGTGTGCCGGTGGCACACGTTTAGCACCGACCGAAGCGGAGCGGAGATGCCGCGAGGGTCAAATACCCCGCAGCTCTGCTGCGCTACAAATTTGATGCCCCGTAGCTTGCTGCTGGGTATTTGACTTACACTTTAATAACAGCAGTTGTCTACATATGCCATGACTTTGGAATAAACAGCTCCTTGTATTTATTAATAGCAAAGGAATCGGTCATTCCGGCAATATAATCACAAACGACGCGTTCCAGAGACTCACCGCGCTCCTCCCTCAGCAAATGGTAACCGACCGGGAGCAAATCCGGATGCTCCTGATAAAAGTGAAACAAATCCTGAATCAGCTTTACTGCCTTGTCCTCTTCCCGCTTCGCAATCTTATTATGGTAAACCCGCCGGAACATGAAGGCTCGCAGCTCTGCCATCATATGCTCCATATCTTCTGACATGGATATGTGGTCTCGATCTTCACTGTTCACCACCACATCGTGAATCAATGTATTTAGCCTCTGCCGTGTCGTATTTCCGATCATCTGCCTGCACTCCTCCGGTATGTCTTCCTCCGTCAGGATTCCGGCCCGCTCCGCATCATCAATATCGTGATTGATATATGCGATTTTATCACAGTAACGGACAATCTGGCCTTCCAAGGTATGCGGCTTCCCGGCTGTGCGGTGGTTCCGTATCCCGTCACGCACTTCCCAGGTCAGATTCAGCCCCTTTCCCTTCTTTTCCAGAACTTCCACCACCCGAACACTCTGTTCATAATGGCGGAAGCCATCCTGGCACACCTCATTCAATGCACGCTCTCCTGCATGGCCGAAGGGTGTGTGTCCCAGATCGTGCCCCAATGCAATCGCATCCGCCAGATCTTCATTCAGACGAAGCGCCTTCGCAATCGTCCTGGCAAGCTGCGCCACCTCAAGCGTATGTGTCAGTCTGGTTCTGTAATGATCTCCCTCCGGTATCAGGAATACCTGTGTCTTCTGTTTCATTCTACGAAAAGATTTGCTATGCAGAATCCGGTCTCTGTCACGCTGATATTCAGTCCGGATGTCACAGGGAACTTCCTCAAGATCACGGCCTCTGGAATATCTGCTGTAAGAGGCATAGGGACTGAAGAATTTCAGTTCCTGTTCTTCTGTCTTCTCACGGATTGTCATCTTCGTCCCCCTTTCCAAAAAACAGGAAGCACATCTTCTCATAAGATATACCATCCTTCCGATACGATATACTATGAGAAGGAAACCACTTCTCATAGCGCTCCAGAATCTGACGATTCTGTTGCTATCGTATCGGGTGAAATCCCGCTAGCGCGATTTCCTTCCGATACGATATATTATATTCTACTACTGCGATCTTTTTCCATCCTTTTTCAATATTTTAATAAAATTATCATAATCTTATGTTTTCTTTTCCCTTTTGTCAATCTTCCACCATCAGGATTTTCCTCCCACCCTGAGGTATCGTATGAAATGTCCAACTCTTAACTAAACCCTTCAGTCTTGTTTCAGATATTCCTCGATGCAATAACGATAACCATCTGTGCTCACGGTAACCGCACCGCTTTCTGCCGTTCCATACACCAGACTGCCTGCATCTTCCAAACGCTCCAGTGTTTCTGCTGAAGGGTGGCCGTATCGATTTCCTTCACCATATGAAATAACCGCATTCTCCGGATGAACCTCTTTCAGGAATGTTTCTGAAGAAGCGTTCTTTGAACCATGATGCCCGACCTTCAGGACATCTGCATCCAGGCTAATACCGGAATCCAGTAAATTCTGCTCTCCTCTGCCTTCCAGATCTCCTGTCAGGAGCATCCGGAATTTGCCGTATTGCAGCAAAAGAACAAGTGAATCCTCGTTCTTATCCCCTGTCAGTGATGCTGAATCCGGAGCAAGGCAGTGCATTCTGCATAAAAGCTCAGCGTTCCCGGCATTCTTTTCATCTTCCGCAACACAATCCCCACGCTGCATCATATGAACTGCAATCCCTTTTTCTTCGGCGATCTGCCGCAACTCTGCCGTTTTTTCATCTCCTATGGATGAAACAGGCAATACCAGATGATGCAGCGTGATACCATGCAGATTCTCTCCGAATAGATTTACTTCATATTCCTCCAGAAATTCCAACAGGCCGCTGATGTGGTCATGATCTGTATGGGACACAAACCACCAGTCAATATCCCGAATCCCTTCAAATTTCATGGTTTGTCCGATTCTGTACGTCCAGATTTTCTGCTCCGATGTACTCCCTCCGTCTATCATACAATTTTCTCCGGAAGGAGTCCGGATCAATATTCCATCTCCCTGCCCCACATCCAGACACATTACCTCGAGAAATTCGGGCGATTTGGCACGCATCAGCTTACTTCCTGCAATGCTTATGCATACCCATGCCAGCATACATCCGCATTTTAATATTCTCCTGCCCCCTGCTTGATTCAGCAATTTTCCCCGATGATTGGTTTCATTCATCTTCTGTTTTATTTTACAGCTTGTTTCCGTCAGTTTCCACATTTTATTCAGCAGCAAAAGCATTCCAAAAATCAACAGATAATACCCTGCAATCCGGCCTGTTTCCGGCCTGCCACAAACCAGAAGAGCTCCCGGCAGCTCCTGCTCCATCCTGCACAGTCTCTCAATCCCTGCCAGTAGATAATGACATGGAGCAGCCAGAAAGATTCCTGCCGGTTTCCACAGGATTCCCAGTACTCCTCCTGCCATCCCGAATCCCATAATAAATGTCATCAAAGGAACCACGGCCAGATTCACCAGAATGCTCCACGGCTGTATCTGGTAATAAAAATAAAGGATACAGGGCAGCATCCCCATCTGCAGGGCTGTTCCTCCTGCCAATGCCTGTCCCGCTCCTGTCCTGATTCTTAAAATGGAGCACAGGGCTGGTGCAAGAATTGCCAGCGACAGAATCGCCAGAAATGACATCTGAAATGCTGCTTCCTTCAATATCAATGGATCCGAAAACAGAATCATGATTGCTGCTGCCGCAAGTGCTGTCAGCCTGTCATAAGTCCTCCCAGTCACCTGAGCGCCCAACCAGATCAGGAACATGATGCAGGCACGTTTCGAGGATGCACTCCATCCAACCATTGCTACATAGCTGACCAGAACACTTCCAGCAGCCACAGCCGATACTCCGGCCGGAATATAACATTTTCTGAGGAGCCGGTACAGCCCTATCCCCAAAAGAGAAATGTGAAGACCCGATATCGCAAAAATATGTGAAATACCGCCTTCCTGATACAACTGTTTCTGTTTTTCTTCCAGCAATGACTTCTCTCCGAGAGAAATTGCTGCCATCGCAGCCGCCTCTTCTTCTCCAAATATCCCTTCATAGGAACTGTAAATCCTGTATTTGATTCGATGCAGCCACTTTTCCCACGAGTTTTTTCCTCTATGATATGCAAGTATCTCAATATCCTTCAATGATAACAAAATTTTCTGTGCCGTATAGTAGCGATACGCGTCAAATTGCCCTGGATTTGTCGCCTTAGAGAATGTCCGGCACTTTCCGCGAACCATGATCCAGTCTCCCGGCTCATAGATTCTTTCATCTGTATACACAAGCATCTGATAAGAATCTGTTTCCTGAGCCCCTGATCGTATCATTTTGAAAGGATCTGTCTGAAATTCCGATGACATGGTACTGAAATTATTTTTTTGATGTTCTGATAATATAAGTTTGAAATTACTCTCTTGATTTTCTGATGATATGATACTGAAATTGTTTTTCTGATGTTCTGACGATATGAAACCGAAATCACATTCCTGATTTCCTGATGATATGTCATTGAAATAATATTTCTGATTTTTTACAGTTCTCCGAGTATCTTCTTTTTGTATAACTGCCGGTCTCGCATCCTTCACGACATCTGCTTCCGGATCTGTCGCACTGCATATTCGGTCCAGACAGAGCCGCATTCCCTGTTCTGTCAAACCGCAATCCGCAATCCGACCGATCCACACGGCTTCCTGTCCATCTTCGCACATCGCCCACTCCGGTAATCTTTTTGCGGGAAGCAGATGCTTCTCTGCCCCCGCCGTCAAGACACACGCAAGCACCATCGTGCAGCATACACCCGCCAAAAATAACGGACGTTTTACCATTCTTTTATTCTCCTGCAAGTGATGGATCTACTCCGATAATGGTCTGTCCGGAACCAAACCCACCATTCACTGCCTGGCCGCCCGGCTTCCCCTGATCCGCCTGAGTGCTGCCGTTATCCGGCTGCTGTCCGTTTTGTCCACTGTCAGCAGAACCACCGGATACACCATTATCATCTGCTCCGACCGCCTCCGGTATCCCTCCTACACTCTGTACTCCATCCGATACACTTTCATTCTCTGAATTTTGTTCTGTTTCTGCAACGGTCTCTCCGGAATCCTGAGAAATCTTTTCTGTTTCCGGTATATTATCCTGCTGCAATTCCGCATCAGATGCACCGAATACTTCCTTTTCCTGACTTGTTTCTGCTTCCGTAAACTGTTCTTCCACCTTACTCAAATCCATCTGAAACACCTGTTCCAGAGAAACACGGCTGCGGAACTCGGCAGAACTCTCGCCATTAATCCGAATGCGGACCTCTTTGATATCATCACATGTATCACAAATAGAATTGACCAGTGCATACAACGCCAGCTCCGGCTCCGCACTGCTTTCCGTTGGCAGCAGATTAATACTGTCATCAAAGTCCACTGTACACGTATGATCCTGAACATGTACTCCAAGAATCTTCGCCGTATTCACAAATACAGGCTGGAGACGCACATCGTCCGGTCCCTGTATCAACTGCTCCGTGACAACATTTTCCAAAACCATGTTGCTGGAATAATGAAGATTTCTCTTTTCCTGCACCAGGCTCTTACCGTCTCCACTGACAAAATAAAGGGAAAGCGTCGCATACTGGTAGGAATTAATCCCACCCTCTCTCGTATCAATAAAGGACTCTCCATCCATCGCCGGTACCAGATTCCCCTGTGAATCTGTCAGCTGCTCATCATTTACGGTTATCATTATCTTCGTCACACCCGGAACCTGAGAGAAGGTCTTGATCACAGCTGCACGGAGCAAAACCTCTTCTATATTGTCCAGACTGTAATATTCCTCCGAAAAATCAATCCTAAGAGCGTCGATCCCTCTCTGGTAACCCTGCAGCTTCACACCGTTTTTCAAAGTACTTTCTGTCCCTTCCGGTGCATCTGCGAGTTGTCCCGCCAGTTCGTCCATAATCTCGTCAAATGTCTGTGCGGACGGCAGGTAGCTTTTATCCTGAAGGCGCGTCCCGCTCATATCCGCATAATAAATCTTATATCCGGCCTCTTCCTCCTCCTGCTTTTTACTGCAGCCCATTAGCAGTAATACCAGCATGGAAAATAGAAGCAGCACTCTGCCTGTCTGTCTCAATCAAATGCCTCCTGACCGATTCTTCATTCGTTACTGATCACGGCCCTGCAGTCCGCGAACAGTAACTCTCATTCCACATACTTCAAAGGAATTCTCACAGTAAAAGTAGTCCCTTCGCCTTCCTTACTGTATACCTTGATTGCCCCGTGATGCATCAGAACCGCACTTCTGGTAATTGCCAATCCAAGACCGGTACCGCCGATCTCACGTGAATGGGATTTATCCGCGCGGTAGAATCTTTCGAAAATATGCTCCTGATCTGCCTCTGAGATACCGATTCCGGAATCCTCAACCTTCACATAGAAGTACCTGTTATCCACATTCAGCGACACATGTACCCATCCATCCTCATGATTGTATTTAATGCCGTTCTCAACGAGATTGGACAGTGCAAGCGTCAGCTTCGTCTCATCCACTTCTGCCATAATCGGTTTGAAACTCTCCAGCACCAGATCAATATTTCGCTCTGCTGCAATCGGACGCAATCGTTTCAAAATCAGTTCAATCAGCTGATTGATATTCGTTTCCTGAATATTGACATCCGATGACTTCCGATCCATCTTCACCAGAGAGAGCAGATCAGAAATGATCTTGTTCTCGCGATCAATCTCCTCCGCAATATCTCCCATGAATTCTTTATAAAGCTCTACCGGGACATCATCCTGTGCGAGAAGCGAATCAGCCAGAACCTTCATCGAAGTGATCGGCGTCTTCAGCTCGTGCGAGACATTCGAAACGAATTCCTGTCTCGAATCCTCCTGAATCTTCATACGCTGGAGCATCCGGTTGTATGCTTCTGACAAAAGCTGTGTCTCCGTATAATCCGGAATGGAGATTTCCTGCTCACTTACTCCGCCGCGGACTCCTTCCAGAGATTTTGTAATCTTGCCGAACGGCCTCGTCAAAAGCCTGGATACATAATAGGCCGTCGAACAGATCAGTATGGCCAGAATGATCTGAAGAATCCATACGGTATTGCCGAGGGCATCACGCCCGTCATTTACATCGTTTGTCGGCACACTGATAATCATAATGCCTTCTATCGTATGGTCAGCGTCATTTTTTACCGGGACCGTCATCTCCAGAAAGCGGTAATCTTTATTATAATTAGTCGAATCCGTTCCCAGAAAGCACTGCAGCACTTCCTCTGAAATGATCACCTTATCCTCGTCAATTCCGTATGTATCCCGGATAATCATAAAATTACTGTTTACGATAATCACACGGCCATTGTACAGATTTGCAAGCTGCTTCAGTTCCGTATCAACCAGCTTCGATGCCTTTCCCTTGACATAGGAAGTCTCGCTGACCTGTTCTACAATCTGCTGGGACTGGCTCCGTATCATCTCTGCCTTTTGGGCTACCGCCTGCTTTTCATAGTTCTCCAGAATCACATTCTTCATCAGAAAAATCGGAAGCATTCCAACCAATATAAAAATAATGAAAATACGAGCCTGCAGACTCTTGACGTATTTTCTGGCTTTGTCTTTAATGCTGGAAATAGTAACCAACTCCCCACTTCGTATGTACGTACTTCGGCTCGCTTGGATTTGCTTCAATCTTCTCACGCAGTCTCCGGATATGTACGTCCACCGTTCTCACATCCCCCGGATACTCATAGCCCCACACGATATTTAAAAGATTCTCCCTGCTGTATACCTTGTTCGGATTAAAGACGAGAAGTTCAAGGACATCAAACTCTTTTGCAGTCAGATTGACTTCTTTTCCCGCCACGCTGACTCTCCTGCCTTCGCAGTCCAGCGCAAGATCGCCAACCTCCACAATACGCCCCTTCGGTTCCGGAGCGGCTTTCTGGGAAGTACGGCGTATGATTGCTTTCAGCCTTGCTTTTACTTCAAGAATGTTGAACGGCTTCGTAATATAATCATCGGCACCGTATTCCAGCCCAAGGATTTTATCCATATCATCTCCTTTCGCTGTCAGCATCACAATCGGTACATCTGAAAACTCACGGATCTGCTGGCACACTTCCAGACCGTTCAGTTTCGGAAGCATCAGATCCAGCAAAATGATATCGTAATTTTTCTCATGTGCCATGCGGACAGCTTCCTCACCATCATAGGCACAGTCCACTTCCATATCATCCTGCTCAAGACTGAAACGGATACCTTTTACGATCAGCTTCTCATCATCAACAACCAATACCTTTTTTCCCATGATCCCAAACTCCTTTATGTCTTAATCCTGAATACTTATTTTATCCTCTATATTTGAAAATACGGCTTCCTTAATGCCGGATATTTTACAGATTTCTTCAATAGAAGAAAAACCACCGTGTGCCTCCCTGTATTTCAGAATGGCATCCGCCTTCGCCTCCCCGATCCCTGGAAGCGTCATAAGCTTATCCCGGTCTGCCGTATTGATATTCACTTTTTCTTCTGTTTTCTCTGTGTTTCCTGTTCCGATACCTGAAACTGCATTTCCTGCCGCGCTGCGCTCCGGAGTGATTCCCTGCTCGCGCATCTGTGCAGTCTCCTCACGGGTGTAAATCCGGACTTGTTCTCCATCCGTAACTGTCTTCGCCTGGTTGACCCATTCCGCATCGGCTTCCTCAGTCAAACCGCCTGCGAGTGCAACCACTTCAAATACGCGCATACCATCCCGAATCTCATAAACCCCCGGAGCATTCACTGCTCCACACAGGTAAACGTAACCAAAAGCTGATTCTTTTTCCGTCCCGTGTTCCAAATCATTCATCTCTTCCCGGATCCTGAAGCTGTCTCCCAAATCCTCTTCTCCGGAAAGATTCTGCGGACTCTCCGCTTCTGACATGCCGTCCGAAAAGTACCTGCCATCGGCCGGCACGCTTTCATCTCCCACATCCGCCGTATTTCCCCCGCCGCCGGAGGCTTGAAAATTCCAATTCTCCTCTTTTTCTGCCTGATCACGATGCAACGCACATCCACATAGATTCATCATCCCGATCATGCAGAGTATCAACAAAAGCTTTCTTTTTCGTTCTTTCATGTACATTCCTGCAGCCTGAGGGCACAGTTTCCCCTTGTACACCTTTCTATTGTAACGAAAAATTAAATTATTTGCAATATTTTTTTTAATTTTACCATTTAAATATTACAACACCCATGATCGCAATCAACATACCAATAGCTCTTCTCCACTCGAATGGTGTTTTATCCACACCGAACATTCCGAATAATTCAATCACCCATGCTATGATCAGCTGTGAGATTACAATCAGCATTGCTGCCTTTGCCGGGCCGAGAGAATCCATACTTTTTACTACAGTAATGGTAATAAATGCTCCGATCACGCCGGACAGCAGCATATACTTGTGATCTACATCCGCAAGTCCCAGAAAGCTTGTCCGGTCCGTCACAAACCATGCCAGAAGACAGACCAGCAATGCCGTAAACTGCACAAAAGCAGACGATACCCACAGGCTTGTCTGCTTTGTAACTTCTGTATTAAATACACCCTGTACACTCATCAGTGCACCGGACAGCAATGCAATTAAAATTCCAAACATAATGATTTCACCTTTCTTTTTCAGATTTGGTTCTGGCAGTGCGGCATCTGACTTCCGCCCGGTGTCTCCTCCCGGCTTTCCGCATCTACAGTCAGAGATAGTATATGTCAAAATCATTATGTTTATTCGAACAGGATTAAAAGGATGCTTCCAGTCTCTTCACCATTTCATCGATATCCGCTTCCGTAATCACAAGCGGCGGTACCAGACGAATCACATCTGCCCCGGCGCTGAGCACGATCAGCCCGTTCTCAAGCGCTTTCGACACGATAGCACCGACCGGGCGGCCACTCACAATCACACCCTGCATCAGCCCTTTTCCTCGCCTTCCGGCCAGAAAATCATATTTCTCCACAAGCTCATCCAGCTTCTTCTCCAGATAAGGTGCTACCTGCTGCACATGCCCGACGATATTCTGCTCTTCAAACAGATCAAATACCTTTGAGACTGCAGCACACGCAAACGGGTTTCCGCCGTAGGTGGTTCCATGATCTCCCGGAACGAGTGATGCTGCTGCCGTCTTCGCATTCAGCACAAACGCACCGACCGGGACACCACAGCCAAGTGCCTTGGCACAGGTCATAATATCCGGCTCTACTCCGTACTCCTGCCATGCAAACCAGCTTCCGGTCCGTCCCATACCGCACTGGATCTCATCCAGAATCAGCAGAATATCCTTCTCCTCGCAAATGGCCTTGACTCCTTTCAGGAATTCAGGATCTGCCGGATATATGCCGCCCTCACCCTGTACAGTTTCCATGATGATGGCACACGTATGCTCTGTCAACTGCTCCTTCACACTTTCCAGATCATTGAAATCGGCAAATTTGACGCCGCCCATCAATGGCCGGAACGCTTCCTGATAATGCGGGTTTCCGGTTACAGACAGTGCACCGATACTGCGTCCGTGGAAAGAATGATTCATGGCAATGATCTCATGATCTGTCCGGCCGTCACGCAGGAACGCATATTTTCGCGCCGCTTTGATAGCGCCCTCGATTGCCTCCGTTCCGCTGTTTGTGAAAAATACCTTGTCCATTTTGCTTGCCTTCACCAGCTTTTCGGCTGCTTCTGCCAATGGCACATGGTAATAGAGATTTGAAGTGTGAATCAACTTATCAATCTGGTTCTTCAATGCATCATTAAATTCCGTATTCCCATAGCCGAGTGCAAACACTGCGATACCGGCTCCGAAATCAAGATACTGTTTACCATCTACATCCTCGAGATAAACGCCGTTTCCTTTGTCCAACACAACCGGAAAACGGTTGTAGGTGTGCAGAACGTTCTGCTCTGCACGTTCCATATAATTCTGACTGTTCATCCTGCATCCTCACTTTTCTATAAAATACCGTTCTTCGTTCTCTCCAATAATCGCTGTTCCAATTCCCTTGTCGGTGAAAAATTCCAACAGCAGGCAGTGTTCAATTCGTCCGTCAAGAATATGTACTCTCGATACGCCTGACTTGATTGCATCGATGCAGTTCTGCAGCTTCGGCAGCATTCCGCCGCCTACATTTCCGCTCTTCAGGAAATCCTCTGCCTCCGGAATTGTCAGCTCACTGATCAGAGAGGTCTTGTCAAACGGATCACGGTAAACACCTTCGATATCTGTCAGGAATACCAGCTTGGAAGCCTTAACAGCCGTTGCAATCGCACAGGCAGCATCATCTGCATTGATATTGAAGGAATGATATTCATCATCGGATCCGATCGGACAGATTACCGGAATGAAATCGTTGTCCAGAAGTGTATTTAAAAGGTCCGTGTTCACTTCCTTCACTTCCCCGACATAGCCGATATCCTTGCCGCCTGAAAGCTTTTTGTCTACCCGCAGAACCGTACCATCCTTACCGCTGATGCCGACGGCCTTCAGCCCCGTCTTTTCCATCATGGAAACAAGGCCTTTGTTAATCTTGTTCAGCACCATCTCTGCCACTTCCATCGTCGGCTTGTCAGTCACACGAAGCCCATTGACGAAATTCGTTTCCAACCCGACCTTATTAACCCATTTGGTGATCTCTTTGCCGCCTCCATGTACGATGATCGGCCGGAAGCCTACCAGCTTCAGCAATGCCACATCGCGGATCACACTCTTCTTCAGTTCATGGTCCACCATGGCGCTTCCGCCGTATTTTACTACGATTGTTTTTCCGTGAAACCGCTGGATATAGGGCAATGCTTCAATCAGGACATTTGCTTTCTCCAGCCATAATTCCATTGTTGATTCCATTTTATACACTCACTTTCTCTCTGAACCTTTGCGTTCCGGCCACAATGCAGCCGTTTCTGCTGATATACGTGCTGTTCCGGACTATTTATTCTCTACAGCTTCCATCAGGAACGGTAATCCGCATTAATTTTCACATAATCATACGTAAGGTCACAGCCCCATGCAGTTGCTTCCGCAGTTCCCATCTTGACATCTGCAATCGCTGTCACTTCTTTCTCAGACAGGATCTTCGTAGCTTCCTCCTCGCTGTAGCCCGTTGCCACACCGTTTTCGATAATCTGGAGCTTCCCGGCAGCGCTCTCGAAAAACAGGTCAACCTTCTCCGGATCAAACTGTGCACCGGAATAACCCATTGCACAGAGAATTCTTCCCCAGTTCGCATCATGTCCGTAGATGGCTGCTTTCGTCAGGCTTGAGGTCACAACGGACTTGGCAAGCGTCACTGCCTGCTCCTTGCTCTCGGCACCGATGATCTTCACCTCAAACAGCGCTGTTGCACCTTCTCCGTCGGCTGCCATATGCTTTGCCAGATACGTATTGATATAATTCAAAGCCTCTGCGAATTTCCTGTAATCCTCGCCTTCTTCCGCGATCTCCGGATTCCCTGCAAGACCGTTTGCCAGAAGCAGGCAGGTGTCATTCGTGGAGGTGTCTCCATCAACTGAAACCATGTTGTAGGTATCTTTCACATCCGCACTGAGGGCTTTCTGCAGCATTTCCTTTGAAATATTGGCATCCGTCATGACAAAACTCAGCATCGTACACATATTCGGATGAATCATGCCAGAACCCTTACACATCCCGCCAAGTGTTACTGTCCTACCACCGATTTCCACCTCTACAGCGATTTCCTTTTTCACTGTGTCTGTGGTCATGATGGCTTCTGCTGCAAGCGTCGCTGCCTTCTCATCCGCCGACAGAAGCGGAGCCATTTTCTCGATACCTGCCTTGATTTTTTCAATCGGGATCTGCTGCCCGATCACACCGGTAGATGCCACCAGAACCTCCTCCGGGGCAATTCGGAATACCTCTGCTGCCTTTTCCGCAGTCTGCCGACAGTAGCCATATCCTTCCGTTCCGGTGCATGCATTCGCCACTCCGCTGTTCACGACAACTGCATGAGCCATACCTCCACCGTATACCACAGCCTGATCCCATTTCACAGGAGCTGCTTTCACAACATTCGTCGTGAAAGTCCCTGCGGTCCGGCACGGTGTCTCGCTGAAAATCATTGCCATATCCTTCTTACCTTTTTTAATACCTGCTGCGATTCCGATCGCTGAAAATCCCTTCGGTGCGGTTACTCCACCTGTAATTTCTTTTATCATTTTAATCACCTGTTCTATCTTTTAGATTTATTTGATTCTGCCTCTTCCCTCCACTCCGCCGTGCGTACCTCGATTTCGCTTCGCTTCATCTCGGTCCCGGGCTTCGCCCTATGAAAACTGCCATAACCACATTTACTTCCGTGCCGGCACAGCGAAAATGCGATTATGTCTGTTTTCGCACGGCTCATTGACTATGGGAACATGGGGACTTGCTGGAGGCCGGTGGCTTCGTTGAGACCAAAGAGCAGATTCATGTTCTGTACTGCCTGTCCTGCGGCTCCTTTGACCAGATTGTCCATTGCGCCCATCATGATGATACGTTTTGTTCTCGGATCGATCTTGAAGTTCACATCGACATAATTGCTTCCCTCCACCCATTTCGTCTGAGGGCATACGTCCTTGTCCAGTACACGTACGAACTGTTCCTTTTCGTAGTACTTGTCGTAAACGGCTTTCACTTCTTCATAAGTCACTTCTTTTTTCAGTGACGCATACGCCGTAATCAGGATTCCGCGGTTCATCGGAACAAGATGCGGTGTGAAGTTCAGTACCAACGGTTCGCCTGCTGCATAACCAAGCTGCTCTTCGATTTCCGGAGTGTGCCTGTGTCCGGCTACTCCATATGCTTTGATATTCTCATTCACTTCACAGTACAGATTGTCAACCTTCGCTCCGCGTCCAGCACCTGAAGTACCTGATTTCGCATCAATAATAATAGTCGCCGGGTCAATCAGTCCTTCCTTTACCAGCGGATAAATGGACAGTGTACTGCAGGTCGGATAGCATCCCGGATTAGCAACCAGTCTTGCTTTCTTTACCTTTTCACGGTTCAGCTCACACAAACCGTATACTGCTTCGTCCAGATACTGTGGCGCTTTATGTTCTATTTTATACCATTCTTCGTATATTTTTACATCCTTGATACGGAAGTCTGCACTCAGGTCGATCACCTTCGCCTGCGACAGAATCTCCTCATTGATCATGGATGCACAGAAACCTTGCGGAGTCGCAGTAAATATCACATCCGCCTGCTTCGCCAGTTCTTCCATATTGTCATCCAGACATGCAGCATCTACAATCTGAAACATATTCTGATAGACCGATGCATATTTTTTATCTACATAGCTTCTGGAGCCATACCATACAATCTCTGTCTCCTTATGTCCAAGCAGCAGCCTGACAAGCTCGCCGCCCGCATATCCTGTAGCTCCGATAATTCCAGCACGTATCATACTCTCCTCACCCGGCCTTCTATTCTATCCCGCCGGGCCACTCCTTCCTGTATAACTCTGATTGTAATAACTTCATACTTCCAAAACTACACTGTCCATGACAGACAGCAATCTAAAAGTCTTTTCCTATCATATACCAACACCCGCGATAAGTAAAGAGTTTTTTAACGTATATTTATACATTTTTCATGTATAATATTCACTTCATTTTTACATATTATACAAATTTCAAATTAGTACTTGCATATTTATGATAAGTGCGCTATAGTATAACGCGAACATGAGGCACGGCTTTTCCAATTGCTGATTCTGCAAAAAGAAGCAACTGGAATCCTTCCCGGACATTTTCCGGCTCCGGGCAGCCTTTACATAAGTTGAGGAGGAAATTATCATGAAACAAAAAGTAGTTCTGGCATACTCAGGCGGACTGGATACCACCGCTATCATCCCATGGCTCAAGGAAACCTTTGGCTATGAAGTCATCTGCTGCTGCGTCGACTGCGGGCAGGGAAATGAACTGGACGGTCTGGACGAGAGAGCGAAGCTGTCAGGTGCTTCCAAACTATACATAGAAAATATTATCGACGAATTTTGTGATGACTACATTATGCCATGTGTACAGGCAGGTGCTGTATACGAGCATAAATATCTGTTGGGTACCTCTATGGCTCGCCCTGTAATCGCAAAGAAGCTGGTAGAGATTGCACGTAAGGAAAATGCTTCTGCGATCTGCCATGGTGCTACCGGTAAGGGAAATGACCAGATTCGTTTCGAACTTGCTATCAAGGCACTGGCTCCGGATCTGAAAGTTATCGCTCCCTGGAGAATGACAGATGTATGGACGATGCAGTCCCGTGAAGATGAAATAGAATTCTGCAAGCAGCACGGCATCCACCTTCCGTTCGCCGCTGACAGCAGCTACAGCCGCGACCGCAATCTGTGGCATATCAGTCATGAAGGACTTGAGCTTGAGGATCCGGCAAATGAGCCGAACTACGAGCATCTTCTGGTACTCAGCACGACTCCGGAAAAAGCTCCTGAAGAGGGTGAATATGTAACCATGACCTTCGAAGCCGGTGTTCCGAAGACATTGAACGGCAAAGAAATGAAGGTTTCTGAAATTATCACTGAGCTGAATACTCTCGGTGGAAAGCACGGCATCGGCATCATAGATATCGTTGAAAACCGTGTCGTAGGTATGAAATCACGCGGTGTATATGAGACACCGGGCGGAACAATCCTGATGGCAGCTCATGAGCAGCTTGAAGAGCTGGTGCTTGACCGTGACACCATGGAAGCCAAAAAGAAGCTTGGCAGCCAGTTCGCTCAGGTCGTATATGAAGGCAAGTGGTTCACTCCGCTGCGTGAGGCTATTCAGGCATTCGTCACATCCACACAGCAGTATGTGACCGGTGAAGTAAAATTCAAGCTCTACAAAGGCAACATCATCAAGGCAGGAACGACTTCTCCATACAGCCTGTACAACGAATCACTGGCAAGCTTCACAACCGGAGATCTGTATGACCACCACGATGCAAGCGGTTTCATCACACTGTTCGGTCTGCCGCTGAAGGTTCGCGCTATGAAAATGGCTGAAGTAAAGAATCAGAATAAATAATCATGCACCACCGGGTGCACGAAGAAAGGTCCGCCGCACTGGTTTCCTCCATACGGCAGACCTTTTCTTTCCCTCATATTAATAAGTAAACAGCTGTACCCAGTAATTTACGCCTCTTTCATCCTGATAATATCCCACACCAATATTCTTGAAATTTTTATTCATGATGTTCGCGCGGTGACCTTCACTGTTCATCCAGCCTTCCACCACCTCTTCCGGAGATTTCTGTCCCCAGGCAATATTTTCACCACTGCCCCGATAAGAAATGCCGTACTCTTTCAGCACACTGCTGAAGCCTGTTCCATCCGGACGAGTATGTGAAAAACTCTTCTTAATCTCTTTTGCTCTCACATTAGCCGCCCGGGTCAGGACGCCGTCCATGACAAGCGCCGGTAGTCCCGCCTTTGCACGTTCCTCATTCACAAGCTCAACCACTTGCCTGGCATAGCTATGCGCAGCATCTGATGTTC
>JAUNGL010000217.1 GCA_030524665.1 Lachnospiraceae bacterium | reverse complement strand
ACCTCTCTGCTCAAAGAACTTGGCGCAAAACTGGTGGTATCCAGGGCGGCCAGAGACGTGCAGGCAAAGTTCCTTCTGCGTAACGGTGCAGATGAGGTGGTTTACCCTGAAAAGCAACTTGCCAAGTGGACAGCCATCCGTTACAGTGCCGACCACATTTTAGATTATATAGAGCTGGACGAGGAACATGCTATCTTTGAAATTCCGGTTCCGGAAGATTGGGCGGGTCGAACCATTGGGCAGATTGATATTCGAAAGAAATACAACATTAACATTATGGGGATCAAGAAAAACGGAAAACTGGAGCTTTCCATTATTCCTGATATGGTGCTGGAATCTAAGAATACGATGCTGGTACTTGGCCGAAACATAGAAATTCAGAAATGCTTTCGTATTTAAATATGCTCATTTAATATTGGGAGGTGAGACTATGCAGGATGTACTATTGCTTGTGACGATGGCAGTAACATTTGCTTTTGGCTGGTTTCTGATGGGAAAGCTGGATTGCTTTTTTGAATCGAACCGTCATATGCAGGAATTGCTGCTTTCATCCGGCGAGAATACCTTGCGTCTGGGATTTTGCAATCCAACGGTTGCAGACAGCATTACTAATGTCCTTGAGCAATATTCCAAATTGTACCCGGATATATCTGTTCACATTTTTTGTGGATCAGAGGAAGAATTATTGAAAGGTCTCTCCGCTGGCAAATTTAATGTGATCTTTTTGTCGGAAAATGCTGAAATTCCTGCTCAC
The DNA here is from genome assembly GCA_030524665.1 of Lachnospiraceae bacterium. Classification (GTDB taxonomy): domain Bacteria; phylum Bacillota; class Clostridia; order Lachnospirales; family Lachnospiraceae; genus Choladousia. The sequence goes on along the minus strand of JAUNGL010000217.1, from coordinate 2,258 downwards.
ATGCATTATAATTCCAAGATGGTTTCTCTGAATTACACACCTGTCGTGATGAAATATGGCGGGCTTCCCATTGAACCCATTGCAAATGGACATATTACTCAGAAGGTGTTATGGATTGGTGAAATTGCATCTACTTTCGCAATTTGTTTTATAAAATGTCTGGAAGATCACTTTGCTGTGCCTACACTGGGAAAATAGGAATTGTTGGTACAGCGTAGTATAATATAAAGGCAAGGAGGAGTGCAAATGGAAATGCCAAGACAAAACCCGGATCAACTTTTAAGAGCAATTCGAAATGATACAGAAAGTGAAAAAAGGGGCAAGCTGAAGATTTTCTTTGGTTATGCCGCCGGTGTAGGAAAAACCTATGCCATGTTACAGGCGGCGCATCAGGCTAAAGCACATGGAACTGAGGTGGTTGTCGGATATATAGAACCTCATTCCAGGCCGCAGACATCGGCTCTGCTGGACGGCCTCGAGCAGCTTCCTGCAAAGCAGGTGTTTTATGGTGAGATGATCCTCTGGGAGTTCGATATTGACAGTGCACTGAAGCGGAAACCACAATTGATCCTGGTAGATGAACTGGCCCATACAAATGGGTCGGGCAGCCGCCATACCAAGCGTTATCAGGATGTGCAAGAGCTTTTGAGTGCCGGAATTGATGTTTATACTACTGTCAATGTTCAGCATATTGAGAGCCTGAACGATACGGTTGCTTCCATTACCGGTATTTTGGTGCGGGAGCGCATTCCGGATTCTGTATTTGACCAGGCGGATCAGGTGGAACTGGTGGATATTGAGCCGGCAGAGCTTCTGGAGCGCATGGCAAGCGGAAATATCTATCAGGAAGATCAGGCAGAGTGCGCAATGCTCAACTTTTTCACAGCCACCAATCTGACCGCTTTGCGGGAGATTGCCTTACGCCGCTGTGCAGATCGGGTCAATCTGCTAACAGAGAGTACCAGAATCCAAAACCAGGGCGATTATCACACCGATGAGCATATTCTGGTGTGCCTCTCATCCTCTCCATCCAATGCGAAGATTATCCGAACCGCCGCAAGAATGGCACGAGCATTCCGTGGAAACTTTACTGCTCTCTTCGTGGAAACGCCTGCCACTGCCGAAATGAATGAAGATGACAAGAAACGTCTGCGGGATAATATTCGGTTGGCAGAACAGCTTGGTGCACATATAGAAACCGTCTACGGCGAAGATGTTCCTTATCAGATAGCGGAGTTTGCAAGGCTTTCCGGCGTTTCTAAAATCGTGATCGGGCGGAGTACGGCTACGCGAAAAAGCATATTCAGCAAGCCGACACTGACGGAACATTTGATAGCCGGTGCCCCCAATCTGGATATTCATGTGATCCCGGATGCGAGTTCAGGAATCGTCCACCAGAAGCATAGGAATAAAATGTTTCATGTAGCCGCTATGCCGGTTCGAGATCTGGCAAAGAGTATTCTCGTCCTGCTGGCTTCCACTTTGGTCGGATATGTGTTTTACACGATGGGCTTTTCCGAGGCCAACATTGTGTCTGTATATATTTTCGGTGTTTTGGTCATCTCGGTCATCACAACGAGTCGATTTTGCGGGGCTATAGCGTCTATTGTAAGCGTACTGGTGTTTAATTTTTTCTTTACCGTTCCGCGCTTTACCTTCCGTTTCAGCAATCCAAATTACCTGGTGACTTTTCCGATCATGTTCATGGTGGCTCTACTTACCGGGTCACTTGCCACACGTTTGAAAAATAATGCAAAACAATCTGCCAATGCAGCCTATCGGACGAAGATTTTGTTCGAAACGAATCAACTTCTCCAACGGGAAACGGATGAACAGGCCGTTGTAAAAGCTACTGCGGGACAGCTCCTTAAATTGCTGCAAAAAGATATTGTGGTCTACTTGTCAAATGGGCAGGAGCTTGATTGTCCCAGTATTTTTCGGACGCCTGACAGCGACGGGAGTAACCTGGTTTCTGAAAACGAAAAGGCAGTTGCGGCATGGGTACTGCGAAATAACAAGCATGCCGGAGCCACCACCGACACCTTATCCAGTGCCAAATGCCTGTATTTGGCTATCCGGGTGGGCAGGCAGGTATACGGCGTTGTAGGAATTGCAATGAACGAAGTTTCGCTGGATTCTTTTGAAAACAGCGTCCTGCTGTCGATTCTCGGCGAGTGTGCTCTGGCATTAGAGAACATCAAAAACGCTCGTGAAAAAGAAGAAGCAGCAATTTTGGCCAGAAATGAACAGCTTCGTGC
>JAUNGL010000040.1 GCA_030524665.1 Lachnospiraceae bacterium | reverse complement strand
TGTCTCCTTTTAGAGACACAATTTCTCCATTTATTACTTTATAGATAGTTTCCATTGAATCATTTTTAGAAGTCGCTCTTTTTGAAGATAATTCTTCACCGGATATCACATATTTTCCAGAGGTCTCTCTCGCTAATGTTATTCCGTATCGGAAAAACACTAACTCATCTTTAAATTGAGCAATATACTCCGCTTCGATAAACAATTCTCTGATTTTTTTGTTAACAATTGCATCTAAGTTTTTTTGAACAATCGGGTTATTCAAATACCCAGGATTGATAAGAAGATTTCTAAATATATCTACGGAAGATACAATACCAGATTTACCGGAGCCATTCATACCATAGATTCCCTTAATATTATATTCCTGTGTATCTGGATTGTTTGGAATCACTTTTTTATAAAAGGACAGAGAAACTAACTGATCTAATGTTTTTATTCCTTTAACAGAATAGTTAACCAAATAAATATCTTTCATTTTCAAGAGCCTCCTTTCCTACAGTATATCACACCTTTTAAGGAAAATGAATACAAAATGTATTATTTTTTACTTCAGAGTGTAAATACACTACTATTTTATTCCTCTTAATCAGTTTTTATCACATTAGGATTTTATACACTTGTAATGCTGGGAGGGCCTTCCACTCACCAAAAACACTGTTTCACTTTTTTGAACAGCAAAAAGCACTTACACAAGCAAGCTTCCATCTACGCATACGGCATTCGCAATCCGTTTCGTTTCTTGCTCATGTATGGCTTTCGCCATATATCACCATATCAGAAAAGGCTCTGGGTAAACAAACCTCCTCAGAGCCTTTCTTTGCACTGCTGCCCAGACTCAACGCTCCAGCATATTCTCAATAAATATCCCATACCCTTTCGTGGGGTCGTTGACAAACACATGGGTCACCGCCCCAACGATCCGTCCGTTCTGCAAAATCGGGCTGCCTGACATCCCCTGTACAATCCCCCCAGTCAATTCCAGCAGTTCCTCATCCGTGACCTTCAGCACCATTCCTTTATTGACATCTCTTCCATTCAGGCGTAATTCCTGAATCTCGATCTCATATTCCCTGCATTCATCGCCAATGGAACAGAGTATGGTAGCCGGTCCTGTTTCTGCCTCTTGCTTGTATGCGACTTCGTATTTCTGCAGTTCCTCTGCCAGATACGGAAGTCCTGAGATCTGCCCGTAAATTCCATTTTCCTGATTCTTTTCGATGTCCCCGATCACATAACCGTCGCTGTAATGAATTATCCCGGCCAGTTCTCCCGGCACACCTTCTGTTCCTTTGATTACAGAGATCACATCCGTATCGTACAGGATCCCTTTCCGTATCTGAAGAAGCTCTCCTGTATCCACATCACTGATTCCGTGGCCGAGCGCGCCGAATTTTCCGGATTCCTCCACGTAAGTCAGTGTTCCGATTCCCTGTGTATCGTTTCTTACCCATACACCGGCCTTATAAGTATTTTCTCCCGTCTGTACCGGAGTCACTTTCAGACGGATTGCCTCTCCATCCCTTGTAATATCCAGTACGACATCTTTTCCCTCAGACTGATTCATACATGCGATCAATTCCTCTTTATTTTCAAGCGGTACGCCATCCGCCGCCTGGATATAATCACCTGATTTTAATATATTGGCCGCAGGTTCGTAATCTCTTCCGTCCACAGCCGTGACATGATCTGTATCAACTACCATAACCCCATTGGTTTCCATATATATTCCGATCGGGGTTCCGCCTGCGTACACGCTTTTCCGTGCTACGACACTCACGCTGGCCGTTTTCAGCGGAATTTTCCCAAACAGGGAATACTCTACCTCGTAACTGGAGTCTACACGTTCCAATAGGCCTGATGATATTCTGCTTCCGGCGTACTGGCCTGATGTAAAAATATTGCTGGCCTCTTCTGTTTTCAGTTCTGTCTCCGGATGCGGCGGATCCGCCGCTTCTCCATCCGTCCCATTTGTTTTTTCCGCTTCTATCATCCATTCAAATGGCTTTTCGAAGAGATGCGGAATTTCCCCTGCTGTTGTCACGTACATCTGTTCCGGAATCTGGCTTTTTAATGCAGCCCAGCAGCCAAACAGCAGTCCCAGTACGCTGACAGCCAGCATGATATGAATACCTCTTCTGTATTTTTCCCTGCAAGTCATGAGTTCCTCCATTCTGCGCCGAAGCGCATCTGTTTTCTCTTATGTCGGCTGCCCGACGTATCGATTTACACCATTCACATTCGTACAAAAGAAAGCAGAGACTCAAGTAACAGCCTCTGCTTTCAGTATGTGAAATTCTGTCCATTCCACTCTGGTATTTTTTTGTATAAAAATTTTTCAAATATTTCCCCTAAAACAATCTGCCCACAGGTATCACTTTCAAGGCGGGGTTTCAAACACTCCTTCCCTTTCTGGTACGTTCCGCCAATTCCCTCATCTCACGCGCATTATCAAGCACTGCCTGCGTGATCTCTGCGCCTCCGAGGATGCGCGCAAGCTCCGTAACACTTTCTTCCTCTGAAAGCTGTGTAATCGTCGTAACTGTTTTCCCCCCTGACGGATGCTTCTCAATCTGGAAATGCTGATCTGCCATAGATGCGATCTGTGCCAGATGCGTGATGCAGATGATCTGATGATTCCGCGCAATCACCGCCATTTTCTCGGATACCTTCTGTGCCGTCCTGCCGCTGATTCCGGTATCAATCTCATCAAATATCAAAGTCTCCACTGCATCCTGCTCTGCCATGACAGCCTTGATTGCAAGCATGATTCGGGAAAGTTCTCCGCCGGATGCCACATCCCCAAGGGGCTTTGCCGGCATACCGGGATTCGTCGATATCAGGAAGCATACTGCATCCATGCCATGATCACACGGCTTATCCAGAGATTCAAACTGAATTTCAAACTGTACGTTCAGAAAATTCAGATCTACTAACGCTTCCGTGATTTTCGCCTTCAATACTTTTGCATTCTGTCTGCGGATCGCAGTGATCTCCTTCGAAGTCTGCCGGATATTTCGTTCGCTCTTCTCATATTCTGCCCGCAGTCTTGCCAGATATTCTTCATAGTTTTCCAAAACCTCAAGGCGGTCTTCTTTTTCCCTCTGGTATGCCAGAACGTCCTCCAATGTTTTTCCATATTTTGCCTTCATACGGTTCAAAAGATCCAGACGCTCCTCAATACGGTGCATTTCCTGCTCATCGAAGGTGAAGCTGTCCATATAATCTGCCAGTCCGCGGTTAAAATCGTTCAGCAGGCTCTCGATTTCTTCGAGTGTTCCACAAAGCCCTCCGAGTTCTTCATCGAAGCCGCTCACCGCATTCATGGCACGAAGCGCATGGCCGATCGCGTCTGAAGCCCCCGAATCGGATCCGCATCCGGTCAGACTACCGGTCTCAGAAAGAGCTTCCATAATTCTCTGGCCATTCGCCATCAGACGATACTGTGCTTCCAGCTCCTCGTCTTCGCCCGGTTTCAGTGCAGCCGACTCGATTTCCTGCAGTTCAAATGCAAGGAAATCCATTTCTTTCGCCCGGCTTGCTTCATCCGCCTGCGCCTTTTCCAGTCTGCGGCGTGCCTGAAGCAGTGTATGATACTGTTCGCTGCATTGTTTCAGAAGCACAGCCAGCTCCTGACCGGAGTATTCATCCAGAATTCCCAGATGGTTCTTCGGATACAGCAGTGTCTGATGCTCATGCTGTCCATGAATATCCAGCAGCTCTGAGGCCAGCTCACGTACGAAGGATACCGGAACCGTCTCACCGTTGACCTTGCTGACACTCCGTCCATTTTTGTATTTTCTGGAAATGATTACCTCTCCATCCTCCTGAGGAATATCCATCTTCTCCAGCTTTTTGCGCACTACTTCCTGTTCCGAGTGAAATACCAGTTCCACCAGTGCATAATCGGCATCCTCCCGCACAAGATCGCGGAAATTTCCGGTACCGAGTGCAATGTTGACCGATCCGAGCACAATTGATTTGCCGGCTCCCGTCTCACCGGTCAGGATATTCAGCCCGCGCCCGAATTCAACCTCAACCTCCTCGATTAATGCCATATTTTTTACATGTAAACTTACTATCATCTGCTTATCCCGTACTCTCTTCCCCTACTGCCTGTATCGACTGCTTCTCCGGTAAACTGGCGATTCGATCGCAGCCTCGCACGTTTTTATGATCTTTTTCCGACAATTCTGCTGATCTTTTCCATGACCTTTACCGTATCCTCTGCACTGCGTATCGCACACATAATGGTGTCATCTCCCGCAATGCATCCGGCCACCTCGGACCAGTGCATCGCATCCAGCGCAGCCGCAACTGCCATCGCCATACCGGAAACAGTCTTTATCACCAGAATATTCTGCGCCATATCCATAGACACAAAGCCATCCGTCAGCACACGCAGGTATTTCTCATCCATTCCGGCGCCGCTGGCGTTCATCAGCGCATACTTCTGTTTCCCGTCATTCGTTGCAATCTTCGTCAGCTTCAGTTCCCTGATATCGCGTGATATTGTAGCCTGCGTCACCCGGTATCCTTCCTGATTCAGACGTTCAGCCAGATCCTCTTGTGTTTCGATGTCGTACCGGCTGATTAAATCAATGATCTTTGCATGCCTTCCAATTTTCATTCTGTAACCTCTATCTGTTCATCTTTTCCCGCAATATTTCCAGAAAACTCGTGTTCTTCGTCTTAATCAAAAGTGTCCTGCTCTCCGCTTTTGTGATAATGATCCGATCACCGGAATTCAGTTTCACTGAAGTATCTCCGTCAAACGTCGCCTCAGCTCCGTCGATATCCGTCCCATGACTGGAACCAATCTCAATCGTGATTTCCACATTGTCCGGGAGGACAATCGGCCGGGAATTCAGCGTATGGGGCGCAAGCGCCGTCAGAAGTATCAGAGATGCCTGCGGCGCCACGATCGGCCCGCCAACTGACAGATTGTATCCGGTCGAACCGGTCGGTGTGGATATAATGACTCCATCCGCACTGTAGGAGCTTAGAAACTCTCCATCTACGTATACATTAAAATCCACAACACGCAGCCGCCCGTTCCGGGTAATGACGATATCGTTCAGTGCCACATCTCCAAGCATTTTCTTTCCATAGTGGTACACACATCCATAGATCATCATCCGCTGTTCCACAATATATTCGTCTGCCAAAAGACGGTCGAGCGCCGGTCTGATATTTTTGTGTTCAATTTCAGCCAGATAGCCGAGCGTCCCCATATTGACTCCAAGCAGCGGCAGCTTCCGTTCCATCAGGTCACGTGCTGCCTGCAGAAGTGTTCCGTCACCGCCGAGAACCAGAACGCCCTCTACATCCTCCGGTATCTTATCCGCATCCGTATATTTATACGGACCGGACAGAATGCCGTTTCTCCGCTCCTGAATATAACAGGTCTTCCCTTTTTCCTCCAGATAATTCCGGATATTGCCCGCAGTCCGGTATTCCGGGTCCTTTAAATAATTCGTTATGACATAAAATGTATTCATAATCTGCTCCAAAAAACCATCTTCACGACCGGTCCAGTTCTGCATGTGCAGCCTTCACAATCTCTTCCACAGTAATTCCTTCCTGCATATGGCCGCTCTTTTCACTGCCCTTTTTCAGATGCATCAGATACTCAATGTTCCCCTCCGGCCCTTTGATCGGCGAGAATTCCAGCGCCAGAACATCAAATCCAATCGCCATTGCATACGCCGCTACTTTTTCAATCACTTCCCTGTGAACCGCCGGATCACGCACAACGCCTTTCTTCCCGACCTTCTCACGCCCGGCCTCAAACTGAGGCTTAATCAGACAGACAATCTCGCCGTCTTCCGTCAGCAGTCCGCGGGCCGGAAGCAGTACCTTCGTCAGCGAAATAAAGGAAACATCAATCGATGCAAATGCAACGGGCTCCTCAATATCCTCCGGTGTCACATACCGGATATTTGTCTTTTCCATACAGACGACACGCTCATCGTTGCGCAGGCTCCATGCAAGCTGTCCATGTCCGACATCCACCGCATACACCTTCACCGCTCCATTCTGGAGCATACAGTCTGTAAATCCTCCAGTCGATGCACCGATATCCATACAGACCTTGCCGGATGGTGTGACGTCGAAATGGCTCATCGCCTTTTCCAGCTTCAGTCCGCCGCGGCTGACATACTTCATCTGACTGCCTTTGACCGTGATCTCGGCTTTCTCATCAAACATTGTGCCGGCTTTATCCTCACGCTGTCCATTCACCAGCACATCTCCTGCCATAATGACTGCCTTCGCTTTTTCCCTCGATGCGGCAAGTCCGCGTTGTACCAGCAGCACATCCAGTCTCTCTTTCATTCCTGCAACTCCTGTCATCCAAAGCTCCAATCTGAATCATCCGTTACTATTCACAGCCCTTCGGTCTGCAGACAATAATATCAGCCTCAAATGGAACTGTTTTTCTTTCCCGTATTTACTCTAATTCCAGTGACAGATACTCCACCAGAATCTTTTTATATATCGACTCTGCATCAATACAGGCCTCTTCTTTCAGCAGATCCACATTTCCATGCTCTATATAATCGTCCGGAAGTGTTACCTGCATGACATGTACATCTGAATGCGTCTCATTGTAATATTCCAGCACTGTCTCGCCGAATCCGCCGTTCTTCACATTTTCTTCTATTGTCACAACAAGCTTATGATCCCCGGCCAGATATGCAAGCATCTTCTCATCGACCGGCTTTACAAACCGTGCGTTGACCAGCGTACAGCTATAGCCAAGCTCGCGCAGCATGATACGCACCTGCTCCGCAGTCTTCACCATACTTCCGACCGCCACCAGTGCCAACCCCCGTTCATCATACAGAATCTCACTCTTTCCGTACACGACCGGGGCGCGGAATTCCTGAAGGCCATCATATGCTTCCCCGCGCGGATAGCGCAGCGCAATCGGGCCTTCATAAGCAATTGCATACTTCAGCATATCTGCAAGCTCCCATTTATTCTTCGGAGCCATGACACACATGTTCGGAATCATGGACAGATAAGACAGGTCAAAAATCCCCTGATGTGTCTCTCCGTCGCTTCCTACCAGTCCGGCCCGGTCAATCGCAAAAACGACCGGAAGGTTCTGGATACAGACATCGTGAATCGTCTGGTCAAAAGCCCGCTGCAGGAACGAGGAATATACCGCCACGACCGGCTTCAGCCCGCCTGCTGCCAGCCCTGCCGCAAACGTAACCGCGTGCTCCTCCGCAATCCCGACATCGAAAAAACGGTCCCGGTACATATTCCGGAAGCGCTTCAGCCCGGTACCGTCCGGCATCGCCGCAGTCACTGCCACCAGCTTCGGCTCCCGTGCGCCCATCTTGCACATCACTGTTGAGAATACATCCGTATAGGATGCCTTTTTCTTTCTTGCCTTCGGAAGCCCTGTTTCCATCTCAAACGGCTCCGCCCCATGAAATCTGGACGGCATACGCTCCGCTGGAGAAAATCCCTTTCCTTTTACCGTATTTACATGAACCAGCACTGCCCCGTTCACACGTTTTGCCTCCCGGAACACACGCACCATCTGCGAAATATTATGCCCATCTACCGGCCCGAGATACGTCAGGCCCATCTCTTCAAAAAACATCCCGGGAATCAGAAACTGCTTGATTCCCTGCTTGGTTCTGCGAAGGCCGCGGATCAGCCGGTCCCCGTAGACCGGAATCTGGTTGAGCGTATTTTCTACTCCTGTTTTCAAATCGGTATAGGCCTCCGCCGTCCGGATATTCCCAAGATACGCAGAGATTCCTCCCACATTCTCAGAGATCGACATATTGTTGTCATTCAATACGATAATAAAATTGGACTTCAGCTGCGATGCATTGTTGAGCGCTTCATACGCCATACCTCCGGTCAAAGCCCCGTCTCCGATGATGGACACAACACTGTAATCGTCGTGCAGAATCTCCCGCGCCCGCACGTATCCAAGTCCCGCAGAGACAGATGTCGAGCTGTGTCCCGTATCAAAAGCGTCACAGCTGCTCTCTTTTCTCTTCGGAAATCCGCTCATCCCGCCGTATTTACGGAGCTGGTCAAAGCCATCCTTCCGCCCGGTCAGTATCTTATGGGTGTAGGACTGATGCCCTACATCCCAGATCAGTTTATCTTTTGGAAGGTCAAAAACGAGATGAAGCGCCATCGTAAGCTCAACCACACCCAGATTTGATGCCAGATGTCCTCCGGTCACACTGATCTTCTCAATCAGGAAATCACGGATTTCCTGTGCCAGCTCCGGAAGCTGCTCTCTCTCGATTTGTCTGATATCGTTTACTGCATTAATTTTCTCTAACAGCATGTGTGGCCCTCCTCAGGCGCTGCGGTGAATCAACTGCAGAATCAGCTCATGCAGGAACTCATTCTCACATGGGAGCTTTTGCAGAAGCTGTACTGCTTCCTCTGAATATCGTGCCACATCCTTCTTTGCCTGCTCCAGCCCCTTCACCGTAACGTACGTCGTCTTATTATTCTTCTCGTCGCTCTTCGTTGCCTTTCCAAGCACTTCCCTGTCTCCAATGACATCAAGAATATCATCCTGAATCTGGAATGCCAGTCCGACCTTCTCCGCAATCTGCCGCACCGTCTCGACCTCTTCCTCACCTGCTCCGGCAAGCACTGCTCCGACCATCATCGAAGCTTCAATCAGTGCACTCGTTTTCATCCGGTAAATAAATGAGAGCTGCTCCTCCGTCAGAGGCCGGTCCACATACTCCACGTCCACCGACTGGCCTCCGATCATACCGTCAATTCCTGTTTTAGATGTCAGGATCGCAAAGGCCCTGCCGATATTCGGATTCTGCGGGTCCATCTCAAAAGCACGTGCTGCCGTCTCATACGCATGATTCAGCAGGGCGTCGCCTGCCAGAATCGCCATCGCTTCTCCATAGACGATGTGGGTTGTCTTTTTCCCGCGTCTGTATTCATCATTGTCCATGGCCGGAAGATCATCGTGAATCAATGAATGTGTATGGATCATCTCGATCGCCGCCATGAATGGCTGTACAATTGCAGAGGTTCCGCCGAACATCACATACGTCTGCTGCATCAGAAGTGGCCGCAGCTTCTTTCCCCCTACCAGCATACTGTAATTCATTGCTTCCAGAAGTGTACGCTGAAAGCCTTCTTCCTGCGGCAGGTAGTTTTCGATAATGCTCTTTACTTCCGTCACCCTTTTTTTCATCTGGTCATCAAAATTCGTCAAGTCCACCATCCCCGTTCATTACTAAAATCTTTTTTTCCACCTGATCTATTTTATCATTGCAGAGCTTCAGCAGATTCATTCCTTCCTGATATTTCCGGAACGAATCTTCCAGAGAAATCTCCCTGCTCTCCAACGCTTCTACCACTGAATCAAGCTGCTCAAACGCCTCTTCCAGTGTCATTTCTTCTCCGGTCTGCCCTGCTGCAAACATCCTGTCCTCATTCATGGAATTCCTCCCTGTCCGTAAATCCATTCATCGCATTCCCCGCAAAATCCTGCCTGTCATAATCAGAGACCGACTCTTCTGCAGACAATACCCTTGCTTCTATCCATCCGTCTGATACATAGATCTGAACCGGATCATTCTTTTTCACCTGATGGACGGAATAAACCCTCTTTCCGTCTCCATCCGTTACGCAACTAAATCCCTGAGCCAGCTTTTCGAGCGGCGAAAGCCCCCGAAGCTTTTCAATGTAAATACCAAGCTGATGCTGTTTCCCGCGTACCACGGCATCCATCCGGTACTGTAATTTATCCTCCAGCTCCATCAAATGCTGCCGGTGTGCCAGCAGCTTCTGCTCCGGCGACGCATGTGTGAGGCGCATCTGATACTGTTCCGTTTTTCGCCGGAACTCCTGAATGCGGTATTCCATCTCCCGTGTGAGCCTCAGTTTCATCTCTTCCAGCCCGGCAAGTAGCTCACGGACATCGGCCACTGCCAGCTCAGCCGCCGCTGATGGCGTCGGTGCACGAAGATCCGCCACAAAATCAGCGATCGTCGTATCTGTCTCATGCCCGACCGCTGATATCACAGGAGTCCGGCACTCAAAGATCGCCCGTGCCACCATTTCTTCATTGAATGCCCACAGGTCCTCAATGGAACCGCCTCCGCGTCCGACGATCATCACATCCACGCCAAGCTCATCCAGTGCATGGATTCCGGCAGCCACACTTTCTGCTGCTCCCTGTCCCTGCACCTGCGCCGGATACAGGATAATCTGGATCCAGGGATTTCTCCTCGTGGAGATATTGATGATATCGCGCACCGCAGCTCCGGTCGGTGCGGTGACAACACCGAGTCTCCTGACATACTGCGGAATCGGCTGCTTATATTCCGCCGCAAACATCCCCATCTCTTCCAGTTCCTGCTTCAGAGCCAGATATTTTTCATACAGCAGTCCTGCCCCGTCCAGCCGGATTTCTTTTGCATACACCTGGTAACGACCGTCACGCTCATAGACACTGACACTGCCCTGTACTACCACCTGCTGTCCGTCCAATAACCGAAATGCCAGTCCCTTCCTGGCACTGGCAAACATGACACACGCAATCGTCCCCTCCGCATCCTTCAGAGAGAAGTAAATGTGTCCCGATGTATGGTATTTACAGTTCGACACTTCTCCGCGAATCCCGATACGGTTCAGCACAAAATCCTGCTGAAACATATTTTTAATATAAGAATTGACCTGCCCTACGGAATAAACCTTCGCCATATCTTATACCAGCTTCGCAAGAATTCCGTTGACAAATGCAGGGGAATCATCTCCGCCGAATATCTTGGCAAGCTCCACCGCTTCATTGATTGCTACCTTGACAGGGATTGCTTCCTCATACAGCATCTCATAAACGGCCAGTCTCAGGATAGCCAGATCTGCCTTTCCCATCCGGTCTGTCTTCCAGCCCTTCGCTACGCCGTTGATTTTCTCATCAATTTCCGTGATGTTCTTTTTAATATCCTCAAATTTTTCTACGATATACGTATGTTCCTGTTCTGACACCTCCGGCATCTCTTCCAGATAGGCTGCCAGCTGTGCTGCCAGCTCATCACTGCTGTGAAATTCTGCGCAGAAAATGAGCTTAAACATGTTCTCTCTGATCTCACTTCTTTTCATTGTCTCTCCCCGATTTACGTATCTTGCAGATCGCCTTTCTTTCTGTTCATTCTGTAAATGTACCCGCATTCCCTGCCGGCCATATAACCGCGTTTCCGTCCGCTGCGGCGGCTGCACCACCGTAATCACACGACGGAAGATCATTGCAAAAAAGGGAACTTTACACGTTCCCTCTCCACACAGCATTTTGGAACCGTAACAGCGATCATTCCATCGTCACGTTTACGATCTTGATATTGACTTCAGCAACTTCCAGACCAGTCATCGTCTCAATTGCAGTCTTTACTTTATCCTGAATCTTTGTGCAGGTAGACGGAACATTGTAACCATACTGAATGTTGATCGCCAGACGTACATACACCGTATTCTCTTCCATTGTCACACGTACTCCCTTGGAAAGGCTCTTCATTCCAAGCTTCCCGATCAGGTCACGCGTCACATTTCCTGCCATTGATGCAACTCCCTCGACCTCAGAGGCTGCCAGACCTGCAATGATCGCTACTACTTCATCAGCAATCCGCACTTCCCCGAACTTCTCTTCATTCTCAAGCTTGTGAGTATGCTCTTCTACATTCTCTACCATATTTTCTGTATAATTCTCCATCAATATACCTCCTGAATCTCCGAAACTGCGGCTTTTCGCGAAGCAATCCCCGATCCGTTTCCGCTGCCCGGCACTTTGACACAGACCTTTTCATCCATGCCCTGATACTTAGACTCTTCAACCTTACGCCATACAAGCCGCAAATCTGCCTGCTTCACAGGCAATCGCTGCCAAAACAGCTCTGTCTGTAGCTGATGGCTGAACCGTTACTTTCATTATAACAAAAAAAACATGTTTTGCAAGAAGCTCTTGCAAGAATTATCAGGAACGGCCGAACTCAGACAGCACAAGCCCTTCATTCCGGTCAAGCACCATACCGACAGACCAGCTGTTGACAAACAGAAGCAGCGGACGCCCTTTCAGATCCTTGATCTTCTTCATATCCGAAGTTCCTACAATCCGGTTCATATCAATCTCTTCGTTCTCAATCCAGCGGATATGCTCGTACGGCAGTGTCTCAAGGCGGATATCTACGTTATATTCATTTTCCAGACGGTATTTCAGGACATCAAACTGAAGGACACCAACCACCCCGACAATAATTTCTTCCATACCGGTATTGAACTCCTGGAAAATCTGGATGGCACCTTCCTGCGCGATCTGGTTAATTCCCTTAACAAACTGCTTCCGCTTCATTGTATCCAGCTGGCGTACACGTGCGAAATGCTCCGGTGCAAACGTCGGGATCCCTTCGTAGGCAAACTTCAGTCCCGGCTTGCAAACGGTATCCCCAATGGAAAAAATCCCCGGATCAAATACGCCGATAATATCCCCTGCATATGCTTCCGATACAATATGGCGTTCCTGTGCCATCATCTGCTGCGGCTGGGAAAGGCGCTGTTTCTTATCTCCCTGCACATGGTAAACCTCCATACCAGCGTCAAACTTTCCGGAACAGATACGCATAAATGCGATTCGGTCACGATGTGCCTTATTCATATTTGCCTGGATTTTAAATACAAATGCAGAAAAGTCCTCTTTGATCGGATCTACGATTCCACTGTCCGACATCCTCGGAAGCGGCGGAGTCGTCATCTGAAGGAAATGCTTCAGAAAAATCTCCACACCGAAATTCGTAAGCGCAGACCCGAAAAATACCGGGGATAATTCTCCCTTACTTACCTTTTCCTGATCAAATTCTGCAGAAGCACCATCCAGCAGCTCGATCTCTTCCATCAACTGCTCCATATTGGCCTCTCCAATAAACGCTGCAAGCTCCGGATCATCGACATCGATCTCTGTTGCAATCCCTTCCTTCGTTCCCTTCTGCGTATCCGTATAGGTCGTTACCTTCCGGGATGCCCGTTCATAGACTCCCTTAAAATTCTTTCCTGAACCGATCGGCCAGTTGATCGGGCACGTGGCAATACCGAGTTCTTTTTCAATATCATCCAACAGCTCAAACGTATCATTTGCATCCCGGTCCAGCTTATTAATAAATGTAAAAATCGGAATATGGCGCATCACACATACCTTGAACAGCTTTCTGGTCTGCGCCTCTACACCCTTGGAAGCATCAATCACCATCACGGCAGAATCGGCAGCCATCAGGGTCCGGTATGTATCCTCCGAGAAATCCTGATGTCCCGGTGTATCCAGAATATTAATACAGTATCCGCCATAATTGAACTGCAGCACTGAGGAAGTGACCGAGATACCTCTCTCCTTCTCAATCTCCATCCAGTCTGAAACGGCATGGCGTGCCGTAGCCTTTCCCTTAACCGAACCTGCCAGATTGATCGCTCCTCCGTAGAGCAGGAACTTTTCTGTCAAAGTTGTCTTACCGGCATCCGGGTGCGAAATAATGGCAAATGTCCTCCGCTTCTCAATCTCACTTCTAATATCGCTCACAGTAACTTCCTCCAAAACCTCTGATTATTCCGTATGATCACTCAAAACACCCGACTATTCTACCAAGCCTTACCAGCGATGTCAACGGGGGATCGAAAAGAAATCCTGTCCGTCAATCACAGCTGTCTGTCCGCCCCATCATCCCTGTCATCGGATTGCCGTCCAGACTCTGTGTATTCAATGTCTTGCGTTTCAGGCGCGCCTCCTCTGACTGGTGAAGAATATAATCCTTGATTTCCTTCGCCTTCCGGATATGTTGAATCCGAAGATCCGGATGGGTCACATCGCTGCTGAAGCAGTGAATCGTCCCAAGACCGAATATCCGCTCCAGAAGACTCGTTTCAAGCCGTACATCAATCACCTTATACAGATAACAGTCATTTTCTGTCTTATTCAAAAAACCACTGTTGACCGTGATAATCTCATCCGTAATCGTATATATCGTAAAGGTCCACGGTAATCCCAGAAATGCCGTTCTCTTCTTCTCCTGATAGGTCATAGCAATCCTCCCTGTCATTCTATCGTACTGCTCACTCTGTGGTCAATGACACCATTATACCTTACCTCATAGAAAAAAGCAAAAAATTTCTTGAAATTCCCCTATGAATAGTATATGATAATGCCAGTAATTTTCACCCGGCAGATACATGGGCCGGATCATCCTGCTGCTGTTTTTGGGCATTCCGGGGTGCCTGCTGTCTGCTGCATTATTACCATTGAATAAGGAGGAAACTATGAGACACATTATGAGTCCTTTGGACTTTACAGTCGAAGAGCTGGACCAGCTTCTCGACCTGGCTAATGACATTGAAGCGAATCCTGCAAAATATGCTCACGCTTGTGAAGGTAAGAAAATTGCAACATTATTTTATGAACCAAGTACACGTACAAGACTCAGTTTCGAAGCAGCGATGTTGAATCTGGGTGGCAGCGTACTTGGTTTTTCTTCGGCTGATTCCAGCTCTGCCGCAAAAGGAGAAAGTGTTTCCGATACGATCCGCATCGTCTCCTGCTACGCAGATATCTGCGCCATGCGCCATCCGAAGGAAGGTGCTCCTCTGGTTGCATCCATGAAGTCCTCTATTCCGGTTATCAATGCCGGTGACGGAGGCCATCAGCATCCCACCCAGACACTCACCGATCTTCTGACGATCCGTTCCCTGAAGGGCAGACTTGACCATATTACGATCGGTCTCTGTGGAGACCTCAAATTCGGCCGTACCGTCCACTCCCTGATCAATGCACTCGTGCGCTATCCGGAAGTGACCTTCGTACTGATTTCACCGGAAGAGCTCCGGATCCCGGATTATATCCGCGAGGATGTCCTGCGCAAAAACAATCAGAAGTTCAAAGAAGTCGTCCGTCTGGAAGATGCTCTCCCGGAACTGGACCTTCTGTACATGACCCGCGTACAGAAGGAGCGTTTCTTCAATGAAGAAGATTATGTCCGCATGAAAGATTTCTACATTCTGGACAAAACCAAGATGGAACTCGCGAAGCCGGACATGCTCGTTCTTCATCCGCTTCCCCGCGTGAATGAAATTTCTGTCGAAGTCGATGATGATCCGAGAGCTGCTTATTTCAAACAGGTACAGTACGGTGTCTATGTGCGTATGGCTCTGATTCTTACTCTTCTGGAGGTGAAGGTATGTTAAATGTCGGTCAGTTAAATGAAGGTGTTGTCCTCGATCATATCGAGGCCGGAAAAAGTATGCAGATTTACAAATACCTGAAGCTGGACAAAATGGACTGCTGTGTTGCTATCATCAAGAATGCACACAGCAACAAGATGGGCAAGAAGGACATTATCAAGGTAGAATGCCCTATTGACCAGCTTGATCTGAATGTACTTGGCTACATCGACCACAACATCACGGTCAATATCATTCAGAATGCCACAATTGTTGACAAGAAGGAGCTGAAGCTGCCTAAGCAGCTGGTCAATATCATTCACTGCAAAAATCCGCGCTGCATCACTTCCATCGAACAGGAACTGGATCAGGTATTCCTGCTGACAGATCCTGAAAAAGAAGTTTACCGCTGCAAGTATTGTGAAGAAAAGTACCGCAGCAGCAGGAAAAATAACAGATAACTCATGTAATTACAAAACCGTCCCGGACCGCAATTTTCACTGCCCGGGACGGTTTTTATCTGTATTTTATTTTCCTGATATCGGTTTCTCTGTCCTGAATATTTTCTTCAGTTTTCTTTTCTCTCATATTTATAGAAGGTATACTCCAGATCGAAATACGTCTGTTCCTCACTGTCTGCCGTGATCTGCCAATCCTCCAGCTCATCCAGATTCGGAAAATATGCATCCGCAAGGTAGGCATGGTCAATTTTCGTCACATGCACTACATCACAGTACGGCAGAAACTGACGGTAAATACTTTCCCCACCGATGATATAAATATCCTCCGACGGATATTCCTTCAGTTTCTCAAGTACTTCTTCCATCGTATGGCAGATAATCGCTCCTTTTACTTTGTATTCCCGGTTCTCTGTAAGAACAATATTCGTGCGGTTCATAAGCGGCAGCCCGTTCGGAAAGCTCTCCAGTGTCTTTCTTCCCATCACCACCACATTCCCAGTCGTCATTTCCCGGAAAAACTTCATATCTGCCGGAATGCTCACCAGCAGTTTGTTCTGATAGCCAATTCCCCAGTTTCGGTCACAGGCAACGATCATATTCATTTCCACGCTCTCCTTTCTGTCTCAAATCTCCATTTTCACTTTTTCAGTTCCTACTACCACATTATCCTCATTACTGCCCATTCATGCCTCGCATCCTTTTCGCAGCCATATGCAGGAAATACTGCTTCTGTCAGTATCCCAGTCTCACAATACTGCTTTCCTCCGCGAACCCTGCCGCATTGTACAGGAACAATATATCCGTATAGTTCCCGGCTTCAATCAGTTCACTCACTTTCTGATTATAATACCGCACATCCAGCAGATCAATTGCCTCGAACTCCGGAAGCAGAAACGGTACAAAACAGTTCGCATAGGAATCCTTGATCACAAGAATCCGTTTGCCATTTGCAGCTTTCGTTCGGACCCGTATGACCGCATGGTTTCCCCCGAAAAACACACCGTACTTATCCTTCGTTTCCAGCAGTGGCTCATCGTATAGGCTGTAGCTGATCTCCTGCCCTTCTTCCTTCTGAACCGTATAAAACAAATCTTCCTTCGGAAGATACAGCTCAATCGAATCCTTTCTGGTTTCAATGCCCAGCTTTGATTGAATCGTTCCCTCAAATTCCTCCGTCACTGTCGTGATCTCAAACTCATCCGACTGCGGCATGTGAAGCCCCTGCGCCCTGGCCCACTCCTGATAAACATAAAATGCCGCGCCCGTTTTCCAGTGATGGTCTGTCCGGTAATAAATATCTTCGCTGCTGTGCTGCTGCAAAATCTCTGCCGTATCAAACCAGACTCCCTCCGGCAGTGCTTCCCTTATCTGTTCCAAATAGAGATTCTCATCATACGGCGATGCAAACGGCGGCAGCTTTTCTCGCAGAACGGACACTGCATTCGGCACAACCATCGCAGTCATATGCCCCTGGAATTGCCCCTGATACTGTTCAAAAAAGGCTGCCAGCGCATGGATATTCGCATCCGCCTGTGCTCCCGTGAATGCCCCCGTATGCTTCTCAATCAGATAGTCATCCTCTGCGAAATAAATATCCTTGCTTTCACGCCGGAACATCATTCGCTCTACATCCGTCTTCAATCCAATCCACTTATCCCGTAAAACGAACTGGTCCGTCAGATAATCTTCATAATCCTCTTCGAATTCACCGCTCAGAAGCGACTCGCCTGTCGGCTTCGGAAGCTGCGCAAGTGTCCTGTTTTCCGTTTCCGAGTATTCATTCGGCGGTGTCAGCAAAGTCGCCGCCGTGAAGCCAAAAATCAATATGGCAAAAAGTGTAATCATATTCCAAGACTGTCTCTTGTTCAAATCGGATATTCCCCTTTCTCCTAAAACCTGAAATACAAAAATGGATTATAGGAAGCGTCCACCAGCCACGCAACTGACAGCAGGAAAATCACTGTATAGAAGCATCCCCTTCCCAGTACTGCAATCAGGTCTTTCTTCTCAGTCTTCTCCGCAAACCAGTCTCCGATCAGCTTCGGAAGTCTGGTACTCCCAAGTGCCAGTAAAATCAGCAAAATTATATTATTATATAGAAGATATACCGTCTCCCGATTGCCAAGGCCCTGGCCATACAATCCGAACAAGGTTCTCATATACTGAAGCCCCTGCCCCATGTCATCGAACACAAAAATATTCCACCCGAGCATGACCAAAATGATACAATAGAGATGTTGGAATACCGCAGGCAGCTTCTTCAGGTAACGTCCGAGGAAAAACTTTTCAATCAAGAGCAGCACACCGTAATACAGTCCCCATACGACAAAGTTCCAGCTCGCTCCATGCCAGATACCCGTCAGAAACCATACCGCCATAATATTTCGGACGTGCTTCCGGATATTCACCCGATTGCCGCCAAGCGGAATATACACATAATCCCTGAACCACGTACTAAGCGATATATGCCACCTTCTCCAGAACTCCGTAATGCTTTTTGAAATATACGGATAATTGAAGTTCTCCAGAAACCGGAATCCAAACATGTGGCCCAATCCGATCGCCATATCCGAATAGGCAGAAAAATCAAAGTAGAGCTGGAACGAATACGCCGCCAGTCCCATCCAGGCAGTTGCCACCGGAATCTCTCCGACCGGCATCTCACGGATGGTATCCCAAAGCACACCCGCATTATTTGCAAGCAGTACTTTCTTGCCCAACCCGATCATAAAACGGTGAATCCCCTCTGCAAACTGCTCTGAGGTCTCCTTCCTGTTCCGAAGCTGCGCGTCAATCGTCTTATACTGGACGATCGGCCCTGCGATCAGCTGCGGGAACATGGCAACGTATGCCCCAAAGGAAATGAAATTTCTCTGAACGTTTGCCTCCCCACGGTACACATCAATCGTATATGACATCGTCTGGAAAGTATAAAAAGAAATCCCGATCGGAAGTGCAATTTTAAGCAAAGCCAAATCCGTCCCCGCCAGGCTGTTGACCGTTCCAATCAGAAAATCCGCGTACTTGAAAAAGCCAAGCAGCGAAAGGCTGATGACTGAGGAGATTACCAGAGCCACACGGGCAGCTCCTCTGCGTCCTAATCCCTGATAGCGGTCGACCAAAATTCCTCCGGTATACGATACCAGTATGGACACCAGCATCAGCAAAATGTACATCGGTTCCCCCCATGCATAAAATACAAGACTGAATAAGAAAAGAATCAGATTCCTCATCCTGACCGGAGCAACGTAATACAAAACCAACACCAGCGGCAGAAAACGGAACAAAAACAGTAAACTGCTGAATATCATATGTCTTTTTCTCCTGAAATTTTTATGAATCAACGATGAAACACTTTACTTTTCAGCCGATTCCGGTATAATTTAAAAAGAATTTCAAATTATACCATTTACAATCAGCCAGTTTATTATATAATATAATATTGCGATAATCAATTCCAAATTGTGCGGATATTCGACGCGATCTGATAACCAGTTACTGTTCACACGTCTGCCAAAATGGCAGCCGTCTGACCAGTAACACGCTTCGCGGTGTACAGAAATTGTACCTTCGGTACAATTTCTCGCCACATAACTCGGGATTCAGGTGCAAAAATGCACCTGAACACCTCGCGGGACAACTGCCCCGTGAACAGTAACGATAACCGTCACTGTTTGATTCATCATAACTAAGCCACTGTCATAAACCGGATATTTCCATCCGATTCGACAAATAGAAGTACAGGAGATAATAAATATGTCTAAAAGACGTGTACGAAAAAAGAAGAAGGATACACTGGTCCTGAATCTGATTATTATGGTAATGTTGGTTCTTGTCATCTTTGAAGGGCGCCTTGTGATGACAATGCTGACGCACCGTTCCTCACCGGAACGTTCTGCTACCGCTTCTTCCGTTCCTGCAAATAGCAGTTCGGTAGAAACAGAGAACGATAAGGATTCTGCGGACAGCACCAAAACCACTCCGGGTGTCCGCACTTCTGCTACCACACCGCTTGCCGGTCTTCCGGGACTTTCCAAGACAGCAAGTTCTTCTGACACAGCGCAGGAGCCAGAAACGGAAGCAGAACGGCATCCCACCGTATCCAATCCGGACAGCGCTGCGATTGTTCCGAAAGCATCTGAACCGGTCGATGACTCTTATTTCTCAGATGCAGTATTCATAGGAGATTCCAGAATGGAAGGCTTCCGGAATGTATCCGGAATCACTCAGGGACAATTCTTCACCAGCGTCGGAATGTCGCTTTCCGGGTTAATCAGCGAACCGCTGATCAAAACGCCGGATGGAAATATCACGGTAGCAGCCGCAGTATCCGGAGGCACCTACCGTAAAATTTATCTGATGCTCGGCACGAATGATCTCGGCGAATACGATCTGGAAGGCTTCCATGACCGCTTCACTTCCGCAACTTCTCGTTTAATGGAGCTGCAGCCAAATGCCATTTTCTATATCTGCAGTATCATTTATGTGGAGGAAGCCAAAGTCACAACCGGTGATTATGTGAACAATACAAACGTAGACAAGCTGAATGCCATACTGCTTCAGATTTGTGAAGAACAGGGCTACCATTATCTGGATCTGAATGAATTTCTGTCAGACGGATATGGCTCACTGATTGGGGATGCATCGAGCGACGGTATCCATATGGAAACCAAATACTGTAAACAGATGCTTGATTACCTCAAAAATCACTACGTCACAACAGAATCGTCCGATACCGATTCGGCTGATCCCGAATCCGAGACGGAAAACAGCGATTCTGTCTGATAGATAAGAAAGGAGAAACTTATGAGAATTACCAAAAAACTGACAATTCTGCTCTGCGCCATGATCATGGCATTCGGTTTGACTGCCTGCGGCGGCGGAAAGGACAAGGAAGTATCTGTAGACATCAACAAACTGGCAGAGGAGCTTCAGACCGCCGTTACCTCAGACACACTGAGCCAAACTGCTTCTGAAATTACAATTTCTACTTATTTTCTGAATGCAGACGATGTGGAAAGCAGCGTATCCTACGCAAGCTCAGGTTCTACTGCCTGTGAAATCGCAGTCATCCAGAGCAAAGACAGTTCCAAAACCGGCGATGTCGAGAAACTGCTTCAGTCACGTGTGGACGGACAGTCCGAGCTTTTCGCTTCCTACAACGAAGGCGAAGTTGCCAAGCTCGACAAAGCAATCATCAAGAGCGCTGGAGCCTATACCGTTCTCTGTGTCTGCGACGACACCGATAAGGCAAACGAAGTTCTGAAGAAATACGGGTTTTAAAATCGAGTAGGAGGGGGGTGACTAACCCCCGTCCTCTCACACCACCGCTCATGCGGTTCCGCAAGCGGCGGTTCCGGTTGTTCTAAGATGTGCCTATGCCTTGCACTACCTATTCCTAACTCTAAGCGTTCTTATCCTTTACTCTCGGTTTCCAACCTACCCTCAAATAAGCAACCTTTCTCGAGCAACTGCTATCTTCAAGTATCAGATAAATAGTGTATGTCTTATCACAACCGTCAAGTCCTTTACTCCATTTATTTACAACATGCTTCGATTTACATTCTTTTATTCTACCTTCAGCTTCACTCGCTGTCAATGAAGCGTTTAAAATGACAGGAATTTCGCTTTTAACGCTGCATATTTATAAATAGGCTGCCTGAAGCATACATTCTTCCTTACTGCAGCATCAGAAAAACCAATGTCGGCATAACAATGTTGAAAAACGGAATAGATTTTCTTTTTCTATAATCGGTCAGAGCCTTGATTTTTTGCGGAATTTTGTATACGCTCTTCATATAAATTAGTAGTTTCTTCAATGCTAATTTTTCATTCAGGACACCTTTTTTCGTATGTTTTGTTGGGTAACATAATTATACAATAAAAGGTGTCCTTTTTGATCGATTATGCATAAAAACTGTAACTTTTTATTCAAAATGGAAAACCCAGTTTTACTTGTGATTTAACAAAAATCAGGAGATTTTATTTTTAAAAAACGAAATCTCTGTTTCGTTCCGATATACGCCACAAAACGCTCATTCCCAGATACAGCAGACAGCTTCCGCTTTACCCGGTAATTCCGTTTTACAACGATCGGATTTAACACCTGCATGATCTCATCCAATTCTGCCTGTTTTGATGTTGATATGCTGATTTTTATACTCACCGTCTCCCTCCCCCCGTTTCTCCATATATCTCAGTAGTATAGTGTATACCTGTCTGGCAAATTTTAAATCCTTTTCTCCAAATTCTGCTGCCATCTTTTCAATCTCACGTCTGTATACGTCAATTGGTGTCACATTTTCTTTCATACAGTACCTCCAAACATACCACGGATTAAATAATAAGTTCTCCTGAGTTTCTCATAATCCATCTTATCTGTCATCTCTTTCTCTGTAAGATTCTTCTGTCATTTTCCTGTCTCCTTTTCTATAATTTTAATATCTTTGCTTCCACTGTTTCGCCGGGGCCTGCGGTCTGAGAGATTGCATCTATGTAAAACCGTTTTATACTTCTGCCTGTTTCTCCAGTTTCTTTTCAATGACAAGCCGGCACATTTCAGAACAAAACATTCTGGCTTCCTCCGGAATGCCGATCAGCTCAAGCTCTGCCAGCCATTGCACTTCTACTACCTGAATTTCCGGAATAGTAAACTGGTAATACTTACCAACCTGAATAGCTGCTGCCATAGTCTCCGCTTCCAGTGGCATATTGTAAGCATTCAGCCTATACTTAATTAAGTGGAATACACCAGCTACCCTCATAGTATTGCCGTGAAGCTTCCCAGCCCAATCCTCTATTTCTTCAAACTCATTCGTAAGACGGTATTCAATCCACTGGTTATATTGCTCTGATAAAATAGCGACTTCCGGACTTAATTTAATTAATCTTTCTCCAAACATATCTGGTATATCCAGCAGCTCATACACAAGCTTCTCATACTGTTCTCTGACAAACGGATT
>JAUNGL010000039.1 GCA_030524665.1 Lachnospiraceae bacterium | reverse complement strand
TCACAGACACCTGGTAAATCGCGGCCTCCCCAGGCAGCAGAAGCACACTTTCACTATCTATTCTTCTGATAAATAGCGGCCAGTTCCTGCAGTCTCTGAAGCATCTCTTCATCTACGATATCCAGACCAAAGCCTTTCATCATCTGGCGGAACACCATAAATTTCCGGTAAGACTCTTCCTCCGTATTATCAAATATCATGGGATTCATCCAGATATTTGCCGCAAGTATGATCAGCTCTGCCAATTCTGCCGGATAATCGGTCTGAATCGAGCCGTCTGCAATTCCCTGCTCAATAATGGGCCGGATATAGTCCGGCGCCGCCTCATCGATTGTCTCGCGTAGAATGCTGAAGAGCAATCGCGGATTGTTGCTCAGATTGGGCGCTACCGTAAATATTTCATCCTGTACGGGCCGGCTGATCGATGACTTAAAGATCAGCCTGAGCTTCTCTTTCCCCGTCAAATCCCTGCGGTCGCGGATATCGGCCAGCATCTGGTTCGATTCTGCGGTCATCCGGTCCGTAACGGCTACCAGAATATCCTCTTTGGACTTAAAATGGTGATAAATAGCCCCTTTGCTGAGTCCTCCCAGGTGATCAATGATATCCTGAATGGAAGTGTGCTCGTACCCCTTCTCCATAAACAGGCGGAACGCAACGTCCAGGATTAAATTTACCGTTTCCTCCGGATGTGGATTTCTGGCCATCGTTTTTCATCCTCCAAACATACCAATAGTATGTTTTACACTTTAACATACCATCGGTATGTTGTCAATCATAAATTTCTGAATCGTCAGATGCGTACTCTATACTCGGGATTCAGGTTTAAAAATGCACCTGAACACCCTTCGTCAGGGACAACGCCTCCCGTGAATAGTAACCAAACTGCTACTCATTTCCAAGACGCACCGCACAGTCCTTCCGATAAAACGCAATCCCGTAGCATGTAATCCTGCGGTATCCCTCTGTACGTAATTCTTCCATATAGCCTCTTTCCTGAATCTGCTTTACTGCAATATCGGCATCTGTTTCCAGCCTGTCAATGCCGTTCGAAACCTTAATCTCCACCACGAATGCCCCGCCGCGGAGACTTGGACTTTTCACGGTCAGATCATACCTTCCATTCCCTGTCTCCCTGTTCGATTTCACCAGATACTTATTACTCTGGCTTAAAACACCTGCCAGAAATCCATGATAAAAATTTTCCGCACTGTCATAAAAGCTGATCGTGGATAAGAGCTGCTCTCCCAGTATCTGTTCTATTTTCATGCAGTCTCCATCCTCCATAGCCTGATACAGATCATGGAAATTCTGCTTCTTTACAGATTCCCGGAACCAGCTCAGTATTGTATTTTTATATACTGTCTTTATTTCCGTATTCGGGATACGGACTTTCAGAAAAACAGCATCCTCCCTGAATTTCTCTTCCGCTTTTGTCAGATATCCTGTAAATAACAGGAAATTCCACAGACTCTCTCCATTTTCATTCAGATCCCCATAAGTAATTTCTTCATGTACCTGAAATTCCAGAGTCTTTCCATCTAACAGAGCTTCAATCTGCCCTCTTGTCTCCTGATCTGCTCTCCCTATCAGATCCTTCACAATGATATTAGAACTGGTGTTAATCCAATAGGATCGCGGATACGCATTTTTATCCGCATTCAGATCATACATAAACTTAATCACACTCCACGGATTATAGATATCCGTATCACCAAAAGCATATCCATCATACCATTTTTTCATATCCTCAAAACGCTTCTCATGTCCATAGTAAGACATCATCTGACGCACTTCTTCCTCTGTAAACCCAAAATGTTCACTGTAATTCTTATCCAGCACAGAAATGATATTCAGATGATTCAGCCCGGTAAAAATACTTTCTTTCGAAATCCGCAGGCAGCCGGTAATGACTGCGAAATGCAAAAATTCATTTGTTTTCAATGCCGATTCAAAAAGCGAACGGATCAAATTTGCCATTTTCTCATAAAATCCGGAATAATAAGCATTTTCCAATGGTACATCATATTCATCAATCAGAATCACAGATTTTTTTCCTGTCACCTTGTACAGGCATTGGCTTAGAAACCGCAGAGCGTTCGCATACTCCTTGTCCTCCCCCTGCAGTCCTGCTATTTTCCTGAATTTTTCCCATTCGCTCTCTGAAAGCTTTGTTCTTTCACGCTCTATTACGTATTTATGCCTCTCAAACTCAGAAGCAATGCATTCCCGCATCATATAGCAGGCAGTCTCATAGTCTCCCTGTTTTGCGGATTTCAGCGTCAGGTTAATCACCGGGTATCGCCCCATCTGGCTTGTATATGCCTCCCCGGCCTCCATAATCTGCAGTCCGTCAAACAATTTCCGGCTGGCTTCGTTTCTGACAGTATCACCCGTATCTTCAAAAAAGTAGCGGAGCATACTCAAATTCAGCGTCTTTCCAAAACGCCGGGGACGGGTAAATAAATTGGCCTCGCCCTTCAGATCAAGCAGTTCTTTGATGTATAACGTTTTATCGACGTAGTAATAGCCATCCGCAATTATTTTCTCAAAATTATCTACTCCAACAGGCAATGGCTTTTTCATTCACTTCACCTCCGGGACTCCAACAATTGATTTGATCACTGATTTTCCGTTTATACTTATTATACTTTTCCATTCCTGATGCGTCAATATCCGCTTCCATATCCTTCAGGTACCGCCAATCGCAAATCGGGATGGCAAAGCTCACCTTCACCATCCCGATTATGTCTTCTCTTACTTATGAAAAACTTTCGACCCTTCAACTGTTACTGCAGCAAAGCACCTTCCAGATCAGCCAGCATGTAATCCAGTGCAGTGATACCGCCTTCAGCAGTATACCATACTGCCGGATGCTCCAGATACACAATATTGCCGTTCTTGTATGCATCCGTACCCATTACCAGTTCATTTTCCATAATTTCCTGTGCAAGCTGCGCACCGTCTGTTCCGATTGCAGCATCGCGGTCCATCACGAAAATATAGTCCGGATTCATAGATACTACAAGCTCGAAGGATGCCTCATTCCCATGAGTTGCGGTTCCGCCGCCTCCCTGGCCTCTTCCGCCGCTTCTTCCACCTTCGCCGCTTCTCTCGCCTTCTCCTCTGCCTTCCGTACTTCCTTCACTCTGTGCCTCTTCGCCGGAATCTTCACTGCTGTCACCCAGATTCTCAAAGCCAACCTCACGCCCGATCAGAGAACACCGTCCTGCATTGTCCAGTATATTAAAGCTTCCGCTTGTGCACATACCGATCAGCGCATTTTTGCCTTCCGCAAAAGCTGCCAGCGCCGCGATACGTGAATCATAACCAGCCAGTTTTTCCTCAACCTCGTCTTCCAGACCAAAAATAGAAGCAACTGTCGTCGCATTCTTGCGGACACTCTCTACAAGCCCCAATTCTGTATCCGTAGTAAGACGTACCACCGGAGCGATTTCACTGAGTTCCTCATAGCTCTCAGACATACGGCCGCCCATGAAGATAATATCCGGCTCACTTGCCATCACTGCTTCAAAATCAGCCTCTTTTACTGTACCCAGATTTGCTACGTTATCATTATTCATGTAGTCCTGAAGATACTCAAGTGCTGTGCTGGAGGAACCAACCACACGGTCACCCAGTCCCAGATTGTCCAGGATATCCAGTGCCGCCATATCCACAACAGCAACTCTCTGCGGATCGTAAGGCACTTCCACCTCTACGGCTTCGCCGCTGGCATCCAATCCTGTGACTGTAACGGTCTGTGCCGCTTCCTCTGCACTCACCGCCAACACATTTCCAGCCGATACGGAAAGTCCGGCAACCATCAACATTGCAAATACGAATGAAGTCATTTTTTTCATAATCTTTAATCTCCTTTTTAAAAGTACTGAAATTTGGTAGATTCTCCTGCCAGGCTAATATCCCTAATCCCCTGACAGTTCTCCCCGATGTGTTCGTCATAGTTTCGCCAAGCCCCGTGCGGACAGCCCGCTGTCTGCATGGCATAAGTCTGAAAGTAATTCAGCAATTGCGGACTAATAGTAGATCGACAGAGGTTTTCCCTCAATCTCCATGATCTCAAAGTCCACGTGGTAAATCTGCGACAGTGTTTCCTGATTCATCACCTCCTCAACAGTACCGAATTTAGCAATTTTCCCATCTGCAAAAGCACAGATATAATCGGAATAGAATGCCGCATAATTAATCTCATGCAGCACCAGGATGACAGTCTTGCCCAGCTCATCGCAGAGCCTGCGGACAATTTTCATCATATTGGTGGCATGGTAGATATCCAGATTGTTGGTCGGCTCATCCAGAAGAATATATTCCGTATCCTGAGCGATGACCATGGCGATATAGGCCCGCTGCCGCTGACCGCCGGACAGCTCATCGATAAACCTGTCCTGAAACTCGCCAAGTTCCATATAATCGATTGCCCGGTCAACGATTTCCCGGTCTTCCTGCGTCGTACGCCCTCCCGAATAGGGAAAACGTCCGAATGTGACCAGCTCGCGAACCGTCAGCTTCATTTGAATATTGTTGCTCTGTGTGAGAATCGCAAGCCGTTTGGCAAGCTCCTTGCTATTCCACTTTTTAATATCTTTTCCCTCAAAATCCACCAGACCGCTGTCGCTGGCAATCAGCCGTGAAATCATACCCATAACGGTAGATTTTCCGGCACCGTTTGGCCCAATGAGGGAGAGAACCTTTCCCTTAGGAATCTGAAAGCTGACAGAATCAACTACCCTTTTTCCGTCATACTGCTTCGTTAAGTCCTTTACAAACACTGCTTAAGCCCTCCTGTTCGTAAGAAGAAGATAAAGAAAATAGATGCCGCCTCCTACTGTGATAAATACACTGACCGGAATTGCATACGAGTAAACATGCTCCACAATCACCTGACCCCCGATCAAAACAACCATACCGAACAGTGTGGAGCCAAGAATGAGCTGAGAATGGCGGTAGGTTTTTAATAACTGTCTGGAGAGATTCGCGATGATCAGTCCCAAAAATGAGATCGGGCCTACCATGGCAGTCGCCACAGCGATATACAGCGTCACTCCCAGCAGCAGACGGCGGATACACCTGTCATAATCCACTCCCAGATTGATCGCCTGATCCTTTCCCAGCGTGATGACATCCAGCAGTGCCAACTCTTTCCTCAGCACAAACGTAATTCCTGCCAGAATGATCACCGAAAAAACAATAATCTCTACATTGATGTTGCTGAAGCTGGCCACCAGAGTCGCCAGCAGGCTGTCATATTCGTTCGGGTCCATGATACGGGTCAGCGTGTTCTGTATACTGGAAAAGAACGAGGAAAGCACAGTTCCGATCAGCAGCACATACAGAACATTGTGGCGCGTCTTTTTGAACAGATAACTGTAAACGACGGTCGCAATAATCCCCATCAGGACCAGGTCCACACCGAAAGACAGATTCGCATTGATGGCGAGCATACTGCCGGAGCCTGCGACGAATACGACTGCCGTATGTATCAACGTATACAGAGCATTCATACCGAGAAGACACGGCGTCACGATCGTATTATTAATAATAGACTGAAATACAATAGAGGCTCCGCCGATGGCAAACGCCGTAATCAGCATGACAATGAGCTTCGGGGTACGGATCTTCATGGCATACCGGAACAGTTTGGGATTGCCGAATTTCACCTCGACCAGCATGTAGGCCGCTGCGCAGATCAGCACCAGCAGTGCAAGTATGATCAATTTCCGGCGGTTGGAACGGACTGCTGCACGATTCACTTCTCATCGCCTCCCTTCCACGAAAAAACAGCCGAGGCACATCCGCTGTTCCCTGCTGCCCCAAGCCTTATGGCTTTCCTTCCGTTTTTCAGCCTGTAGAGCAGGAGCGCCACAAAGATAATACTTCCAAGGATTCCAATGATCAGTTCAATCGGCAGCTCATACGGTGCAATCACCACTCTTCCGATCATATCGCACATCAGTACAAAAATAGAGCCAAAGAGTGCAGTATCAATCAGAGTTCCCCGGATCTTATCGCCCTTAAACATCGCTACAAGGTTCGGGACAATCAATCCGATATAGGAGATCGAACCTACCACCACCACTACGGAAGCCGTAATCATAGCGGCAATCGTCAGTCCCATGAACAGGATCAGATTGTAATTCACACCCAGATTTTTGGAGAAATCTTTTCCCATCCCCACAATATTAAAGTGATTCGCAAATAAAAACGCCAGAATCACCAGCGGCACTACCAGATAGACGATCTCATACCGGCCGCGCAGCACCATCGAAAAATGACCCACCAGCCAGGTAGAAAGTGCCTGCGTCATCTCATATTTGTAAGCCAGATAATTGGTCACGCCGCCTATGACATTTCCAAACATAATGCCAACCAGCGGTACCATCACCACATCCTTAAACTGAATCCGCTGGATAAACCAGACAAAAATCCATGTTCCCAATATCGCGAAGACAAATGCAAAGATTGCCCTTCCCCAAAGTGTAGAATTCGGCATAAAAAGCAGTGCCAGCAGAATGCCGAACTGTGCCGAAGATATCGTCGCTCCAGTCGTCGGAGAAACAAATTTGTTCATACACAACTGCTGCATAATCAGTCCTGCCACGCTCATCCCAACACCCGTACACAAAATAGCCAGCAGGCGCGGCAGTCTGGAAATCAGGAAAATTTCAAGCTGTTCTACATCTCCTCCAAGCAGACTGGACAAATCCAGATCCAAAACCCCAATGAACAGCGACCACACAGACAAAACGAGCAGTATGACCGCAAGCAGAATTGTGAAACCGTACTTTTTGATAACGGTGTCCTCCCTTCTTTTTTGAATTAGTTTTAGCTAACTCCTATGCAAAATAAAAACGCAATGCAGATGAACTGGTCTTACATGTTCATCACATTGCGCGTCGGAGGTTATAATAGCATAACCAATAACAAAAAGCAAGCAGGAATTTCATTTTCCTAAAATTCCTGCTGCTAATTAGTTACTGGTCAGACGGCTGCCATTTTGGCAGACGTGTGAACAGTAACGGCCACCCTTTTACAATACCTTCCGGCCACACATTCAGCCCCGCTCTTCCTCCTGTATCAACTATATTAATTTTTGAGACAATCTCTGTGCCGTCGGTGTCGCCGCCAGCCCGCCGCGCGCGGTTTCTTTCAAATCGGAATGCATCTGACACCCTACGCTTTGCATCGCTGATACAACTTCGTCAAAGGGGATCAGGCTCCGCACTCCCGCAAGCGCGAGGTCACAGGAAAGCACTGCGTTCACTGCCCCTATTGCGTTGCGCTTCACACAGGGACACTCTACTAATCCGCCCACCGGGTCACAGACCAGTCCCATAATATTCTTCAGTGCGATTGCTGCCGCATCTAATACCACCGGGACATCCGCACCGCACAGTTCCGCCAAAGCGCCTGCCGCCATTGCCGCCGCGCTTCCGGTCTCTGCCTGGCATCCGCCGGAGGCACCCGCAATACAGGCATTTTTCGCTATGATACATCCGATCGCCCCTGCCGTAAAAAGGCCCCGGCAGATTTTTTCATCATCAAAGCCCCGCTTCCGGCCGCAGACAATCAATACTGCGGGTAGAATTCCACTGGCCCCCGCAGTGGGTGCAGCCACAATCTTTCCCATAGATGCATTGAACTCCACAACAGCCATTGCCGCCGCAACCACAGATGCCATATCCTCTCCCATGTTGCTCTCTTTGGCAAAGGACATCATTTTTACCGCATCTCCGCCTGTAAATAGTCCGTGATGGCTTTCTCCGGTATCCAAACCGCTTCGAACAGACTCACGCATCACCGTGAGATTACTGTTCATCTCATCCAAAATTTCTTCTCTCGACCGGCCGCTCTTTTCCATCTCATTGCGCAGCATAATCTCGCTGACCGGAATGCCTTCCCTCCGGCTGATCTCACAGAGATCTTTTCCGTGATGAAACTCGTAGTTCATAGCATACACACCTCCACAATCTCATCAGACTCCTTATGGATACGCTCCAGTATCTCATCTCTGACTTTCCCGTCTGTCTCGATGATCATACAGGCATTCTGCCAGCGGAAATTGCGGAACACACGCATAAAGGCAATATTGATTCCCTCCTGCGCCAGCACACCCGTCACCCTGCTGATGACACCCGGCCTGTCCCGATGGAAAATCAAAATCGTAGGATATTCACAGCCAAACGATACCTCCATGCCATTAATTTGCTGAATCTCAATATTCCCCCCGCCGATGGATGCCCCGAGCAGATCCGTCCGCCTGCCATTCTCATCTTCCACAATGATTCTTGCCGTATTCGGATGATTCATACTCTGCGATGAAAATTCTACTGTAATATCCTTCTTCTGTTCTGCTGCCAGCTCCAGCGAGTTTCGCAGCCTGCTGTCATCCGGAGCAAGCCCCAGAAGCCCGGCAACAATTGCTTTATCCGTTCCATGTCCCCTTCCCGTATCCGCAAACGAACCGTACAGAGTTACTCTGGCACTTTTTATTTTCCCTCCGGCCAGTCTGTACGCCACTCCGCCGAGCCTCGCCGCTCCTGCCGTATGAGAGCTCGAAGGCCCTATCATCTGCGGCCCTATCAGGTCAAACACCCCATATTCTTTCATATGCACCTCCTGCAAAATATTGGTAACTATTCCGGCGGGACAGCTGCCTTGAGAACAATAACTTCTAAACTTATACCTTTGATTGAACAGTTACCAACATGGAATCATTACAAACACATTTGCTTCCGTTTCGAATCAGCGGGGAACCATCCTTTTCTGCACACTCCTTCGGCTTAAGCAGCTCTGAGTACTCCAAGGATATGTCACCGTATCGCTGGCAACCAATTCTGAAACCGTCAGCGGCAACACCAAATGCCAGCCTCAGCACTAAATTAACCTGTCAAATACCTTTTGTCAATTAATACGACAGGATCAGTCAGAAAAAGCTGATTTAATAAGAAAAGCCTGTGCAGGAAACCACACAGACAACCAATGCCCCGCTGCCCCAAAGCCGCAGACCGTCATGACTGCCTGCATGCCGCCTGTATCTCACGTCGCAAACCCTGCATACTGCGTCATATACAGTTCATAATACTTCCCTTTCTGTGCAAGCAGGTCATTATGGCTTCCGCTTTCCACGATCTGTCCCTGATCCATAACCACGATGATATCCGCATCACGGATCGTAGACAGACGGTGCGCGATGATGATGCTGGTGCGGTTTTCCATGACGAGCTGCATCGCATCCTGTATCGCCTTCTCCGTCCTCGTATCGACATTGGAGGTCGCCTCGTCCAGAATCAGGATCTTCGGATCGGCAACAAATGCCCGCGCGATTGCAAGGAGCTGCCGCTGCCCCTGGCTGATATTTGATCCGGAACCTGTCAGAACCGTATCATAACCCTGCGGCAGCATCCGGATCATGTCCTGGCAGCGGCTCATCTCAGCCGCCGTCTCAAGCTGCTCCTCCGATGCATTTTCATTTCCGTATTTCAGATTATTCCGGATTGTATCAGAAAACAGAACCGTATCCTGCAGGACGATCGCAGCATTTTTCCGCAGACTGTCTCTGGAAATATCTTTAATATTCTGACGGTCAATATAGATATCTCCGCTGTCAAGGTCGTAAAAACGCATCAGCAGATTGATCACCGTTGTTTTTCCGCTTCCGGTCGCACCGACCAGTGCCACCTTTTTTCCGGAAGGTACCGTCAAAGTAAAGTCATGAATCACAGGGTAACCCGGCTCGTAAGAAAACTTTACATTCCGGAATGTCACAGTCGCGCTGGTATCCTCCGCAACTTCTTCGCCCGCTTTCTCCTCGTTTTCTTCATCGATCACGGCGAATACACGCTCTGCGCCCGCAATCGCCGTCTGAAGCTGACCGTAGACCTGCGCGATCTCATTGATCGGACGGCTGAACTGCTTCGCATATACAATAAATGCTGAAATAACACCGACCGAGATCAGGCCGTGAATGGCAAAATATCCTCCGAAGGCTGCAATGATCACAAAACCGATATTTCCGATGCAGTTCATAATCGGTCCCATGATACCGCTGAAAATATCTGTCCGTATTCCCGCCTTTGTCAGGGAATCCGATATAACACAGAAATTTTCAATCGTACTGTTCTGGTGATTGTAGGCCACAACCGTCCGGTATCCGGATATCATCTCCTCAACGGTACCGTTCAGTGTACCCAGCAGTTCCTGACGGCGGCGTGAAAACTTCCGTACCTCTCTGGACAATATCTTTGTCGCAATCACCGTCAAAATCACTGTGACACAGCTCAGGAGCGCCAGCTCCCGGCAATACCAGAACATCACGGCCACCGTACCGATTACAGTCATAACACCGGAAAACAAGGACGGCAGAGACTGCGAAACCGTCGTGGAAATATTTTCAATATCATTCGTCATACGACTCATGACATCGCCGTGTGAATGTGTGTCAAGATACTTCACAGGGAGGTCAACCATCTTCCCAAACAGTTCTTCACGCATCCTTCTCACTATCCGCTGGCTCAGATGCGCGCTGAACAGCCCCTGCACAAGCTGACTTCCGCTGTAAATGAGATATACTGCAAGCATCAGCAGCAATGTACCTGCCAGCTTTCCATCCGTAGTCCCGGCGATCATATCAATTGCTCTGCTCTGAAGACTTGGAGCGTACACACCGCAAAGTGTTCCCAGAATCACCACTCCGAGCATACCGATCACCAGTATTTTCTCATGCCCGAAATATACCGCAATCCGCTTCAGGGTACCGCCGACATTTTCTGCATGTTCTGCCTCTGCAAACCGGGCCGCCTTGTTCATACCCGGAATATTTCGCTCCGCAAGTTTCGACTCACTCATAAACGAACCTCCTCTCCCATCTGCGAAGAATAAATATCCTGATACGTTTTGCAGGACTGAAGCAGTTCATCATGTGTCCCGCACGCTTCGATACTTCCATTATTTAGAATAACAATCCGGTCTGCCAGACGCACGGAAGCGATACGCTGCGCAATCAGAATTTTTGTGCTCTCCGGCCTTGTCCTGCGCAGTGCTTCATACAGTTTGGCCTCGGTCTTCAGATCCAGCGCACTGGTTGAATCATCGAAGATCAGAATCTCCGCCTTTTTCAGCACTGCACGCGCAATAGAAAGCCTCTGCTTCTGGCCGCCGGACAGACTCATCCCACGCTCTGCCACCGGAGTATCATACCCCTGCGCTGTTGTCCGAACAAAATCATCCGCCTGAGCGATCACCGCCGAGGCACGGATTTCCTCATCCGCTGCTTTTTCCGAACCCCATGCGACGTTCTCTCTGATTGACACACTGAACAGCTCACTTTTCTGCAGCGTAATCGCCACCTTTTCACGAAGCTCTTTCTGATGGTACTCCCGCACATCAACGTCATCCACCAGAACCGTTCCCTCCGCAGCATCGTAGAAGCGCGGGATCAGGCTGACAAGTGCTGTCTTTCCGCAGCCCGTCGCACCCATGATGGCAATCGTTTCTCCCGGCTGGATGGTCAGACTGATATGCTTCAGGACATTCTGTCCCGTTCCCGGAAATGCAAATGATACGTCACGGAATTCAATCTTTCCGTGTATGTCTGTCTTTCCGTCAAATTCCCCGTCCTTCAGCTCTGGCTCACTGTACAGGATCTCCTTCACACGTTTCCACGAAGCAAGCCCTTTGGAAATATTCTGGAACAGCATGACAAGCATCAGAATACCGTTGAGGAGCTGAGCCGTATAGGTAATTGCCGCCATAATGGCCCCAGGTGTCGTCATATTTTCCTGTACCTGAAAGGATCCCGACAGCAGAATCACTGTGACCACCACATACATCAGCGCATTCATCGCCGGATTCATAAAAGCAAAGATAACAAGTACAGAAAGCTGCGTCTGGATCAGTTCATCATTCGCCTTCCCAAACCGCAGTTTTTCATAAGCTTCTCTGACACACGCCTTAATG
This sequence comes from Lachnospiraceae bacterium, assembly GCA_030524665.1. GTDB lineage: Bacteria > Bacillota > Clostridia > Lachnospirales > Lachnospiraceae > Choladousia. The sequence goes on along the minus strand of JAUNGL010000039.1, from coordinate 10,892 downwards.
ATGCGGATACCTGAAACATCCTCCTGCATAATACCATTCAGATGATCCAGCTGCTCCTGCAGCTTCGTCAGCAGCGGTCCCGCTTTATACAGACAGAAAACCATACACCCGACAATAAACGGCAGCGCACACAGCACAATCACTCCAAAGCGGCAGTTCAGACGGAACATAAAAACAATGCTGCCCACAGTCAGCATTGTAGTACGAATCATTCCCCGGACAAACTGGGACACAAAGTTCTGTACCTGAGTAATATCATTCGTCACACGCGTCACCAGTGAACCCGTTCCATAGCGGTCCATCTGAGGAAATGAATATGTCATGATATTCCGGAAACAATCCTTGCGTATCTCATTTCCGATATTCTGTCCCGTCTTATGTACGAATACATTATTCAGAGAACCACACAGCCCTCCGAATAAAACAAGCCCGATCATCGTAAGCCCCAGCGTCAGAATCAGATGAGAATTTCCCATACCGCCATTGCTGATTCCCAGCACACCCTCATCCACGATTCGGCTCATAAGTCCAGGCTGGACGAGATCCATCAAAACCTCGCCAACCATAAACATTGCGGCAATAACCGCAAAATGAAGATATCTTTTTACATAATTCCACATATCAAATCCTCTCTGTACAGATTCCGGGAAGCCTGAATACCAATAGCTTTTCTTCTATCCCCATGATGATATGCATCATATTCCTGCCCTCTGCAATACTTGTGATGTCTGCGACACTCTTTCCTTTCCAATAAACAGCAGATTCTACGCTTCGTCATGCCTATGATGTCCCGATTCTTCACCATGTGCATACTGTCTTCTATGAACTTTCTCCTCTCCGCTCCCACGATGTCCGCGGTATTCTCTTTCTTCGCTATATTCATTGAATCTGTGGTTCCTCCCACGTTTCTGTTTTCCGCGCCTTTCCCTGTCTTCTCCGGGGCATTTCATGGAACTATGCTCCGGAACTGTCTCATGATAGCGGCTGTTCCAATCTGCGCTCAATTTCTCTGCCAATCCGACCAGAGTCTCTTTTTCCTCCTCCGACAGACAGGAAAACATTTCCTGATGACGCATCCTGCGCTGTTCTGCCATCGCTTCCGCCTGTACTCTCCCTGCTTCCGTCAACTGCAAATCCATGGTTCTTCGATCCGTACTGCTCGGCGACCGCGAAAGCAGCCCTGCATGTTCCAGCTTTCCAATCACTTCGCTCACAGAACCAGGCTGAATTCCAAGCCTCTCCGTCAGCTCTCTCTGCGTCATGTCTCCCATTTCCTGCAGGATAATCAAAATACGCTTCTGACTTCCTTTTCCCTCAAACAAAAAACGTATCTTATGTCCCAGATCGCGCAGGTTCAGAATCAGTCTTTGATCCACATCTAACGCATCATAATCCACATCAGGTCCTTTCTTTTCCACCGTATCCAAATCGCATCCCTTCTGTATCACCACACCTGTCCTTGCATACTCTTTCCCACGTTCACAGTGAGGCGTGTCTAAATCACAATGCCGTCCGCAGCATCGACAAACGTTCTTTTCCGTCATATGATTCCCTCCTTTTTATTTGGTACCTTGATATTTTACCTCTGTTTTGCTTATTTGTCAAGGTACCTTGATTTTATAATATTCCTGATAACAGCTACTCCGTGAATAGTAACACAAAAAAAGAGCTGCCGCTCCGAACTGATGGATGAATCAGTCTGAGCCACAGCTCTTCCAGCACCTATTATTGGCATTTATTCCTGCTTCTTTATCTGCGGTGTTTTCCGCCTGCCACCCATGCCGGATACCAGTGTTCAAACCAGCGTGTGAAGAGTCCCATGAAAACCGGAACCACCGTATTGACTGCACCTGCATACGGTCCGATCTCTGTCCTCATCAGGAACCATGTCCAGACAGAGGTTAATACGTACAAAATCCCCCACGCAAATGTCAGAATCCGGTTGGTGTCCATGAAAAGAGGATTGTGGACTGCATCTTCTCCGTTATAATTGTACATGACATAATGCGCTGTCAGCGGTATCCTGAATCTGCATGATACAATCCACATCAGGCCGAACAGCAAATAACTCAGAGGAATGATGGCCTGTATATTTCCGCCTCTATTCCATATCACAAGCTCTGCAGCTGAGAGCACCGTTACGGCTGCACACGATACCGCATCATAGACTGCCCGCTTGTGTGAATAAGACAGAACCGGAACGAGCGCGCAGACCAGAATACTGATCAAAGCCCCCGCCGTACAGTGAATCGGCACCGCCACCCAAAATACAATCCATGGAATCAGCATATTGAGCATGACCGGAGCTTTCGGCGGAACATGCAGGTGACCTTCGGCATTACTCTGATCAGAGTTCCGCTCTGCGGGGGTACCTGCGCCAAAGAAATCATCCCATTTCAGCATCAGGCCAAAATCGCCCTCCACCCGGTACATTTGCTTCGCCAGTGCCTCTTCTCCCCGGATTTCTCCTCTTGCAATCGCGGTCCATACCGGAAACGGTGTCTCTATCCTCGTAGTTGTTTTCAGTGATCCGTCCGTATATACCCTGCTTCCGTCCTTCCCCAACAGAATCTGATAGCTGACATCCAAATCCGTATAACACATCTCCAATACCCGGTCCGTTCCGTCGTGAGCCTGTTTCCGGTACAGCGCTGCCATCTGTCTGGTAAAAATCAGCGATTCTTCTTCCTTCGCGCCGTCCGTTTTGCTGACTCCCCAGCTTGCATCTGCCATCGTCTCAAAAACTTCTTTTGGAAACAGCAATTCATCCAGTCTGGCTCTGGTGCCCTCCGTAATCGCTCCGTCTATATACTCGCACCCTGCTTTCCTGACCTGCTCCAGATATTCCCCGGTCCGCTCTGACAGCTCTGGTATACGGAACAACTCGCCCTGTCCGCAGAAGACCGTTTCGTAGTTATCCTTTCCGCAGATGTGATCAAACATGCTCAGCACACTGTCATAATTCTTCGCGGCACTGTAAAAGCCACACGTGGAAACCAGTACATATTTTTTCCCGGACATGTCATATCTGGAGGGATGACTACCGCTTCCCGCGCCGTCCTCACGTTCTGTCATGAACGGAAGCACCATCGGAAGCTGACGGTCAATCAAACTTTTCAATGGGCCAGGCACATTAAAATAATACAGCGGAAAGCTCCACACAATCAGATCTGCCCACAGCTCTGCCTCTGTCACTTCCGACATATCATCCTGAATACAGCATTTGCCCGGAGTTTTATTCCAGCACGCAAAACATCCCTTACATGGAGCCACCTTCAAAGACCTGACCTGCAGTACTCTCCGTTCCTCCGGTTCTCCCCCTGCGCGAAGCCCTTCGGAAACCCCGTCCAGAAAAGCCTGTGTCATCTGAAATGTATTGCTTTTTTCACCTTTCGGGCTTCCATTAATCACTAATATTTTCATTGAGCTCCTCCAATCGTCTGATACAGTCATCACACCAGTCCATCAGCATTTTCATATATCTGCAGCCATATTCGACTGTCATCCTCCAATAGACCGGAACCGATGCATCCTGAAGCTGCACCTCATATTCATCCACATACTTCCATGCAGCCTGCATTTCATCCAGTAATCCCGTACATTCCTGCTTCAGCCTCCGGAAATATTCAATATTCTCTCCTGCCGGAAGTTCTCCCCGGAAGAACACATGCATCAACAGCGTACTTCTCAGATCGAGTCCCGTGCCATCTTCCCTCAGCCACCGCTTCAGCTCCTGCTGTCCTGCCCCGGTCACAGAGAAGAGCTTTTTGTCCGGCCTCCCACTCTGCTCCACAAGCCGGTCTTCGACATATCCCTTTTCCTTTAAGGTCTGTAATTCTCTGTAGATCTGGCTGGTCTGTGCTTTCCAGAAAAAACTGAGAGAATCGCGGAATACCTCCATGATCTCATACCCGCTCATTTCCCCGTAATTCAGCAGACCAAGAATTCCATGCTTCAGCATCTTGCCTCCTCCTGCAAATTTCATTTTCAAACAGTTCCGCTTACTATTCCACTTATTGAATAGCATTTTCTTCATTATATTCTATTTGTGGAATAAATCAAGCTATTTTCATGATATTCCAACACAAAGGTTACACTTCGTTACTGTTCACGGGTTAGCTGTCCCGCGAGGATTTATTCTACCCGCTTTTGGAGAAGGATACCGTCCCTGGCGAAGGGTGTTCAGATGCTGCTTCGCATCATCCGGCTGTGGTTGAACTATAACAAAGGCCGACAGCCGCATCCGCATCCGAATGCCTGCTATCGGCCCTTGGTTTCTGTACGTGAATCTTTCAATCATACTTCCTGATACCGCTCCTGCTATTCCTCCCCATCCACCGGAATCCACGCTTTCCCGAATTGCACATCCCGGAACAATTCTGCAAGCCCGGTGATCTGTTTCAGCCTGAGAATTTCATCCTTATCCATACCGAGGTGTTTTGAAATCCATGCATCTGAACGCCCCAGCTCATGCAGCTCCTTTACGATATTACTCATCAGATCCACATCGTGGCTTCCTCTGGCACGGTTATGGCGGATCGTACTTGCCATTCTCTGATCGATCGGCTTATCGATCACAGAAACGGGAAGCATCCCCTTTTCCCGTTCATAAATATCCGGGTGCTCCATCATGACACGATATCGGTGGAATCCGTCCACAATGATATAGATATCTTCCTCTTTGTTGTAGTAGCAGACAATCGGCATCGTATAGCCATCCGCCTTGATGCTGTCATACAGAAGCTTCATCTCCGGCGGCGCTACTGCATTCGGGTTATATGTATTGGGCTGTATCTTATCAATCGGTACAGAAATAATATGATATACAGGGCTTTTATACTTCATATTCCAATTCCTCCAGACTCTTATATTTGTCTCTGATCAAATCCACACGCTTTTTCTGCTCCCTCGTAATCCCAAACCCCATGAAACGGCACGTATGGTCATTTTTCAGAATGCAGTAACACATCCGTTTCCAGCTCGGGATATCCTTTGTTGATTTGATATCATCCGTATGATCCGGGATTTTCCCGAGGAAAATAACCCTGGACTTTTTATTCAGAGTATAATTGGAGACTCCGTTCCTCTGAATCTGGTACCCATGCTCCTGGAGCTCCTGAATCGCTTCCTCATCCAACCCGCCGCCTGTCTGATGCCAGAACTGGATGGATGTATTGAACTTCTTCACATAATTGTTACGCAGCCTTGCTGGAAGCGTATCGAGAAGAAACATCGTATAGGACTCCCACGTATGCCCTTCCGGAAGCGTGACATTCCGGTATCCCATTGCCTTTGTCCTGCCGTAAATGGAGGCAAAATTAGCTCCCTGCACTCTGCCTACCAGCTTCGTCCACATATCAGGATCTATGACCCGGTACAAATTCAATGAATCCTTTGAATAATCATTAAACGGCGAAGCCACCCGCATCTGTCCGACTTTCAGACCTGCCATATGATACAAATCATACAGATGGTTATAATCATACTGGAACACATAATTGGCATGCCAGACATCGGTCACAGACCAGTCATACATCGGCGAAGCACACCAGACATCTTTGAATTGTCTGGTAATCCAGCATTCCCCACGGTAGTCATATTTTTTATTCAAAAATCCGCTGTACCGCTGCAGCGATTCATCTGCGCGCATTCCCAGCAGACATACCGTCTTTTTGTTGCCGTGGGATTCCTTATACCAGCGCCCGAACTGCTTAGCCAGATCCTCCTGATGCATCCGGTAGCGGTACGTTGTCATCGGATTATTCTCCAGATTGATCACATAGTCTTTATCCGGCATCTCCCGCACCCAGGCTTCTTTTTTCGTATCATCCCACGGATACCAGTACATCTCGTAACTGCCAAGTGCCGTCCGGGTCGCCATCGGAAGACATACCCAGTACAGCTCCGCCATCTTCTTAATCCGCTCAAAGGTCCGTTCGATGTACTCCGTAGTCACCGTGTACTGAGCTTCAAAATCCTGATGGAATACCCCGATCACCTTCTCCGGATAATATTTCTTACGGTAATCCAACACCAGATTCAGCAGCAATCCGCTGTCCTTTCCACCGGAGAACGAGATATAAATGTTGTCAAATTCCTCAAAGATCAGCTTGAGTCTTTTCTGCAAAATCTGATAGACATCCTGTTCCAGATATTTTCGCTCCATGTGAATCCCTCCCGTGCCAGTTTTATTTTTTACCATATTTTTCCAGATATGATGTAATTTAGCACATGGGGAAAGTAAATTCAACAAAGTTCGGCAAAAAACGCCCGGCCTGTGTTACTGTTCACATGTCTGCCAAAATAGTAGCCGTCTAACCAGCAACGATGCTTCAGATCCTAAAGAACCCGCCAGGTTGCGTCTCGTACCCTTTAGAGCGTGTTTGAAAATTCATTCCCGCGATCTGCGTTCCCCACTTTGCGGCATATTTACCCCGCATTCGGTCAACGGTCTTCGTTCCACTACGGTCGGCGCTTATCGCTCGTCCACCGGATGAGCAGCGCCCCGCTACGCTTCCCTCATTTAGGGCAAATCTCCCACAAACTAGAAAGAACATCTCGCAGAAAGCAATTTTCAAACACGCTCTAGACAATTGCACAGAAATTCATTTTCGGACGCACATCTGCTACACGCAAAAAAACCTGGCAATGCCAGGTTTTCCTACGAAATAAAATAAAATCATATCAACTAAGCAGACGTCCAGATTTTTTTGTGTCCGTCCTCACAGATCTTACGCAGGATTCCGTCCGAGATTTCATATGCTTCGCCCCAGACAGTTTCCTGTCCGTCTTCTCTCAGCAGGTAGCTGCCGTCCGGAAGTACCAGAAATTTCCTCCCATAACTGTCACCATAAGTGATATCCTCATACAGCCTCTTTCCATCCAGTTCATTGTCCTTTACCATCTGGTAATGCGGCAGGATCATGGTTTCCGTCAAACCAAGACCCGGCAGGAAACGGATGTACGCCGGATCGGCAGACTCGCCCGGCAACTCTGGCTGGGCATACACCGTATCCGCACTGTTCATCGTGCCGGCACTGATGCCAATCACGATTCCCGAAAACTCACGCATCTTTTCCCTTAGGGAAATCTGTGCAAAAAACTGATTCTGTGTCGGCACATGGCCGCCTCCCAGAAACACCACATCATAAGAATGCAGGACAGCACCGGAAACATCCTCCGTTCTGGCATCCCACAGATCGAATGCGCGCAGAGTAAGTCCCGCCTTTCCCACCGCCTCACAGAAAAAATCAGTCATTTCATCATTCCTGTCATACTCCCTCGGAGCTGCCGTAATCATCAGGCATCTGGCATCCTTTTTCCAATATTTCCGGAGGTTTTCTACAAAACAGTTCTTTTCATCCAGTCCATCTACCCTCCTGCTGCCGTCAAGAGATCCCGTCGGGCTGCTTGTCAAAAATAAAATCATATCCGTTCTCCTTCATTTGCCTCTTCCATCACAAACTGCTCGCCCGGCAGCTCCTTCTCAAAAACTATCTGCAGGACTGCCTGCGGCCAGTTTAATGATACTTTTGCATGTTTCTCTTTCTTTATTGCTTCTTCCTCAAGAATCCGGAGCAGCTCCGCCAGCACCTCTCTGGTCAGATAACCGCCGCGCCAGTGGAAGGTCAGCATCCTTCCCTTTTTCACCGCCTGAGCCGCCCGCTTCCTTACATCCTCATGTCTGGTAAAAGAAAGCTTCTTCTCCCTGTAATAGAAATGCTCCCCGTCCCCGCAGACAGGAATCCTCCAGATCACAGGCTCGTGGTCACGGAAGTTCTGCCTGTCACTCAGGCAGAAATAATCGTAACGGATTCCATCCGCACACCCCAGTGTATTATCAAACGTTGCATCCAGATGATAATACTGGCTGCCAATCCGAATCACATTCCATGCATGACGGTATTTAATCCCCTTGTCCGGATTTGCCTCGGAAAGCGCGATCACACACCAGATTCCCAGTGCATCGCAGAGGATCTTCACCGCCTTGGCAATACCCTCGCAAACCCCGACTCCCTGTCCCAGCGGTCCGATGATCTCATGGGAGTATGGCTTTTTCAGCTTGTCATACCTTACATTCTGACAGATGAAATCATGGATATACTGCACTTTTTCCATCTCACTGTATTTCATGGCAGGTCTCGCCAGCTTCTCCACTCTGGCCTTCATCGCCTTCTGATGGTCCCGGATCTTATTCTTCTCGAATAAATATTCCGGTATCATCTCCACATTTTCTGACTCCCGATAATACCGATAGCTGAACTTCACCGACCAGAAAATCTCAGGGCAGTCCAGACGGATCATGAAATAAAGATCTGCCAGCTCCTTTCCATCCAGACGCGGTATCTGAAAGGAAGGTGCCAGTGACTGCAGCCCTGTTTTTATCGCATGATAGGTACTCTGCTGTGCTTTATTTAACTGATTATAGTAATAATACTCCATTTCCTTCTCCAAGCCTTATATTTACATTGCATATCCGCAATTCTGCATTTTCTGGCCGACTCATATTGGCATCACATGTTCTGAAATCTGCCAGCCTCCTTTTCTCTAAGCGCCTAATCTGCAATCGTAAGCTCATACTCTTCTTCCGTACATGGAAATGTCGTCATCCCCCAACTTTGAGTGAGGATCGGACATCTCAGCATATCAATTTTATACTCTCCGTCATACAGAACAAATCCAAATCCGCAATAATACATTTCATCCTGGAAAGACAGCAAAGCCGTCCGGTAATCCCAGCCCTCAGCCCCATAAACACGCATAGCCAGAGACTCATTTCCAATCCGATCACTATGAAGCTGAGCGTCACTTTCCGGCAAATCGATCCTGAGAATTTCCAGCGTATCATATTTCCCGGAATCCAGTAATTCCTCCGGGGAGACATTTTCCATCCACTCCATAAATTCATCCATAAATGCATCCGTATTTTCATACATGTCATGCGTCATATGAAGTCCCGTATAAAATCCCATGATCTGAGCGGCTGCTTCCAGCTCGCGGTCCTCAAGGACAGGCTGCGTAAAGTACTCCGCATCCGGTGAATCAGCCTGATAATGATCCACATATTCACTGACCGCAAACAAATCCATCAGCTCAACGATATCTGCCCGCTTCGCCGCGTCAATAAACGCCCGCACAGCAGAATCGGCGTCCTGCCGGCTGTAGTCCTCCGTATCCCGGTCCGTTTCCGCATCGCCCGAATCCGGATATTCTGCTTCTGAGCCGTTTTCATTCAGATTCTCTGTACCCACTACCGGACCGTCTGAATCTCTCTTCTCCGCATCTACTTCTAAGCCATCTGAACCATTGTTCTCATCATCTGCTTCTGGGTTACCTGAATCAGCCATCTCTGCATCAGCCTCTATTTCCGACATCCCTGCATCCATTATTTCCCCGTTTTCATCGCTCATGGCATAAGAAACGAATCCCGTCACATTCTGACTCACAGGATTCAACATAACGATTCCTGATAATACAGTACACCACAAAAAATATTTTCTCATCCCACAACTCCTCCATAAGTCCTCAGTTCCATCTTCCTCCGCTTCCCAGCATCCATTTTCGTTTTCTCTTCCTGTTGTATCCGTATCTCAGGCACTGCCCATTCTTGCGGCGCGTTCTTCAAGGCAGATTTCCTCTCCAATCACAATCCCCTTCGAATCCGCTCCATGCCCGATCTCGTCCGTCTTTACAATCGGAAGCCTCGTTCCGGCATACCGTTTCACAAGTTCCGTGATATCAGGCACACAGCTCTCCTCCATTTCTGTGAAGGTGCCCAGCAGGATTCCATTGATCTCCTCAAACACCCCGATCTGTTTTAACTGGTTCAGATAAGTGACCATCTGCGGCACTTTCCCGTGGAAACTCTCCAGTACGAGCACCTTCTGACCCATATCCGGCCAGTATTCCGTGCCCGCCAGTTTGAGCAGACAGCGGATATTTCCGCCGACCGCAATTCCTTCCAGATGTCTCCCCTGCACAAACTCATAATGGAACGAAAACAGATCACGCTTCCCACATAATACCGTATTGGAAAAATACTTCTTCTGGCTTTCCGCATCCCGGTAAATCAGATTCCTGATCTGATACAGGACGGATGGCCTGCCTGTTTTCGCATAGACTGCATTCAAAACCGTGGTCAGGTCACTGTATCCCCAAAAGCTTTTCCCGGACTTCGCAATCAGCTCAAAGTCCAGATACGGCAATATTTCATTGGCAATATCCCCTCCCGAAATATCAAAAATCATCTTGATCTCATCATCCCGGTAAAAGTCCATCAGACACCTTGCCCGTTCTTCCCCGGAGGCACCAAAGACAGAATCCTCCGCATACATACAATCGCTCAAAACAGGAACAACCCCCAACTGCAATAACGTTTGTTCCAGTCTGTCTATCCTGTCACTGCCGGATCGCGGCTGCCCGTTTGAACAGCAGACGATCGCCACCTTGCTTCCTCTCTCCATACATCCTCTTTTTGTAAATTTCATTGTCCTCTTTAAGCTGTTATAGCTTTTACTGTTCCCTCCCATCCGCTGCTTCTGATCGCTCTCGTAAATTCACTTCTCACTTCTTCATTTGGTATAAATACCTCTTCTTTCTCCTCATCGTATGCAAGATAGCCTAAATGAATCAGAAGTGTCAGTACATCATCCCTGCTGCAGAAGGTGGTCATGTCATTCTGGAAAGTACCCCCATGCTGCGCCTCCTTTTCAAAACTCTAAACTATAACAGAAATCAGCCGTTTCCGTTTTTACTTTATTATATCTGAAGTCCATTTTAATCACAACCTGTTTCTGTCAGGAATCTCTCTGTGACATAACAGTTCGGTCATATTCGTGTTGATTACGAACGGAACATTTCATACGATGCCCCAGAGCGGGAGGAGCAGGCGG
>JAUNGL010000216.1 GCA_030524665.1 Lachnospiraceae bacterium | reverse complement strand
GTATGAAATGTTCCGTTTGTAGTTAATAAACACGAAGATAGATGAATTGTAACAAGTGAAAGGTGGTTTTCTCTCTTGACACATACAAATAAAATGTTATAATTATGTGTGGAAATATTGCATAATCGTCTTCTGCATTTCGTAAGATTCAGGGCTGTTCAGCCGTTATTTCAACTTGTTGCCAGAAAGGAAGTGTTGTTTTGCAGGAAAAGAGGAGAAAAGCAGTACATAGAATTCATTTTGATTCGCCAGTTGGGACGATTTGTCTGGAGGATGATGGAGAGGCATTGTCGGCATTTTATTTTGAGGAAGAAAGCGGTGGAGAAGATTTTGTATCGGATCTGCTTCTAAAAGCGAAACAGGAGCTGGGGGAATATTTTGCAGGCATGAGGACATCGTTCGATCTTCCTCTTCATTTGGAAGGAACAGAGTTCCAGAGGAAGGTATGGGATGCACTCGCACAGATTCCTTATGGAGAGACCAGAAGCTATTCGGAGATTGCTGAGGCAGTCGGGCATCCGGGTGCCTGCCGCGCAGTTGGAGGGGCCAATCATAAAAATCCGCTTATGATCCTGATTCCATGTCACCGGGTGGTTGGAAAGAATGGGGATCTTGTCGGTTTCGCAGGCGGGGTAAATGTGAAAAAATATCTGCTGGAAATGGAGGCTGCGAAAAAAAGAAAAAAATTAGACAGTTCTAATACAGGAAACAGAAAAAGAGTACGTGCAGAACAGACAGATCTGAAAGAGAAGAAGTTTCTTCGTGAAATACCGTCAAATTATGGGAGAAAAGTGACAGATGGTTTTACTTTGGAGGATTATTATGCTCTTCCAAAGGAGTGGCGGGTGGAATTGATTGATGGAGTTTTTTATGATTTGGCAGAGCCGGATCTTGCACATCAGGGAATGACAGGGGCTTTGCACTGGGAGCTGATGAACTACATGAAAACCCACAAGGGACAGTGTCTTCCTTTGATTGCACCATTTGATGTCAGACTTGATCGTGATGACAGAACGATGGTCCGGCCGGATGTTGCTGTGGTCTGTGACAGGAATAAGGCAGGGAACGGGCGGTGTGTTTTCGGTGCTCCGGATTTTATTATAGAAGTGTTGTCTGAAGCGACGAGAAAAAAGGATTTGGGTATTAAACTGGAAAAATACAGAGGGGCAGGAGTAAAAGAATACTGGGTCATTGATTTGAAAGGGCGCAGAGTCATTACCTACGATTTTGTCCGGCAGGGCCAGCCCTGTCTTTACGGCTTGGATCGTGTTGTTCCGGTAGGGATCTTTCATGGAGAGTGTCAGATCAATTTTTCGGAAATCTGTGAGTGTTCGGGATTTCTGTTTGATGAAAAAGAGTAAATTTATGAAAAACGATATTTAAGTAGTTGTCAGCAAGTTACTGTTCACTGGATAGCTGTCTGACCAGCAACGACGCTTCAGGTCCCAAGGAATCCACCAGACTGCGTCTGGTATCCCTTCGGACAGACGATTGCACAGAAATTGCATTTCATGCGATTTCGCGCCGCAAAGCTCGGGGTTCAGGTGAAAAACGCACCTGAACACCCTTCGCCAGGGACGGCATCCTGCCCAAAAGGCGGGTAGGATAAATCCTCGCGGGACAGCTACCCCATGATCAGTAGCAAATTCTATTCAGAGGTAAAAGAGAATCTGCTTGCATGGCAAAAAAATCTGGCTTATAATTTCAGCGTGGTTATTCGGACATTTCATTTTTAGACAGGGAAGAGGGAATTTATGAAGGAACAACAGAAGATAAATCCGCTGGGAAGTGCCCCGGTATCGAAGCTGATGGTCAAATTTGCGGTACCCAGCATTATAGCGATGCTGGTAAGTGCACTTTATAATATTGTTGACCAGCTATTTATCGGGCAGGCGGTCGGTACACTGGGAAATGCAGCTACGAACATTGCGTTTCTGCTGTCAACCTCCTGTGTATCGCTGGCTTTGCTGTTTGGAATCGGCGGGGCGTCCTGTTTTAATCTGACTCTGGGAAAGGGAGAACGAGAGAAGGCTCCATATTATGTAGGAAATGCAGTGGTTTGTCTGTTTGGAAGCGGACTGGTTCTGTGTGTGATCGCGCAGATTTTTCTGACTCAGCTCCTGCGGGGATTTGGGTCGCCGGATGATGTGCTTCCGTATGCACAGACATATGTGAGAATTACCTCCATTGGCTTTCCGTTTTTGATTCTGACGACAGGCGGAGGACATCTGATCCGTGCGGATGGCAGTCCGAGGATGACGATGATCTGCAATCTGTCCGGGGCAGTAATCAATACGATACTGGATGCTGTGTTTGTATTTGGTTTTCATATGGGAATGGCAGGTGCCGCATATGCCACGATTATCGGACAGATTTTTTCCGGATTTCTTGTGATCAATTATCTGCGGAGGTACAAAACAGTTCCGCTGCTTGGCAAACATTTCAAAATCCGGTGGGCTTATGTGCGGGAAACCATGAAAATCGGTACTGCATCATTTATTAATCAGATTGCAATGATGATCGTGCAGATTGTGCTCAATAATTCGCTTGCGTATTATGGGGCTTTGTCCTCATATGGAGAAGCAATTCCGCTTGCGTGCGCCGGGATTGTCATGAAGGTCAATCAGGTCTTTTTCTCAGTTGTCATTGGTCTGGCACAGGGAAGCCAGCCGATCGAGAGCTTCAATTACGGAGCAAAGCAGTATTGCCGGGTGAGAGAGGCATACCGTCTGGCTGCTGCGGCTGGGGCCTGCATTTCCGTATTTTCGTTTGCAGTGTTTCAGATATTCCCAAGACAGGTAATCTCGCTTTTCGGTTCCGGGTCGGAGAGTTATTATGAATTTGGCATCAGTTATTTCCGGGTATTTCTGTTTTTTACCTGTCTGAACTGGCTGCAGCCGATCACATCTACTTTTTTCACCTCTATTGGAAAACCGGGCAAAGGGACATTCCTGTCCCTGACGAGGCAAATCCTGTTTTTACTGCCTCTGCTGAATGGACTGCCGCTTCTGATTGGGATCGATGGAATCCTGTATGCAGGACCGATTGCAGACTTCCTGGCTGCGATGGTAACAC
>JAUNGL010000215.1:261-3083 GCA_030524665.1 Lachnospiraceae bacterium | reverse complement strand
CTATGCGAAGGTTCTGGATGAACTTTTGTGGTGCGAAAGTGCAGAGAAAAAAGCGAAGATCATCCTGCGAGACATCCACTCTCTGGGTGATCTGCTGGAAATTCTTCGGGACTCCGAGCCAACACAGGAGGAACTGGTGGAGATGCTCCGTCGCTTTCCACCAGAGATCATCGCTGTCCTGCTGCGGCAGTATCCCAACGATGATTTTCTGACGGATGATCGGGAAATTACCATCTATTCCGCCTTGCAGGAGCTTTGCGCCACACTGACTGAAACGGCGAGAGCGCAGATGGAAAGAGCAGTGGAGGCGCTGCGGTTTAATCCATAAGTACAGACCGGATAAGAAGGCCAGAGACTAAATTTATTATAAGGAGGAACCATTATGGTTGAGTCGAGATGTGGGATATTGTGCAGTGAATGCGAATATCGCGAACCGGTGAATTGCAAAGGGTGCGTATCCATACAGAACCCCTTTTGGGGCGAGGCTTGCCCCTTAAAGTCATGCTGCGAAGCAAAAGGGCATGAACATTGTGGACAGTGCGAGGACTTCCCTTGCGATATGTTAACGCAATTTTCCTATGACAAGGAGCAAGGTGATAACGGCAAGCGGATCGAGCAGTGCAGACAGTGGGGCAAATGACCATGTTCGTGAATGAGCAAGTAAAAAAATATGTAGATAAATATCCTGTGGAGATTATCGATCTGTTTAACAACTTAAGACAGATGATTTTTGATGGTGTTTCTTGTGAACTTGAGGAAGTATTGTGGGCAAAAATGCCAAGCTATTGTGTCGGTAAATCTTTCGTGAGACTGATACCATTTAAAGACCATATCAACATTGAAGCACAGGCAATCATTTCACACAAAGAAAAATTAGCAGATTATAAAATTACTCCAAAAGGAATGTTACAAATCTACTTGAAACAAGATATCCCATCTGAAATTTTAAAGCAGGTATTTGCGGAAACCTTAGAACGATAACTTCCAGCTTGTCATACTAAATATATCGCTAAAGAGCCAGACGCTAAGACGCAGAGCCAATAATCCTCAAATGTGGGTAGATGGCGCTGCGTCTTATTTTGCACAAACTCAAATCAAAGAAAGGAAAATTACAATGAACAAAAAGAAAATAAACACCTTAATTCTCATTGCAAGTATGGGGCTGGCTATCGCAGCAATCATTTTTCTGTGTGTAGCCATATTGGGCGAGACAAAAAGTAATTGGACGCTTTCTTCCGCCCTCGCTTGTGTTGTCCTTTCCAACTTATTTAATGTCATAAGGTGGAGCCGCTGTGGGACCGGGTCTACACCTCAATGAAGCTGTGGACTATACGCCTGCTGTGCATTCTGTTCCAGGTAGTGTTGGCAATCGACTGTTTACTCAGCCTCCTGTTCCGGACACCTGTTACTTACTGACATCCCACGGGAAAGACATATATGGCCGGACGGCGACCATCATTTCTATGGCAAGCAGGAACTCTCCAGCCTGTTAGAAGTCCACGGCTTTGCAGTACAGAGCATTCGCAAGACAGGGAAACATACCGTTTTGTATGTTGCAAGGACAAAAGAAAGGAAATAAAAACATGAAAAATCTGATTACAATTCAAAAAACTTTTAAGATATTCAAAAGGCTGTCTATGCTTGCCATGATCGTATCTTTCATTGCAGCAGGGACTGCTCTTTTAGGACTGCTGTGCGTAATCGAGTGGCAATCGGATGGGATGCTTGGCTTCGGCAGGAGCGTGATGGCGTTTACAGGAACAACCAGCCTGGAACCGGCGATCTGTGCGCTGCTGTCTGACGTTGTGCTCGCGCTGACCGACGGCCTTCTGTTCCTGTTTGCCTGGCGCTATTTCAAGACCGAGCAGGCAGATGGTACACCCTTCACCCACAGCGGTGCGGATCAAATCAGGAGCCTGGGTATCAAAACCATTGTGATGCCCCTTGTGGCGGTCATCATTTCCGCTGTGATTTACAGCTGTTTTGACATGAAGAATGCCCCCGATTGGAGTAACGCTGTTTCCGTGGTTCTGGGTATTGCACTGATTTTGGCCTCCCTAGTGTTCCACTATGGCGCGGAGCTGGAAATGCAGACAAAGGAGACTACCAAATGAAAGAATTTGTATTCGCAGCCCTGCCCTGGGTGCTGATGGGGCTTGCATTGGCCGTATTGGCAGCAAGCCACATTACGAAGAAGCAGAAGAATGAGAAGCGAGGCACATGCATCGCATTGGGAGCAGGACTGGGCTTGCTGCTGGGTGCCGTTCTAAACAGTTGCGGCCTGTGGGCAGATCAGGCCCTTAGCTACGCCATGGGGCCGCTGCTGGGCATGGCGACTGCGTCCCTGATCCCGGAGAAGGGACAGGAAAAGTGAAGAAAACACTAATCAACTACATGGGCCTTTTGGGAATCATCAGCCTGATTTCTTATACAGCCGCTGTTCTGTTTGCGCCGATGGCCTATCCGGGCTACAACTGGATGGCCCAGGCGGTCAGTGACTTGAGTGCCGAGGGTTCCCCATCCAATCTACTTTGGAACCAACTGGCAGCTCCCTACAATGTGTGCGGACTGCTCTGCGTCATGATGATATGCGTCTACCTGTCGGAGCGGAACGCCGGAAACCGTGTTTTACGGGTTGGAATATATTTGTTCGCGGCCATGAACTGGGTGTCGGCTCTGGGTTATACCATGTTCCCTCTGTCCGAAGCAGGCAGTCTGGCAGGTTTTCAAAATACCATGCATCTTGCCGTTACCGCCGCTGTGGTGGTGCTGTCCCTCATCTCTTTGGTGGTCATTATCATCGGTGGATTTCGCCAAAAGGC
>JAUNGL010000215.1:0-251 GCA_030524665.1 Lachnospiraceae bacterium | reverse complement strand
CTGCCCTTCCCTGGCAGTATGGGCAGTGATTGCACTGGGGCTGATGCTGGCAGGTGCGATAGGCGTTAATGTTGTTCCACCAAGCTATTTCGGCATCCCGGAACGTTTCAGTGTCTTTGCGGCGGCTGGGTTTCAGGCGGTGCTGGGAATTTACTTATTTCGAGGAGGTGTAAAAATCAATGAGCAAATATGATCCCCTTTGGGCGTATATACAAGAGCAAAGCGGCCAAACGCTTTTGCTGAGTTTTGCA
>JAUNGL010000214.1 GCA_030524665.1 Lachnospiraceae bacterium | reverse complement strand
GATGAGAAATATGTCGGAAAGACTTACGGTCCACAGAGATGGAAAGGCGATTTAGGATATTGTGATTGAGTCTTCGTTTGATCACTTGGGTGAGGAACTGAAGACACTGGATGTAAATGGGAAGAAGCTCTGTATTGTAACTGACAGTACGGTGGCTCCCCTTTACCTTGAGCAGGTGCGCGGACAGCTGCAGCCGCAGTGCGGCCAGGTGGATGCATTTACGTTTCCTGCCGGCGAGGAGTACAAAAACCTGGATACGGTGAAGAAGCTGTACGAATTCCTGATTTTAAAGCGTTATGACCGTTCTGATGTATTGGTTGCTCTCGGCGGAGGCGTTGTGGGTGATCTCTGCGGATATACGGCGGCTACCTATCTGCGGGGCATCCGTTTCATCCAGATTCCAACAACGCTGTTGTCGCAGGTGGACAGCAGCATCGGTGGGAAAACGGGAGTTGATTTTGATGCTTATAAGAATATGGTAGGCGCTTTCCATATGCCGATACTGGTTTACACCAATACCGCGACGCTGCTGACACTGACCCAGGAGCAGTTCTGCTGCGGAATGGGGGAGATTATTAAGCACGGTCTGATCAAAAGCCAGGAGTATTATCAGTGGATCAGGGAGCAGAAAGACCATATTCTCGCCCGGGATCTGGCAGTCTGCGAGACCATGATTCTGGAGAGTGATAAAATCAAACGGGCGGTCGTGGAAAAGGATCCGACGGAAAAGGGAGACCGGGCTTTGCTGAATTTCGGACATACCCTGGGCCATGCGATTGAGAAGCTGATGCAGTTTCAGCTGATGCACGGACAGTGCGTGGCATTGGGATGTGCCGGAGCCGCGTATCTTTCTGCAAAACGGGGCGAGATCACCATGGAGGAGACGATTCAGCTTAGGGAGCTGCTTGAGCAGTTCGGACTTCCGTCTGTGCTGGGTGACTGGGGATTAAATCCTCAGGATATTATTGCCGCCACGAAAAATGATAAAAAGATGGAATCAGGAAAAATCAAGTTTGTATTGCTGCATCAGATCGGCAATGCTTACGTGGACCGCACTGTTACAGATGATGAAATGACGGATGCGGTATTATGGCTGTCAGGAGGCGCACATGAAGAGTAAGATATCCAATCTGGCGGTATGGGCGCTGGGATCACTCCTTTTAGTGCTGCTGGACCAGTATACCAAATCCTTTGTAACGGCGCGCCTGAAGGGGCAGCCGCCCACAGTGGTGATCGACGGCGTATTTGAGTTCCTGTATTCAGAGAACCGGGGCGCGGCATTTGGCATGATGCAGGGGCGGCAGGGCTTCTTCTTCCTGATTGGAATTCTTGTTCTGGCTGCGGCTGTTTATGTGATGTATTGTATGCCGGATTGGAGCAGCAAACGATATCATTTTTTGAAAGTCTGTGTCATTATGATTACGGCCGGTGCAATCGGAAATATGATTGACAGAGTTTCCCAGGGATATGTGGTTGACTTTTTGTACTTCAGCCTGATTGATTTTCCGATTTTTAATGTGGCAGATATCTACGTGACGACAGCAACCGGTCTGCTTCTTGTATTGCTGCTGTTTTATTATAAGGATGAGGAGCTGGAGATATTTCATCTGAAAAAACGTCCGGAGAAGAAGCTGGAAAATACGGACAGGGAAAGTAAGACCAGCAAGGAGGAGCAGCATTGATTCGGAAAGTAACCGTTGGGGATGGAATTACAGTCCGAATTGATAAATATCTCAGCG
This sequence comes from Lachnospiraceae bacterium, assembly GCA_030524665.1. Classification (GTDB taxonomy): domain Bacteria; phylum Bacillota; class Clostridia; order Lachnospirales; family Lachnospiraceae; genus Choladousia. The sequence continues at coordinate 1,348 of JAUNGL010000214.1, read as the reverse complement.
ACTGTATGGAAGATTTATCCCGGTCCTACCTTCAGAAGCTGTTAAAAGAGGGCAGGGTATCAGTCAATGGACAGCAGGTGAAAAGCAATTATAAGGTTTCCGGAGGGGAGATCATCGCTCTGGAGGTACCGGAGGCTGCGGAACCGGAAATCGTTCCGGAGGAGCTGGAGCTTGACATTCTTTACGAGGATAAGGATATTATTCTGATCAATAAGCCGAAAGGAATGGTGGTGCATCCGGCTGCCGGCCATTATACAGGTACTCTGGTCAATGGGCTGATGGCACACTGCAGGGAAGATTTGTCCGGGATCAACGGCGTCATGCGCCCCGGCATTGTGCATCGGATTGACATGGATACGACAGGTGTTCTGATTGTGTGCAAAAATGATGCCTCCCACAATGCCATTGCAGAACAGCTGAAGGTGCATTCTATTACAAGAAAATATTATGCCATTGTTCATGGCGTTATAAAAGAAGAGGAAGGAACCGTAAATGCCCCCATCGGCCGCCATCCCACGGACCGCAAAAGGATGAGCATCAATGAGAAAAACGGCTACCCATTATCGGGTGCTTCGCCGTTATCGGCGCTTCAGCTATGTGGAATGCCAGCTGGAGACAGGCAGGACCCATCAGATCCGTGTGCATATGGCAAGCATCGGGCATCCTCTGTTGGGCGATCAGGTATACGGACCGTCAAAATGCCCGTTTACAGGGCTTCAGGGGCAGACGCTGCATGCCGGTGTTTTGGGAATCCGGCATCCGTCAACGGGAGAATATATGGAATTCCGTGCACCGCTTCCGGAATATTTTGAGGATCTGCTTCGCAAATTAGAGCAGGATTAATTAGATGGCTAATTATAAGGAAATTAGGATTAAGCATATACAAAACAGAAAAAATTACAAAATTTTTTAAAAATGAACCCATTTTTGTGCTTTGTTTATATACTTTTCTGCAATTTTGGTGTATAATAAAACATATTAAAACATATCTAGTTTACATCAAGAGTTGCTGAAAGGAGAGGGATTTTATGAAGGGTAACCTTGTTATTACAATCGGAAGACAATGCGGCAGCGGCGGTAAGGCTATTGGACAGAAGGTCGCCGAAAAGTTGGGAGTAAAGTTCTATGATAAGGAGCTGCTGACGCTGGCAGCCAAGAACAGCGGATTATGCGAGGAGCTGTTCGAGACACATGATGAGAAGCCGACCAGCAGCTTCCTGTATTCTTTAGTGATGGATACATATTCCATGGGATATACAACATCAGCTTACATGGATATGCCGATCAATCATAAGATCTTTCTGGCGCAGTTTGATACGATCAAAAAGCTTGCGGATGAAGAATCCTG
>JAUNGL010000038.1 GCA_030524665.1 Lachnospiraceae bacterium | reverse complement strand
TACAGAGCAGCCAAACGACGGATTCACAGCGTCCGTTCGTCAACAAAACACGAATTGAATCACCTTGATTTTTGGTGGATGGGATGATATTCTTATAGAGATTTGCGTGTGAGTATAGGAGCGGGTTGTGAAAATAATTCCAGAGACAGAAAGGAATCAGACTATGGAACAATTTGGAATTGTGATTTCAGAACATTGTTATCTGCGTCGGGAACCCGGGGAGCGGGAAGACTGTAATGAGAGCGGAATTGAAGATGAAATTTTTTCCGGCTGGGCAGTCCGTGTTTTTCCGGAGACGGCGGAACATGGATGGGTGAAGATTGAAACACATTATGGGTATCAGGGATATGTGAAGATGAGCCAGCTGCGCCTGTCCGGTCAGGAGGAGCTGCGGGAGCGTCAGGATAAGAAACAGTTTTTCAGGATTGGGATTGGTGCAGCGGATTTGCTGTGCGAACCGAAGGTGCAGGGATTGCCAGTGGAGTTCCTTCTGAAGAATGCGTTCGTAGAGCTTCTGGAATGGGAGGCTGCGGAGGGATGGAGCAGGATACGTACTGCTGCAGGCCATGAGGGGTATGTACATACGGTCTATCTGAAGGAGCGTATGGATGATGATGAATATCTTCTGGAAGCCTGTTGGGGACAGGAGGAATGCGGAAAGACGAAAAAGCAGGGATATTTCAGAGAGCGTTTCTGCTGCACGGTGATCGAAGATGAGGAATCCTTCCGTGAATGCCTGGTACGAAGTGCAAAGGCTTATCTTGGCACGCAGTATCGCTGGGGCGGAAAATCCTCACAGGGGCTGGACTGTTCTGGGCTTGTGTTTATGAGCTATATGGAGAACGGTGTTTTGATCTACAGGGATGCCAATATACTTCCTGATTATCCGGTGAATGAAATATCCCGGGATGCTCTGAAAAAAGGAGATCTGATTTTCTTTCCGGGACACGTGGCGATGTATCTGGGAGATGACAGGTTTATTCATTCTACGGCATACGCCGCGACTCCCTGCGTCACCATCAACAGCCTGAATCCGGCGGATGAGGATTACCGGGAGGATCTAGCTCATAAAATCACAGGATGCGGAAGTGTCTTTGACGGTTGGGAAAAAACCAACCGACTGGCTTGCGATGCAGAGAGAGAAAACAGCAGTACAGAAGATACAAAAAATGAGGGGCATGATTTGAAAGTGCCGCAGGCATACTGGAGCAGACTCACGGAAAGACTGTCTGAACTGCCGGGGAATATCAGCTTTGTATATAAAAATCTGGCCACCGAGGAACAGTTTTCTTATCGTGCCGGGGAGCCGCATCTGGCCGCAAGCGTGATCAAACTGTTTTTGATGGGAGCTGTATTTCAGAGTATAGAAGAGGGGAACATCCATGCGGAGGATAAAATACGGGTCAGAAGGAATGACTGTGTTCCGTCCTGCGGAGTTCTGACGTATCTTGGGGACGAGCGTGAGGTATCTGTCCGGGATCTGGTGGAACTGATGGTGATTGTCAGTGATAATACGGCTGCCAATCTGTTGTTTGATCTGGTGGGCAGTGATTATCTGAGATATTTTATCCGTGATGTCCTGGGGATGGAGCAAACGGTATTTCTCAGAAAAATGTTCGATTCTGAACGCGCAGCGATGGGGATTGAGAACTATGTGACTGCCGCGGATGCGGCAATTCTTCTGGAAAAAATCTATCGCGGGGAGTTGGTCTCGCGGGCAGCGTCTGGTGAGATGTATCGGATTCTGACGCACCAGCGTTTGAATGGAAAGATTCCGTTCCGTCTCCATACACTGCAGCCTGCGCCTGTTATAGCCCACAAGACAGGAGAAGATACAGGCGTTACGCATGATGTCGGAATTATCGAAGGGAAAGAGCCATTGCTGGTATGTTTTCTGGGGAGCCGGACGGAAGTACCGGAGTACGAGCGGTTGATTGCGGATGTATCATTGGAGTTATATGAGAATTGCAGTCAGGATGTGCTGGTGTAAGGAAGGAGCCGGCAGAGAAGTAATCCTGAACAGTCACAGCAGCGCCACTGCGGATTACTGGCGTTGGCTGAATGAAATATGCGAAAGAATCTGGAGGTAAAAAATTGTTTAATCACAAATATACGATAGACAGCCATATTATGGTCAATCCGATGGGGGAGATTTCCGGGTATTTTGTGCGCCCTGGAATGTTTGATGTGAACGGTGCAATGGCACTTCCGACGGGGGTTAATTTTACAGTGCATACCCGCTATGGAACGTCATGCGAACTCCTTCTGTTTCATCGAGGGGAAGAAGAGCCGTATGCGGTGCTTCCATTTCCAAAGGCTTACCGAATTGGAGATGTTTATTCCATGATCGTATTTGGTCTGAATATCGAAGAGTTTGAGTATGCTTATCGGATTGATGGGCCATATGACCCGGAAAAAGGACTTTTGTTTGACCGGAAGCAGGTACTTCTGGATCCCTATGCGCGTGCAGTAGCCGGGCAGAGGATCTGGGGGGAGAAAAATGAAGGCGGATATCGCGCCCGTGTCGTAAAGGATGTGTTTGACTGGGGGGATATGCCGCAGTCTTCCCGTGAGATGAGTGATCTGGTTATCTATGAACTGCATGTCAGAGGGTTTACACGCCATCCGTCATCCGGTGTTACACATAAGGGAACCTTCGCAGGGCTGAAAGAAAAAATTCCTTATCTGAAGGAACTTGGGATCAATGCCGTGGAGCTGATGCCGATTTTTGAGTTCGATGAGACGATGAACTCGAGGGAAGTTGACGGAAGAAGGCTTTTGGAATACTGGGGATATAATACGGTCAGCTTTTTTGCTCCGAATACCAGCTATACGGCAGCATCCGAGTACAATCAGGAGGGAACGGAGCTGAAGGAACTGATCCGGGAGCTGCACAGCAACGGGATTGAAGTGATTCTGGATGTCGTATTTAATCATACGGCAGAAGGAAACGAAAAAGGCCCAACCTTCTGTTTTAAGGGATTCGACAATAAGATTTACTACATGCTGACACCTGACGGCAATTATTATAATTTCAGCGGATGCGGCAATACGCTGAACTGTAATCATCCGATCGTCCGCCAGATGATTCTGGAATGTCTGCGGTACTGGACTGTAAGCTACCGGGTGGATGGATTCCGATTTGATCTTGCGAGTATTCTCGGAAGGAATGAGGACGGTTCCCCGATGAACAATCCGCCTCTCCTTCAGGTTCTTGCATATGATCCGATCCTCAGCAACGTTAAGCTGATCGCGGAAGCCTGGGATGCAGGCGGGATGTATCAGGTGGGAAGCTTTCCGGCGAGCAAGCGCTGGGCCGAATGGAACGGAAGATACCGGGATGCCCTGCGCGGATTTCTGAAGGGAGAAAACTGGGAAGCCTGGGATGCAGCATGGAGTATTTCCGGTTCCGGCGACTTGTATGGCGGTTTTTATCAGGAACACAATGGAAATTATGCGGGATATAATTCCTGTGTGAATTTTCTGACTTGTCACGATGGCTTTACTCTGTACGATCTGTATTCCTACAATGATAAGCACAACGAGAATAACGGATGGAATAATACGGACGGAGCGAATGATAACCGGAGCTGGAACTGCGGAGCAGAGGGAGAGACGGATGATCCTGATGTGCTGAAACTGCGGTACCGTATGATCCGCAATGCCTGTGCCGTCCTGATGTGCAGCAGAGGCACGCCGATGTTTCTGGCCGGGGATGAATTTGGTAATACACAGTTTGGAAATAACAATTCCTATTGTCAGGATAATATCATATCCTGGCTTGACTGGAGCCTGCTCAATAAGAACCGGGAGCTGTTTGAATTCTTTAAATTCATGATAGATTACCGTTACAGGCATCCAATCATCCGCAAAAAGCTGCCAAATGCTGTCTGTGGAATGGATCCGATCCATACGCATAATGTCAATGCAGAGGAAACGAATATTCCGCGGGATGCCAGGACTTTTGCGGTGAGCTTTGCCGGATATGACCGTCGGAAGGGAAAAGACGATCTGGTGTATGTAGCAATCAATTCCCACTGGGAGGATGTGACGATTACACTTCCGGACCTGCGCCGTTATGGAAGCTGGTATCTGAGCGTCAATACAAGTGGAGATGGATTTGGACGGTACTGCTACAAGGAAGAAGAAGAGGTGCGGATTGAACGTGAATTCGTGATGCGGCCAAGATCGGTTGCTGTATTCACGGGCAGAACATTCTGATGGAATTCTTTCAGAATGCAGAGATGCGCCAAATAGATGGCAGGAACAGATAGAAAACGGTCATTCAGATAGAAAACAAGATGATGAAAGTGTTAGCGGCATGCAGAATCCATTCTGTTAAATGGTTTTTCGTGCCGTTTTTTATTTCGTTTTGGGATCTGTGTTACTGGCCAGGCGGCTTCCATTTCGGCAGCCTGTGAACGGTTACAAATCGTTACAGTTCAGCAGCAGAAAATAGCAGGACGGGAAAGGGAATGATTATGCGCCACACCTAATATAATATGAAAGTAGCAAATCTCAGCCTGCCATCAGGCCGGAGATTTTGGCAAGCCGGAAAGGAACCTGACAGACTGTGAGAAGGTTTAGGAAAGGGAGAGGTGTGCGTATGGCATTATTTTTGTTTCAGATTCTTTTGCTTTTGGGCATGGTAGCAGCGTCCTTCTATTTGCTGTACCGATACGCTACATACGGCAACAGCGAATCGCAGGAACCAGTGACAGGAAACAGGAATGCAGACATTTTCAGAAAAGAAAATGAATGGAAGAAAACAGCGGAAGAAAACGGGACGGAGCAGGATGATCCGGAAAGCTTTGATGCGGTAAATGAAACATGGGAAGTTCATGATACGGCACAGACAGATGGGACGGAATCCGGGCAGGTACAAATAAAATCAAATGTTTTGTTTGAAACGATACAGACTGTGGAACCGATCAGAGTACAGATTCTGGGAAATCAGTATTTAAGTCCGTACCATGACCGGATTGCAGTAAAATCAGAAGGCAGCTTTACTGTGCGCTGCCATACACAGGAAAAAAAAGTAAAAGCAGGGGAGATATGGACTATTACAGCGGAAGATCTGAAAAATCTCTGGGAGCGTGAAACAAAGAAAAAGGCGGAAGCAGATACGTGTGTGGCATTCATTGAATCGGACAGTGGCCAGCCTCTGATGTTGCCTGAGCTGGTAAGGGGGCAGATTGCTCCGGCTTACGCAGGAAGCTTTCAACTGTATCTGAGGGAAGGAAAGCTTTTGCTGGTGAATGAGGTGGCGTTGGAAGAGTACCTGTGCAGTGTGGTGAGCAGCGAGATGCCCTCTGATTATCCGCAGGAGGCACTTTGTGCGCAGGCGGTCTGTGCCAGAACCTATGCAGTACATTGCATGGAACGTGAAAAAAATAAAAATTCCGTGTCAGATTTAGATGACAGCGTTTCATTTCAAGTATATAATAATTATAAAAGAAATGAAGCCTCCACTCAGGCAGTGCGGATGACAGAAGGAGAAATATTGAATTGTGACGAAGTTCTGTACTATTCCACTTCCTGTCAGACCGAGGGACGGACAGATTTGGGAACAGATGAAGCATTCGGGAAATTCCTGAACACCGAGCCGGCGGAGGATGCAGAATATGGTTCCCCGTGGATTCGCTGGTCTGTCATTCTGCAGAGTCAGAAGATACTGGAACAGCTTCAGGCTCTGTATGGCTGCAGGTGGAAGGAATTGGAGCAGATTGACATTCTGGAACGGAATCCGGAGGGGCAGGTACAGAAAATCAGATGCTCGAATGGAAATGATCATCTCGACATAGACGGTGAGTACCAGATTCGGAAAGTACTGTCCGTGGAAGGGGAGGCAATCACCCTGAAAAATGGTCAAAGTGCGTCAGGAATGCAGCTTCTTCCAAGTGCTTATTTCTGCATCGAAAGGAGAAACGGAACTCCGGAAACAGATGCAGAGCAGTCTTCAGGACAGAAGATCCTGTTCCGGATCTCCGGCGGCGGATATGGGCATGGAACCGGTATGAGCCAGTACGGTGCAGCTGCGATGGCAGCCGCAGGTTCAGGGTACAGAGAGATTCTGGAATTTTACTATGAAAGTTCCGCCGCCGATTAGGCGGCATGTGTTCAGGGATGCCGAATGCGTCTCGGTACACTTTCATTCATGGTAGTGCTCCATTGCGGCGCATGCAGGTTTATTATGAAGCCCAGCTTCAGTGAACAGATGGACTTCGTGCTCGCACGCAAGGATATCCGGGCACTGGAGACGCGGAATCGTCCAACCGCAGGCAGAAACCTGTAAGCAGCGAATAGACGGATGCAGACCAGGAAAATAGGATCATAAAGCAGAATGATTTGGGTAAAATGCAGGATTATCCTGTCTGGATGACAAATAGAAGAAAAGTATGAGGAGCGTTATGAAAACAATCATTGTGATTTGGAAGTTTGTAAAGAAGATGAACAGGGACAGAGTGAGAGCCTATGCAGCAGCGGCTTCCTTTTTCCTGATTATGAGCTTTTTTCCGTTTCTTATGCTGTTGTTGTCTGTGATTCAGTTTACGCCTCTGACACAGGCACAGGTGCTGGAAACGATTGAGCAGATCACACCGTTTGAGGTGACAGGGACAATCGACAATCTGGTAGGCAGCATATATAATGAATCCTATGCACTGCTGTCTACCACAGCGATTGCTGCCGTCTGGGCCTCAGGCAAAGGAATCCTCGGGCTTTCGGACGGCCTGAACTCTGTAAACCAACTGGAAGAAACCAGAAATTATGTCGTGATCCGTTTCCGGGCTGTGTTTCATACGGTTTTCATGTTGATTGCACTGATTGTGGGGCTTGGTCTTATGGTATTTGGGTATCGGCTTCAGGAGCTTCTGAGAACCTTCGTTCCGCTGATTGCAGCACATCCTGATGTGACGCTGACCTTACAGATCACCATTTCGCTTGCGATCCTGATTCTTTTATTCGAAGGCTTCTACGTTTTTCTTCCGAATAAGCCCAGAAAATTCCGGACGCAGATACCTGGGGCGATTTTTACCTCTGTCGCGTGGGCGGTATTTTCCTATGCTTTTTCTATTTATCTGAAAGTTGTCAGCAATATGTCTTTGATCTATGGAGGACTTACGACACTGATCTCCGTCATGCTGTGGCTGTATGCCTGCATGTATCTGTTTTTTATCGGCGCGGAGATCAACTGCTATATTGAGGCGCCGGAGAGCTTTGATGTCAGATATTAAACCGTTGGAATAGAGTGGTTACAGTTCAGAGCACCCTTATTAACGATCTTAGCACCATGCAGAGGGAGCTGAACCGTCTGGAGGGCTTTCAGCGTTCGTTACGAATCTGGTTATTTTACTGATCTCGTTTTGGATGCTGTTTCTGATGCTTGCTCTGTATTAGAAGGGTGTCTTTGGCTTCGACGGCCTCCTGATCAATACGATAGCGATGTTGGGTTCCTTCGGACCGACCGTTGCACTTTCGAGCCTGTCAAATAATCTGAATCAGACACTGGCGAGCAGGGAACGTGTGCTTTCAATTCTGGAAGAACTGTCCTGAACAATTATTTTCCGCTTGACAGATTCATTTCCTGTGGTAAAATATTGATTAGCGTTGGCGGATATCTGCCAGCTATCAGTAAATAAGACAGGCAAGAGGCGCAGATGGTGTACAGTAGCACGCTGTTTTCTTACAGAGAGAGGATGTCATCGGCTGGAAGCATCCTTAAGTTCAGGCAGCAGAGTGAAATTCACACCGGAGCTTTGTTTTTGAAACGGCAGTCAGGGTCGGACATACTGCGAAGCTGTTCGCAATGTCAGGGATGCCGGATTAGGAAATGACGTATGTGCACGTTACGCATATTGAGAGTCTGCCAGAAGGCAGAAATCAGGGTGGTACCACGGAATAACACGCTTCGTCCCTCACAGAGAGGGTCGGGGCGTTTTTTTTCGAGCTACGAGCCGGGCAAATCTGTGGAAGCAGGCGCTGGGCGGGACGCTTGCGTACCGAACAGAGCATGATTCCGCAGATTTATGTGGCGACAGCCACAAAGTGAGGAAAACCGAAGGTTTTTCGAACTTGCCCGGCGACCGGGGGGAGAAAACAGGCAAGCCCCACCACCTTCTTGAATGGACAGAAAGGAGAAACGTATGAAGGACAGATTAAAGGCAATCAGAGAAGAAGCACTGGCTCAGATTGAGGAAGCCGATGTGCTGGACCGTCTGAATGAGGTCAGAGTGAATTTCCTTGGAAAGAAAGGGCAGCTGACCGCACTGTTAAAGAGTATGAAGAATATTGCACCGGAGGATCGTCCGGCGTTTGGACAGCTGGTAAATGAGACGAGATCACAGATCGAAGCTGTGCTTGAAGAATCAAAGAAGAAGCTGGAACAGCAGGCGCTGGAGCTTCAGCTGAAGTCTGAGGTAATCGATGTGACGCTTCCGGCAAAGAAAAATAATGTCGGACACCGTCATCCGAATACGATCGCACGGGAAGATGTGGAGCGTATTTTCATCGGCATGGGCTATGAGGTCGTAGAGGGACCGGAAGTGGAGTATGACCTTTACAATTTCGAGAAGCTGAATATCCCGGCGAACCATCCGGCGAAGGATGAGCAGGATACCTTCTACATCAATAAAGAGATCGTACTTCGTACCCAGACTTCCCCGGTACAGGCACGTGTCATGGAGCAGGGCAAGCTTCCAATTCGTATGATCGCGCCGGGCCGTGTATTCCGTTCAGATGAGGTGGATGCGACGCACTCCCCATCCTTCCATCAGATTGAAGGTCTTGTCGTGGACAAAAACATTACATTTGCAGACCTGAAGGGTACGCTGGAGCAGTTTGCGAAGGAGCTGTTCGGTGAGAACACAAAGACCAAGTTCCGTCCGCATCATTTCCCGTTCACAGAGCCGAGTGCCGAGGTAGATGTTTCCTGTTTCAAGTGCGGCGGAAGCGGATGCCGGTTTTGCAAGGGAAGCGGCTGGATTGAGATTTTGGGCTGCGGTATGGTACATCCGCACGTGCTTGAGATGTGCGGCATTGACCCGGAGGTATACACTGGTTTCGCGTTCGGTGTTGGCCTGGAACGTATCGCACTGCTGAAATATGAGATTGATGATATGAGACTGCTGTATGAGAATGATGCGCGGTTCCTGAAACAGTTCTAAGGAGGGAAAGAGAATGAATACGACATTATCATGGATGAAAGCATACGTACCGGAACTGGATGTGACGGCACAGGAATTTACAGATGCCATGACCCTCACCGGAACGAAGGTAGAAGGCTACGTGGCAGCAGACCGTGACCTGGATAAGATTGTCATCGGTCAGATCGACCAGATTGAACGCCACCCGGATGCGGACAAGCTGATTGTATGCCAGGTGAATATTGGAAATGGACAGAGCACACAGATTGTCACAGGTGCTCCGAATGTCAAGGTTGGAGACAAGATCCCGGTGGTTCTGGACGGAGGCCGTGTGGCCGGTAATCATGACGGCAAGATGACCGAGGGCGGCATTGTGATTAAAAAAGGAAAGCTCAGAGGAATCGAGTCCAATGGTATGATGTGCTCGATCGAGGAGCTTGGCTCTACGAGAGAAATGTATCCGGAAGCACCGGAATACGGAATCTATATCTTCCCGGAGGACGCAGAGGTAGGCTCTGATGCCGTGGAGGCTCTGGGACTGAAGGATGTGACCTTCGAATTCGAGATCACTTCCAACCGTGTGGACTGCTTCAGTGTGATCGGTATCGCGCGTGAGGCGGCGGCAACCTTCCGCAAGGAATTCCATCCGCCGGTAGTAACTGTGACGGGGAATGAGGAAGATGCAAATGACTACGTAAAGGTTACGGTCAAGGATCCTGATCTCTGCCCGCGTTACACAGCGAGAATTGTAAAGAACATCAAAATCGCTCCTTCACCGAAGTGGATGCAGCGCAGGCTGGCCGCGGCAGGTATTCGTCCGATCAACAACATCGTCGATATCACGAACTACGTGATGGAAGAGTACGGACAGCCGATGCATGCGTATGATTATGATATGATTGCAGGTCATGAGATTATTGTGCGCCGCGCGGAGCATGGAGAAAAGTTCACGACTCTGGATGGTCAGGAGCGTACCATGGATGAGAATGTCCTGATGATCTGTGATGGTGAGAAGTCAGTCGGCATTGCAGGTATCATGGGTGGTGAGAATTCCATGATCACAGATGATGTCAGGACGATGATGTTCGAGGCAGCCTGCTTCGACGGTACGAATATCCGTCTGTCTTCCAAGAGAATCGGTCTTCGCACGGAGGCTTCTGCCAAGTTCGAGAAGGGGCTTGACCCGAACAATGCACAGGCGGCCATCGACCGCGCCTGCCAGCTGATCGAGGAGATGGGCGCAGGTGAAGTAGTCGGCGGCATGGTAGACGTATATTCAAAGAAAAAGGAACCGGTGAGAATCAAATTTGAGCCGGAAAAGATTAATGCACTGCTTGGAACCGATATTTCAGAAGAGGATATGATCGGATATTTCCGGAAAATCGATCTGGAATATGACGAGGAGGCCCGTGAGGTGATTGCACCGACATTCCGCCATGACCTGTTCCGCACGGCTGATCTGGCAGAGGAAGTGGCAAGATTCTACGGATATGATAATATCCCGACGACACTGCCGAGCGGCGAAGCAACGGCGGGTAAGCTGCCGTTTGATCTTCGTGTACGTGAGGTGGCTGAGGACATTGCTGAGTACTGCGGTTTCTCTCAGGGATACATGTACTCTTTCGAAAGCCCGAAGGTATTTGACCGTCTGAGATTGCCGGAGGATTCACCGCTTCGCCGGACTGTTCAGATTTCGAACCCGCTCGGAGAGGATTTCAGCATTATGCGTACGACTCCGATGAACGGAATCCTGACCTCTCTGGCATTTAATTACAATCACAGAAATAAAAATGTACGTCTGTATGAGCTTGGAAATATTTACCTTCCTAAGTCACTTCCGCTGACAGAGCTTCCGGAAGAGCGGATGCAGTTTACACTTGGTATGTATGGGGAAGGCGACTTCTTCACAATGAAGGGCGTTGTCGAGGAATTCCTTGACAAGCTGGGAATCAGCGGACGGAAAACGTATGACCCGACGGATAAGAAGCCGTATCTGCATCCGGGCCGTCAGGCAGAGATTTTCTATGGAAAGGTGAAGGTTGGATATCTCGGAGAGGTCCATCCGCTCGTAGCAGATGAGTATGGCATCGGAGAAAAGGCTTATGTGGCTGTTCTCGATATGCCGGAGGTTACGAAGCTTGCAACCTTCGACCGCAAGTATGCAGGAATCGTTCGTTATCCGGCTGTCACACGTGATATCAGTATGGTAGTGCCGAAGGAGATTCTGGCAGGCCAGATTGAGGCGATGATTATTCAGCGCGGCGGAAAGAATCTGGAAGAATGCAGACTGTTCGACATCTATGAGGGTGCTCAGATCAAGAGCGGATATAAGTCGGTTGCTTACTCTATCGTATTCCGTGCAAAGGACAGAACACTGGAGGAAGCAGATATTACAGCAGCAATGAAGAAAATCTGGAATGGATTGCAGTCCATGGGAATCGAGATTCGTTCCTGAGCTTCTGTAATCCAGGATGACGTTGTCGGGAAGGATTCTGATCTATGAGATTATATATTATCAGACACGGCGAGACCGAGTGGAATACGGTCCGACGCCTTCAGGGACAGACGGATATCGCATTGAATGAGAACGGGCGGGCACTTGCGAGAGTGACTGCCCGTGCTTTACAGGAGATTCCGTTTGCACTTGCCTTTACCAGCCCGCTTGGGCGTGCTGTGGAGACAGCGGAGCTTGTTCTTGGCGGAAGAGACAGTACAAGTATTGTGCGGTATGATTCCTATCCTTATGAAGACAAAGCGGAACGATCCGGACAGGGGCAGATCATTCCGCTGATTCTTGAGGAAAGAATCCGTGAAATCAGTTTCGGAATACTGGAAGGTCATTCCATTTTGCCGGAGTTCGGTGAAATTGATGATCCGGAATTCCATTATTTTTTCGATGAACCGGAACGGTATCAGCCGCCGGAGCATGGCGAGAGCATTGACAGTCTGTACCGGAGAACCGGAAACTTTCTGGAAGAACTGAAAGGCCGGAAGGAACTGACAGAAAAGACCATCCTGATATCCACACACGGTGCGGCTTTGCGAGCACTTCTTGCGAACATTACGAAGTGCAGCCGTTCTGAATTCTGGGGAACGGGTGTACCAAAAAATTGTGCTGTGTCCATTGTGGATCTGGAAAATGGAGAATGGGTACTAAAGAAGCAGGATGTGATATATTATTAGTCACTGTTCGCAGACCGTACGGCCGTGAATCGTAACTATGATTGACCATATGTCTATTGTAAGGCTTTGTCTGCCTGCGTGCAGGTAAAGCTATGGAACAAGGTATTGCGCGTAGAATACGAAGCGCTTTATTACAGATGAAACAGGAGGAACGAATGAAGACTTCAGATTTTTATTTTGATTTGCCGCAGGAGCTGATTGCGCAGGATCCGCTGGAAGACCGTTCTTCTTCGCGTCTGCTGGTACTCGGCAAAGAGGACGGCAGCATCAGCCACCATCATTTCCGGGACATTCTGGGGTATTTGCGGGAAGGTGACTGCCTGGTTCTGAATAATACAAAAGTAATACCGGCGCGGCTTTACGGAACGCGTGAGGGAACAGGTGCGATGATTGAAGTGCTGCTCCTGAAGCGCCGGGAAAACAATATCTGGGAAACGCTGGTAAAACCTGGAAAAAAGGCAAAACCAGGGACAAACATTCTGTTTGGTGACGGCGTCCTGACCGGAGAGGTCGTGGACATTGTGGAAGAGGGGAACCGCCTGATACAGTTTACGTATGAAGGAGTATTTGAGGAGATTCTGGACCGTCTGGGGCAGATGCCGCTTCCGCCGTATATTACACATGAGCTGAAGGACCGGAACCGTTATCAGACAGTTTATGCAAAGCATGATGGTTCTGCGGCAGCACCGACGGCCGGGCTGCATTTTACACCGGAGCTTCTGGATGAAGTGCGGGCACACGGAGTCCGTATTGCGGAGGTAACGCTCCACGTGGGACTTGGAACGTTCCGCCCGGTCAAGGTAGAAGATGTGACGCAGCACCATATGCATTCGGAATTTTATATGATTGATGAGCAGGCAGCCAGAATCATCAATGAGACAAAGCAGCAGGGCGGACGTGTGATCTGCGTGGGTACCACGAGCTGCCGGACGATCGAATCTGCCGTAGATGAGAATGGATACCTGCAGCCTTGCAGCGGATGGACGGAGATTTTTATTTATCCGGGCTACCAGTTCAGGATTCTGGATGGACTGATTACGAATTTTCATCTGCCGGAATCCACGCTTCTGATGCTCGTATCTGCGCTGGCGGGAAAAGAGCATGTGATGGCGGCCTATGAAGAAGCAGTAAAGGAACAGTATCGCTTCTTTTCATTTGGAGATGCCATGCTGATCATTTGACATCGGAGACCAGCATATGTCAGATGATGCAGAAAAAATATGACAAAGGAAGAAATATCACAGAACTTCTGACGGATTGAGAAAATACGTCAAAGGCTGTGATGCTGATAATTGGAGGTGCGAATGAATCCAAGTTTTCTTTATTCTCTGACGGAACAGCAAAAGAAGTTGTATCGGTTTCAGCCGAATGAATTGTCTGCGTTTGAACGGAGCTGCAGGGATGGCCATGAGATAGCCAAGTATCTGAAGGGAACTTCTATGCGTTTTTGGTATAACTATCAGGGCGATGCAATCCCGCCGCACTGGCATGAAGGAATTGAGCTGGTAATTCCACTGGAAGGCAGTTACAGCGTAACGGTACAGAATAAAATCTGGCGGTTGGAACCGGGGGATATTTTCATCATACCTCCCGGAGATTTACATGCCCTTGGGTATGCAGCGGATGGTTCACGTCTTTTTTTCCAGATTGAACTGGAGATTCTGAATCAGATCAAAGGATTTTCCCTGATCCGTTCGCTGTTAACGAACCCGGTTTTTATCAGCCAAAAAGAGTGCCCGTCGATTTATGAAACGGAAATCCGGCTTATTATGAGGATGGCGGAACTCTACTGGGGGAACAGTCCGGTCAAGAATGTTCACCTCAGCGCCTGCATGATGGAATTTTTTGCCTGCTATGGTGATTTTGCGTTGCAGGGAAACCTGCCGGCACCGGATGCCGGACCAGCTCCGGGAGATATTCTGGGGAAAAAGCTTGCCAAAATCTTTGATCATATTGAACATCATTTTGCGGAATCATTGTCATTGGAAGAGGTAGCGGAGCTGGCTGGTTTTTCAAAGTTTTATTTTACAAGGGTGTTCAAGCAGTATACCGGTAAGACCTTCTACGATTATCTGACACTTCGAAGGATTCAGGAGGCGGAAAGACTTCTTATGATGCCGGAATTGTCGGTGAAGGACATTTCTGCCCGCTGCGGTTTTTCCAGTGTATCTGCTTTCAACCGTACCTTCAAGAAGTGGAAAAACTGTGCGCCTACCGGTTTCCGTAACCTTCACGGAAGCCAGGTGAGGATGTGAAACGGGCGGATCCGAGGCTTGTATGACGTCCGTTCTGAGCTATAAGCACCGCTCGAAAGCTGTGGAAAGAGCTTGACTGCTGCCCGTATTAGTGATAGTATAGTACTCACGTGTTCACAGAATATAGTGAGTATTTGGAAAGAAGCTACACGATATGGTATTTGGGAGGCAAATATGAGGTTTCATAATATAACAAAGGATGATATGCTCAACGGAGACGGGCTGCGCGTGGTACTCTGGGTTGCAGGATGTTCCCATTACTGTGAGGATTGCCAGAATCCAGTCACATGGAATCCGGACAATGGAGTCCTTTTCGATGAGAAAGCGAAGCAGGAGCTGTTCGAGGAGCTTGGAAAATCATATGTATCCGGTATCACATTCAGCGGCGGGGACCCGATGCATCCGGCCAATGAGCGGGAAATACTGGGTCTGGCAAAAGAGATTCGGCAGAAATTTCCGAATAAGACAATCTGGCTGTATACCGGAGGACTGTGGGAAGGGATGAAGGATCACGAGATTGTCCGTTATCTGGATGTCGTAGTAGACGGCGAATATGTGAAGCAGCTTCGGGACACCAAGCTATATTGGCGCGGCAGTGCCAACCAGCGTGTGATTGATGTGCAGAAGTCACTGGAAATCGGAAGTGTTGTGCTTCATTGTAAATAAACAAATCAGGCATGATATCTGAGCAATTTCGTGCAGAGGATACAAGACTGGTAAAGGATTTGAAAAATGGAAAAGATACAGATACAATATTTGAATGATCAGGTAAAGCGTCTGGAATATATTGGCGGTAAATCGGACTGGATTGATCTGCGTTCTGCCGAGCATGTCGTATTGAAAAAGGGAGAATTTCGTCTCATTCATCTTGGAGTTGCGATGAAGCTTCCGGAGGGCTATGAAGCTCATATCGTACCGCGCAGCTCAACCTTCAAAAATTTCGGTATTATCCAGACGAATCATATGGGTGTAATCGATGAAACGTACTGCGGGGCAAATGACTGGTGGAGGATGCCTGTCTATGCAGTCAGGGACACAGAGATCTATGAGAATGACCGGATTTGCCAGTTCCGGATTATGGAGCACCAGCCGCAGCTTCTTTTCGAGGAATGCGGACAACTTGAGGGAAAAGACCGCGGAGGTTTCGGATCAACCGGAAAAAATTAACTGATATGATACCGGAGCTTGACAGGTATCAGGGATGAATTTCACAGATACAGCAAAGAATATGGGAGACAGGGTTCTGGTGACTATCAGAGAGCGTGAATAGGACAGAAGGGAAAGGATGTGCCAAGATGTGGACATGCCCGAAATGCGGACGGACTTTTAAAAAACAAAATCAAGGCCATTATTGCGGTAAGGCCCCGGAAACAATCGACGAATATATCGCTGCACAGCCGGAAACGGCACAGCAATATCTGAACGAGGTGCGGAATATAATCCGTGCAGCTCTGCCGGAATCAGAAGAGCGGATTTCATGGAGTATGCCGACTTTCTGGAATCGTCATAATGTGATACAATTTGCCGGAGCTAGAAATCATCTTGGACTATATCCGGGACCGGAGGCTGTCGAAGAATTCCGTGAACAGCTTAAAGATTATAAAACCAGTAAAGGCACCGTACAATTTCCATACAGCAGGCCTCTTCCGCTGGAATTGATTGCGGAGATTGCCAGATGGTGCTATGAAACAGGGAAACACCCGTGAACAGGAAATCGGAACAGAGAGTTCTTTCAGAGATATCACAAAAGCTGGAAAGCAGGATAAGCGATGTCAGCAGACAAAGAATTTTTGTCTGCTGATGCTTTTGTATTACTATGATTCAAAATATTCCCTGATCCTGTCTTCAGACAGATGGGTTCCTATTACAATCAGTACTTTCTGACCTGCTTCTATCGGCTTTATTGTGATTTCATGGTGTGTAGCGTTTAATTGATACCAATGATCATCTGCAGTTTTCAGGAATCCCTTGATACGGAAAATATCTCCGCAGGCACTATCGCTCATCACTTTTTCAATTACTTTGCGAAGTTTTGCTTCCGCCATTTTTACATTCATAAAATACAGGGAATCAAACACTTCATGATTTTCCATATCCATCTTCTGGTAACTTTCAATTACGTATCCGCAATTCAGGATTTCATCGAAATCCTGTTCTGTAAGTTCTTCGCCGTTGCGGCGCATGATCTCCTGATCCAGTACACGTCCGCAGTGTACCTGCTCCAGTGCACGGTTCAGATGCCGGATGGTATTTTCTATTTCTTCCTTTGTAGCCTCCTCTGCCCGGCTTAAAATGATGCGTCCGGCGTTTGCCGCCTCTGATGCCAGCAGATAATCAGCAGTCTCTGACATCTCATTTTCCAGCTTTGCATCTACAATCACAATGACATTTCCAATTTCGTACCATTGGTCAAGTGGTTCGTCCTGCAGCACATCGAAAAATTCATCTACATCATAAATACCGGATGGCTCCACCAGAACCCTGTCATATCCGCACATTCCCATGGAGATCAGTTTTGTCCGGAATCGTCGTCTGTGTGTCTCTCTGTCACACCCGCCTGAAATCATCTCCAGTTCGCAGTGATCGCCTGTCAGATCCTGTAATAACATCATATCTACATTGACTGCTCCGAAATCATTTTCCAGAATACCGATATTGAAGCCCTGATCCACCAGATATCCGGCGTATTTTTTGATGAATGTTGTCTTGCCGGAACCTAAAAAGCCGGTGATTAAATCGATTTTTACCATACTGTGATCCTTCCTTGATTGCGTTTTTTCTGAGGTGCTTTTGTTTATCCATTTCATTTTACTTCATTTGCCTGATTCTGGCAATTGAAGATCAGAAGCTGTTTTCCAAGTATTACTATTCACGGCCCCGCTGTCCGCGAACAGTAACGCCAGACGAATGGTTTGCCACTCCTTCTGATGAGGCGATGAAGAACAGTATAGTTGCTGTGATGGGAGTATTTGCCTGCAGTTTTCTGATGGATGCGCAGCGTTTTGAAGAAGCTGAGTCTCTGTCTTTATTTTTTAAGAGAAATATAACTTGGACAGATCTTCTATTAGAGTTAATATAGAAGAAATCAAGCAGCAGCCAACAGTATTTATTTTCTAAAGTGACGAATCTCTCACATAAATGTCACCGAAATGTAAGCATATGGTTCTATTATATAAGGGTCAAAACTCTGATATAAGCAAGCTTCTGATGGCTTCTGATATATTTTGATGATGATAGATCAATATGCCAAAGAAGCGAAGCAGAGTCTGAATGTGTTTAAAGATTCTATTACCAGGAAAAAGTTGCCTGAATTAGTTGATACGGTTCAGTTAAGTGCCCATAGGATCGTGACTTTGGGTGTCGGTCTTTTGGGACCGAATATGCGTGTAGATACGATTGCGGAAATCTGCCCCACCAGGGTGCATTTTCAATAGAAGGCTTTTTATATAGGAATAAAATAAAGGATGGTGAGAATCAATGAAACGGATATTTTTAGTGGAAGATGATCAGAAGATTGCCAAAAATCTTGTGCGCCTGCTTCAGGCAGAGGGATTTACTGTCACCCACGCGTCCACTCAGAAGGAGGCTGTTTCCATGCTTGGCGCAAATAAATATGATCTGGCACTGGTGGATATTTCACTGCCTGACGGAAATGGCTTTACTGTTTGTACGGAGATTAAACAAATACTGAATATTCCCGTTATCTTTCTGACGGCTTCCGGTGACGAATCAAGTGTTGTTACGGGGCTTAATATGGGAGCAGACGATTATATCATTAAGCCATTCCGCCCGAGGGAATTGATTGCACGGGTGAAAACTGCGTTGAGAAGATCGGGATCCTTTTCCGCTGCTTTTGAAATCTGCGGGCTATATGTGGATACGGCCAGCGGTATTGTGAAAAAGGATGGGAAAGAGATAGCGCTCTCTGCATTAGAGTACCGTCTGTTACTGGTATTTATTAATAATCCCAAAAACATTATTACACGGGACAGGCTGCTGAACGAATTGTGGGATGCTTCCGGAGAGTTTGTAACCGACAATACATTGACCGTATACATCAAACGCCTGCGGGAAAAAATCGAGGATGATCCTGCCGCCCCACAGATTGTTCTGACTGTTCGCGGAACAGGGTACCGGCTGGGAGGCAGCTATGATTCGAAATAAAGAGCTTCGGCAGTTTGGGTTTTCATTTTTATCGATAACCGCTTTCACAGTCATTCTGGGGTTTGTGATAGGCGCGGCAGCCGGGGTTCTTGCCCTCATTTCCGCCGCCGCTTTTGGGATGGTGTTTTTTGTATTTACGAAAGCGAGGTATCGAAGAATTGCAGATATTTCCGAGCAGGTTGATCTTGTGCTCCATAATGCCGATCATCTGTATATCAGTGAAGCGGAAGAAGGAGAGCTTTCTATTCTGCAAAGCGAGATCACGAAGATGACACTGCGCATCAGAGAGCAAAATGATGCACTGAAAAAGGAAAAAGAACATCTTTCGGATTCCCTTGCGGATATTGCCCACCAGCTTCGGACACCTCTTACGTCAGCAAACCTGATTTTGACATTGTTAGAGAAGAATCCTGATGAGGATGAAAGAAAAGCGTTGCTGCGGGAAACAGAAGAATTGTTTGCACAAATGGAATGGCTGATTAATTCTTTGTTGAAATTATCCCGTCTGGATGCGGGCATCGTGGTTTTCCAAAGTGCACAGGTAGAAATGTCCACTTTGATCAATATAGCTGTCCGTCCGCTTCTGATTTCAATGGAGTTACACAATATTGTTTTAAAAACAGACGTGCCGGACGGGATGATCATTCAGGGAGATTTAGGATGGCTTTCAGAAGCTATCCGGAATATCCTTAAAAATTGTATACAGAGTGTAGGTGATAATGGCAGGATTGAGATCATCTGTGAAGATACCTTGCTCTTTGGTGAGATTACCATCCATGACAGTGGAACCGGTTTTGAAGAAGAGGATCTGCCCCATCTGTTTGAACGGTTTTATCGGGGGAAAAATGATGAAGCCTGCGGGTACGGTATTGGCCTGGCGCTCAGCAGAATGATCATCAGCCGGCATGAGGGGACGGTCGCTGCAAAAAATCACCCGCAGGGCGGTGCGGTTTTCTGTATCCGGTTCCCAAAGTGACGGATCTCTCACGGAAAAGTCACGGAAATGTAAGTTAGAAGTTCTATCATATGGGTAAGCTCAGAGGCGGGCGAAAGCCAAACACCTCGAAAATCTGCAGGATTTTCGAGATGGCCCGGAACACTAAAAAGGAGGCTCATAGAATGGAGTTTTTAAAAGTTGAAAATTTATGCAAGGTCTATGGCAAGGGTGAAAATCAGGTGACTGCTTTAGATCATGTTTCGCTGACTGTCGACAAGGGGGAGTTTACTGCGATCATCGGTTCTTCCGGTTCCGGCAAGTCCACCCTGCTTCATGCCATTGCAGGCGTGGATGTGCCGACAAGCGGAAAGATTTATTTGAATGGGCAGGATGTCTATGCCGGTAACAATGAAAAACTTGCTATTTTCCGCAGGAGGCAGGTGGGGCTGATCTACCAGTTCCATAACCTGATTCCTACTCTGAATGTGGTGGAAAATATTACATTGCCTATTTTGATGGATAAACGGAAGGTGAATAAGGAACGGCTGAATGATCTGCTGGATCTGCTGGGACTGCAGGAGAGAAGGACACATTTACCGAACCAGCTTTCCGGCGGCCAGCAGCAGCGTGTTGCTATTGGACGTGCTTTGATGAATGCTCCTGCAGTCATGCTGGCAGATGAGCCGACTGGCAGTCTTGACAGCCGCAATGGACATGAAATCATCAAACTGCTGAAAGAAAGTAATAAAAAATATGGACAGACGTTGCTTCTTGTCACTCATGACGAAAATATTGCACTGCAGGCAGAAAGGATTATTACAATTGCAGACGGAAAAGTGGTACGGGATGAGAGGCAGGTGGTACGGTAATGAATATTTTTCATAAAGTTGCCCTGCAGGGGTTGAAAAAAAGCCGTACCCGGACGTTTGTCACAATGATCGGAGTCGTGCTGTCCGTCGCTTTGTTTACAGGGGTCGTCACCTTTGCCGTTTCACTGCAGAACTATATGATCAATGGTGCCGCAACGAAATACGGCAGCTGGCATGTGGAGCTGCCTGCCGCGGATTTTTCCCTTGAGGCAGGTGCGGCGGGGGATAGCCGTGTCGCAGACAGTGTGACACTGCAAAATATTGGCTATGCTGCACTGGAAGACAGCAAGAACGATTACAAACCGTATCTTTTTCTCTCGGGGTGGGATCAGAAGGCTTTTGATGCACTGCCTATTAAACTGCTTTCCGGAAGGATGCCGGAAAACAGCAGTGAAGTTTTGATACCGGCTCATCTTGCGTCAAACGGCGGAGTAAAAATCGCGGTGGGAGATACGATTACGCTCCAGGTTGGAGACCGTATCAGCGGGAATCAGAAGCTCAGCCAACACGATGCTTATTCTTCCGCCGGAGAGGAAACACTTGTGCCGGTAACAGAGAAGTCCTATACGGTTGTCGGCATCTGTCAGCGTCCGGCCATTGAAGAATATAGTGCGCCTGGCTACACTCTGATTACAACAGCAGATTCCGCGGCTGCGGACAGCCGTTCCGTCTTTATTACATTAAAAAATCCGTATCAGCTTCGTTCTTATATAAAAGATCTGGGGAAGGATGTCGATTATGTTTTGAATGACGATGTACTGCGCTTTATGGGGCTTTCCGGTGAGAAAATGCTGACTGTACTGCTCTATTCGATCAGCGCGATTCTGATTCTGCTGGTCGTTGCGGGCTCAGTATTCCTGATTTATAATGCCTTTCATATCTCCCTGAACGAACGCACACACCAGTTTGGAATTCTGATGTCAGTGGGTGCAACGGCAAGGCAGCTGCGGGGCTCGGTTCTGTTTGAGGGGCTGTGCATTGGTGCGGTTGGCATTCCCATCGGTATTTTAGTGGGGCTGCCGGGCACCAGGCTCGTACTATCCCTTGTGGAAAAAAATTTTACAAACGTCATGTATGATAACGTGCCGCTGGATTTAGTGATTTCATTGCCTGCTATTATCGTTGCTGTTGTTGTCAGTATTGTTACAATTTTAATTTCAGCATATATCCCGGCGAAAAAGGCTTCTGATACGCCGGTGATGGAATGCATCCGCCAGACAAATGAGGTCAGGGTAGAGGCTAAGAAACTGAAAATCCCGCGGTTTATGCGGCGTTTTTTGAGGCTGGAGGAAAGGTTGGCACTGAAAAATTTCAAGCGCAACAAACGGCCTTACCGCAGTATCGTCCTGTCGCTTACTTTCAGTGTTGTATTATTTGTTTCGGCAAGCTCTTTTGGAATCTACCTGAACCAGGTCGCAGAGGACTCAAACCAGGTTGTGGAACAGTACGATATCGTTTTTTCAAGCCCGGACATGGAGGAAGCCCAGCTTCTTCAGCTTTATGATCAATTAAAAGAGGTATCCGGTGTGACGGCAAGCGCATATCAGGCTGATGTGACATATCCCTGCAAGATCAATGCAGGAGAACTCTCTGACCATTTTCTGGATACGTTCGGGGAGTTTATCAAATATGACGAAAAAAGCCAGACGGCAGATGCATTGCTGGATGCTGTGTTTGTGGATGATGATACGTACCAGAGCCTGCTTAAAAGTCTGAACCTGTCTGCGGAGGAATATACCGGACTGGCTCATAACATGATTATGGCAGCGTATGGGGAAGGCTATTTATATATGCAGGATGAGCCGATGGAGTTTTCACTGTGCAATGGGAATGGCGACGCAGTGAAGAACATTCGTGCAGCTTATGTAAAGGATTATCCGGATCTTCTTCCAAGAGAAGCGGATGATGGAGCCTTCCGCGGTTACTCACTGATGCTGATTGCCCCTTATGAGGCGAAGGCACAGTTTGATGCACTTGGCACGGCGGCTGCAGTCAAGCTGGGTATGACCTTTGAATCCGATAATCCGGGGAGATCTACATCACAGATGCAGACAATCATTGATGCAAATGGTATTACCGCTGACTACACGCTTTACAATGTATATGAGATCTTGGAGCAGAACCGTAATCTCAGTTTTATCATCAATGCTTTTGCGGCTGTGTTTATCGTGATGATTACACTGATCTCGATTGCAAACGTCTTTAACACGATTTCCACAAATATCAAGCTGCGAAAACGGGAGCTGGCTATGCTCCGTTCGGTGGGAATGTCTGATCGGGATTTCAACCGGATGATGTGTTTTGAATGCATCCTTTATGGGGTGCGGACCATGCTATGGGGACTGCCGCTTTCGGTGTTTGTGTCCTGTCTGATTTATAGGGTCATGGTACTTGGCGGCGGTTTTGAACTCACCTTTATTTTTCCGTGGGGAAGCATAGGCGCCAGTATCCTCGGCGTGTTTTTGATTGTATTTATTACCATGCTGTATGCAACAAGTCAGATTAAGAAGGAAAATATCATTGATGCGCTTTGGGATGAGTTGGCTTAATTATTTATCAGTATTGTGTATGGTCCGCTCTGTGGAAGGTTCAATTTGTTCCCAAAATGAAGCCAGCGGATATGGTTTTCCGTACCTGCTGGCTTCATCTAATAGATGAATGCCCCCTATTACTGCCATCTGGCCGCATTATCGTTCTCAAAGGCGATGATTTCACTGGAAGTCCGTCACTTAAAGTTGAATGACGATAACTACTGATATTGCCGTATACATAATATTTTATTCATTATCAGAGGGAGGTTGCCTATACATGCAACATATATTTCGGTCTATACGAAAACTGATATTTCGATTGTCAGCCATAATTTTGATAATTCTTTTGCTGGTTGGTGGTTTCTTTGGCGTTAAGGGGTATCATATGTACCAGAGCGCAATAACCGAAAAAACGCTTGATGAAAGAGTTAAGGAAGTTCGTAGTGCAGAAAACTTTATGGCATATTCAGAGTTGCCGCAGTTTTACATAGATGCCACGATATCCGTGGAGGATCACAGGTTTAAAGATCATGGTGGAATTGATTTGATTGCGATTATCCGCGCGGTATGGACAGATATAAGGGCGATGTCATTTGTGGAAGGCGGAAGTACCATCACACAGCAGCTTGCTAAGAATAT
>JAUNGL010000037.1 GCA_030524665.1 Lachnospiraceae bacterium | reverse complement strand
ACGGAGCTGACTGCTACTAATCGGTCGCAAGCTTATCCATATCGGAAGGGTAAAAAATTGGATGGAAGATCTGTATGTGGTTTTGAAGGTATGTAGATTTGGACGGTACAGTTTATACTGTATCGTTTTTTTTCGTATGTTAAAAGATATTGCTCGCAGATCGCGGGGCCGGGGATAGTAACTGCTCAAATGGGTAAATTGAAGTGAAAAAATCTTTGCTTGTATAGCCTGCATATATCATGTAAAATAAAATAATGATGAAAACCTTTCCAGAAAAGCAGAAAGAAGGAGTATAGGATGGAATTGATATCGCAGAAGAATAAATTAATGGAAGCAGTCCAGAATGCAGAGATGGTATTACTGGGGATCGGTGAGGAATTTGTGCCGTTGCTTCCGGAATGTAATGCGGGTGATCCCTTTAGAATGTATGTTATGAGCAGTTATTATGCGTCAATACCGGAGGATGATCCGGTGATTCGGGCGTATCAGGAGTTAAGGCAGATGATCGGCGGAAAGCCATATTTCGCAGTGACGTTGAATACGGATGATCTGATCTATCGTGGCGGCTTTGAACGGGATTCGGTCGTGGCACCCTGCGGCAGTATGGAAAAGATGCAGTGTGAGGAGCATATCGTGGAAGCTGCTCAGGTACGGGAAGCTGTATTATCCGCAAAAGCAGAAGGCGGTGCTGCTGGGATCGGGAAATATGCCCGTTGCCCTCAATGTGGGAAACCGCTCAAGTTCCATATTAGGGCAGAAGAAGGATATCTGGAGGAGGGTTATCTGCCACAGTGGCAGAAGTATAATCGCTGGCTTTCCTGTACCCTGAACCATAAGCTGTGTATTCTGGAGCTGGGCGTGGATTTCCGGTATCCGCAGGTCATCCGCTGGCCGTTTGAGAAGGTGGCATATTTTAATCAGAAGGCCATTATGTTCCGGGTACACAGCAGGCTGCCTCAGACTACGGCAGAGCTGGGCGCACGGGGAATATCGGTCAAAGCGTCACCGATTGAACTTTTGAATGCAGAATAAGCAGTCGCTCACGTTAAGTGCGCGGAACACTAAGTGGCAGATCGAGGGGGATTTGTGTCAGTTTGGGGATGAAAACGCCATGATCGCTGACAAATGAACGAGAATGAGATAGAGGAGAGAGAAGGAAATGAAGAAAAAACGATGTTTTTTGGCTTGCTTCATGCTGTTGTTTCTGCTGTGCTTTGGGACAGTGACGGTGCAGGGAGCCTCCTTTTCGAAGAAAGCACCAGTTGTAAAGGTAAAGATCCAGAAGAAAAATATTACGCTAACCTGGACAAAAAGAGCAGATATATCACAATACAGGATTTATCAGACGAATGCGTCCGGTGGTGACCGAAAGCTTTTGAAAACAGTCAAAAGCGGCAGTGTAACTTTTAACAGTATGCGTATGGGAAAGACGTATTATTATCAGGTACGTGGATTACAAAAGAAAAATGGAAAGGTAAAATATACGAATTACAGCCGGGTGGTGAAAGCGGAGATTGCGCAGCCCAAAGGAAAATCTACTTTAAAAAAGCTGTTGAAAACCGCTCTGCAGCCAGTCGGTTCTACAATGTATGTGTGGGGCGGCGGCTGGAATAAAGCAGATACAGGGGCAGGAAAGGAAGCCTGTACGATTGGGGTAAGTCCGCAGTGGGAAAAATTTTTCCGTAAGCAGACCTCAAGCTATAATTACCGTAATACGCGGTACCAGATTTCCAATGGTCTTGACTGTTCCGGATATGTAGGATGGTGCATTTACAATATTCTGAATACCACAAACGGGAAAAAGGGATACGTGATGCTGGCACAGAATATGGCACAGAATTTTGCATTGCGCGGCTGGGGAACTTACAAGGCAAGCTATCAGGTTTCCAATTACCGGGCAGGAGATATTATGAGCTCCGGCGGACATGTCTGGATTGTTGCAGGACAATGTAAGGACGGAAGTGTAGTGATTCTGCATTCCAGCCCGCCTGGGGTACAGCTTGCAGGAACACCTGGGAGAAATGGGAACACGAACAGCGAAGCGGTACGTCTGGCTTCCGCGTATATGAAAAAGTATTATCCTGAATGGTATAAAAAATTTCCGAACTGTTCGAAAGACAGCAGCTATCTGACCCAATATGCACAGATGCGATGGGATATTACAGGAAATGCGGTGATGATTGACCCGGATGATTACCGAAATAAGGATGCAGGACAGATTCTCAAAGACTTATTCACGTCGTAATATATGAAATTGTGCGAAAAGACTAAAAATAACTTGAAAAACAACGGATTATTGTGTATGATAGACATATGTTATGAATGGTGTCCCTGAGGCAGACATACAGAGCGAATAATCATGTTGGAGGTAGTCTTATGGAAAGCAGAGCGACAAAGATCCACTCAAAGGTAAACCAGAATGCAATTATCCGAGTGATTCCCGGACATTTTGCGACGAATCATTCCCATATCAATTATTATGTGGATATGACAATCATGAAATCAAGAAAGAGCGAAGCGGCAGCTGCAGCTTCTGTACTTGCCAGAAAGTATTCGACCAGTACCTATATTGATACGATCATCTGTATGGACGGCTGTGAGGTCATCGGTGCATATCTGGCAGATGAGCTGACCAATTCAGGGATTATGTCTCTGAACCAGCATCAGACGATGTATATTGTTTCGCCTGAAGTGAATCCAGGCGGTCAGCTGATTTTCCGTGACAATATGCAGATGATGATTCAGGGAAAGCATTGTCTGCTCCTGCTTGCATCTGCGACAACAGGACGGACGATTGCGAGAGCGATGGAGTGTGTGAAGTATTACGGCGGTATTATTGAAGGAGTATCCGCTATTTTCAGTGCGAGTAAAAATGTAGCAGGTATGGAGATTAACAGCATTTTCGGAGAAAATGATATACTGGATTATCAGACTTATGATGCCGGCAAGTGTCCTCTGTGTGCGCGGAAGCAGAAAATCGATGCGATTGTGAACAGCTACGGATATTCCAAATTATAAAAGATAACCGGAAAGAGCCATCTGGATTATATCAATGCAGGTGGTTCTTTTTTAATGCCTCAATCAAACCGATTGGTCTTGTATGTGATGTGTTTTTGTGTTAAATTAAGGTAATTGATTCACTTGGAATAGATATTCATTTCGGAAAGAAGTAGTAGACGGAATGGTTTGCAGGCAGTGAGGAGAAGGATTATGATAGCGATTATTGATTACGATGCGGGAAATCTCCGCAGCGTGGAAAAGGCACTGGTTTATCTGGGAGAGAAACCGATCATTACAAGGGATTATAAGACGATTCTGGAAGCAGATGCGGTGATTTTACCGGGGGTTGGCTCTTTTGGGGATGCAATGGGGAATCTGCACAGATATGGTCTGGTGGATGTGATACGGCAGGTAACGGAAAAAGGGACCCCGTTTCTCGGTATCTGCCTTGGGCTTCAGCTTTTGTTCGAATCGAGTGAGGAGTCTCCAGGAGTAGAAGGACTCGGTATCTGTAGAGGCAAAATTCTCCGGATCCCGGATTGTGAGGGGCTGAAGATTCCGCATATGGGATGGAACTCCCTGCACTTCGACCATCAGGGACGGCTGTTTGAAGGGATACCAGAGGGTGCATATGTTTATTTTGTACATTCTTACTATCTGAAGGCGGAGGATGAGGCAATCGTCAGGGCTTCTACGGAATACAGTACCTATATTCACGCTTCAGTAGAGCAGGGAAATGTTTTTGCCTGTCAGTTCCATCCAGAGAAGAGCAGCGATACGGGGCTGGCAATTTTAAAGAATTTTGTGAATCTTACAAAACAAAGAATGGCACAAAACAGGTCATGCGGTAAAAGAGAGTACGATTGATTCTGAGAGAAGAGGAACATTCACAAAAGAACAGGAGTGTGATGAAATGTTTACAAAGCGGATCATCCCGTGTCTGGATGTCCACGCGGGACGTGTGGTAAAAGGAGTGAATTTTGTGAACCTGCGCGATGCAGGTGATCCGGTAGAGATTGCTGCTGCCTACGACAAAGCGGGAGCGGACGAGCTGGTGTTTTTGGATATTACGGCATCCTCGGATGCGCGTGAGACAGTTGTGGATATGGTGCGCCATGTGGCGGAGACCGTGTTCATTCCGTTTACAGTCGGAGGCGGGATCCGGACTGTGGACGATTTCCGGATGCTGCTGCGGGAAGGGGCAGATAAGATTTCAATCAATTCTTCTGCAATCATGAATCCGCCGCTGATCTCGCAAGCGGCCGATAAATTCGGCAGTCAGTGTGTGGTAGTGGCAATTGATGCAAGGAGAAGAGAGGATGGAAGTGGCTGGAATATCTACAAAAACGGCGGAAGGATTGATATGGGAATAGACGCTGTTGAATGGGCTATGAAGGCAGAAGCCCTGGGAGCGGGAGAGATTCTGCTGACCAGTATGGACTGTGACGGGACGAAGGCCGGGTATGATATTGAACTGACCAGAACGATTGCTGAGAATGTTTCGATTCCGGTGATTGCCTCAGGAGGCGCCGGGACGATGGAGCATTTTTATGATGCATTGACAGAGGGAAAGGCAGATGCAGCACTTGCAGCGTCCCTGTTCCACTACAAGGAATTGGAAATCCGTCAGGTGAAGCAGTATTTGCAGGAAAAAGGAGTGGCTGTAAGGCTGTGAGGCGCTCGGAGAGCGTTTGTAAGGGATGCATTCCGGGAGATAAAAGCGAAAAGTGGATTGCCAACAGACCTGCAAAGCGAAAGATATAGAAACATTTATATGTGAAGAATGATGTATCCGTACGAGAGAAAAAAGAGGGAGGAATGGATATGCCGCCGATTTCGAATGACTGGCTCGCTCCGCTGAAGCTGGAGTTTGGTAAGCCGTATTATGCAAAGCTCTATAAAAAAGTAAATGAAGAATATCAGACGCGGGTGATTTTTCCGCCGGCAGATGATATTTTCAATGCATTTGCCTTTACCCCGCTTCAGAAGGTAAAGGTTGTGATTCTTGGTCAGGATCCATACCATGAGCCGGGACAGGCACATGGACTTTGTTTTTCCGTAAAGCCGGATGTGGAGATTCCGCCGTCGCTGGTGAATATTTATAAAGAGCTTCATGAGGACTGCGGCTGCCGGATTCCCAATAACGGATATCTGACAAAATGGGCGGAGCAGGGAGTCTTGTTGTTGAACACGGTTTTGACTGTGCGGGCGCATCAGGCGAATTCACACCGTGGAATTGGCTGGGAGGAGTTTACGGATGCAGCGATCCGCATTTTGAATGAACAGGACCGGCCTATGGTGTTTATTCTGTGGGGGCGGCCGGCGCAAATGAAAAAATCCATGCTGAATAACAGGAAACATCTGATTCTGGAAGCACCGCATCCCAGTCCGTTGTCTGCATACCGGGGGTTCTTCGGCAGCAGGCCGTTTTCGAGGACAAACAGGTTTCTGGCCGAGAATGGTCTGGAACCGATCGACTGGCAGATCGAGGATGTATAAGGGAAAGTCATGCATTGTCATGATTCGTAATCGGATACAGACGAACTGTGCATGGACAGGAAACAAAAGAGCAACAGAGAATAAGAGAGGGCGAGAGATTGCCCTGATGACGGAGAAGAGAAAATGAGTGGAAAAGTAAAAAGTTTTCTAAAGAGAAAAGATGTTGTATTTTCAGCATCACGTTATGGAATTGATGCACTGGGAGCTATGGCACAGGGATTATTTGCGTCCCTGCTGATTGGAACCATCCTGAGTACGTTGGGAGAACAGGCAGGTATTGCTGTTCTGGTTAAGATCGGAGGTTATGCAAAAGCAGCTACCGGTGCGGCGATGGCAGTGGCGATCGGATATGCGCTGAAAACGCCACAGCTTGTATTGTTTTCGCTGATTGCAGTAGGCGGTGCAGCGAATGAACTGGGCGGTGCCGGAGGACCGCTGGCTGTTTACTTTGCGGCAATCGTGGCATCTGAATGCGGAAAGATTGTTTCCAAAGAAACAAAGATTGATATTATCGTGACGCCGAGCGTTACAATTGCAGTGGGAGTTCTGTTTTCCATGGCGTTTGCACCCGGCATCGGAGCCGCTGCGAGTGCGGTTGGTCATGCGATCATGTGGGCAACCGATCTTCAGCCGTTTGCCATGGGAATTATGGTGTCTGTGCTGGTAGGCGTGGCGCTGACACTTCCAATCAGCAGTGCGGCAATCTGCGCGGCTCTTGGGCTGACAGGTCTGGCTGGCGGTGCGGCTGTGGCAGGCTGTTGTGCACAGATGATTGGCTTTGCGGTTATGAGCTTCCGGGAAAACAAATGGGGTGGATTGTTCGCGCAGGGAATCGGTACTTCCATGCTGCAGATGGGCAACATTGTCCGGAATCCGAGAATCTGGATTCCTCCGACACTGGCCTCCGCAGTCACAGGTCCGATTGCTACGTGTGTATTCCGGCTGCAGATGAATGGTGCGGCCGTAGCATCAGGCATGGGAACGTGCGGTTTGGTCGGACAGATCGGCGTATATACAGGCTGGATCAATGACGTGGCAAATGGGACCAAGGTTGCTGTCACAGCATGGGACTGGGCCGGGCTTCTGCTGATTTGTTTTGTGCTTCCTGCCCTGCTTACTTTGTTGTTTGCGATGCCGCTTCGGGCAATCGGCTGGATCAGAGAGAACGATCTGAAGCTGGATCTTTGAGAAAAATGTTTCACTCTGGTTCTGTATTTGATTAAAAACAGCTGCAAGAATTGACAATAAAATGACATTCTTATATAATGGAAGCACTACAGAAATGGGGATGAAAACGTGGAAGAACATGAAATTTCAAAAGCGGTGGTCAAGCGCCTGCCACGTTATTACCGGTATCTTGGAGATTTGATGGAAGCAAAGGTTGAGCGCATTTCGTCGAATGAGCTCAGTGACATGATGAACGTGACAGCGTCCCAGATACGCCAGGATTTGAATAACTTTGGTGGGTTTGGACAACAGGGATATGGATATAATGTCAAATATCTGTATCATGAGATCGGAAAGATTCTCGGTCTGGATAAGGTCTACAATATGGTCATTATCGGTGCGGGAAATCTCGGTCAGGCTCTTGCAAATTATGTTAAATTTGAAAAGCGGGGTTTCTGGATTAAAGGAATTTTCGATGTAAATCCCAGATTAAAGGGAGTTACCGTCCGTGGAATTGAGATCAGAATGACGGATGAGCTGCCGCAGTTTATCCGGGAGAACCAGATTCAGATTGCAGCGCTCACTCTTCCGAAAGCAGGTGCGGAGGAGGTTGCACCGATTCTGGTGGAGAATGGCGTGAAAGCCATCTGGAATTTTGCGCATACGGATTTGTACGTTCCGAAGAATGTAGTCGTTGAGAATGTGCATCTTTCAGAGAGCCTGATGCAGTTGTCATATAATCTGAACCATCTGGATAAGTAGTAAACAGGATACGGAAGGTCGGCAGTGTAAAAGCTGTCGGCCTGATTCTGTATCTGCCGGAGAATTTCGGAAAATATCCGTATTTTGGCAGTATCAGATGGCGCTGGCAGTGTATATTTGGATGCAAGGTGGACAATAACCTGAGGGAATAGGAAATGCCGGGAGAGGCAGAAAGGATTGCGATGGAATTTCTGGTTACGGCTGCTCAGATGAAGCAGTGTGATGAATATACGATACGCAGTATCGGGATACCTTCCATGGTTTTGATGGAAAGAGCAGCATTGGCGGTTGTGGAAGAGATGCAGAAGGAAAGACTGGATCTGAGCTCTGTGCTGGTGGTCTGCGGTGCGGGGAACAATGGCGGAGACGGCTTTGCAGTTGCGAGACTGCTCGACGAGCAGGGAATTCGTGTGACTGTGGCGTTTGAGGGGAAGGAATCATCTCTGACAGAAGAGACCTTCCGTCAGAAAAATATTTGTATGAAATGTGGGATAAAACCGTGTAGTAATTACCGGGAACGTGAATATACTGTTATAGTAGATGCACTTTTTGGGGTTGGATTGTCTAGACTGGTAGAGGGCCATTATGCGGAGCTTTTGGATTGGATCAACCGTCAGAACGCAGTCAGAATAGCAGTGGACATCCCTTCCGGTGTTTCTGCGGACAGCGGAAAGATCCTGGGAACTGCCGTAAAAGCGGATCTGACAGTCACATTTGCATATCGGAAACAGGGGCATATCCTGTATCCGGGGACAGAGTACTGCGGCCGGGTGGTGCGGAGGGATATCGGAATCACAGCGGATGGCCTTCGTCATGCAGTGACAGCCTTTACATATGGAGAGGATGACCTTACAAGAGTTGCGCAGAGAAAGCCGTATTCAAATAAGGGAACGTACGGAAAGGTATTGCTGATTGCAGGAAGCCGGTGTATGAGCGGAGCGGCATACCTTTCTGCACTGGCGGCATACAGAAGTGGAAGTGGGCTGGTACATGTCTTTACACAGGAATGCAACCGCACAATTATCCAGAGCTGCCTTCCGGAAGCGATTCTTACTACTTGGGAGGAGGACAAGTTTCCGGATGAAAAGCTGGTATCTGCGCTGAACTGGGCGGATGTCATTGGAATCGGCCCGGGACTGGGACGCGGAGTGATGACCGAGCATATACTGGAATATGTACTGGAACACTGGCAGAAGCCGCTGGTTATAGATGCGGATGGATTGAATGAGCTTTCAAATTGCAGAGAAAAGCTTCTGGCCACGAAGGCTAAAGTGATTGTGACACCGCATATTGGAGAGATGATGCGGCTTACCGGAATGCAGAAGGAAGAAATACTGGACGATATCTGCCGGGCGGCGTCTGATTTTGCTGAGAAATTTCATGTGATCTGCGTGCTGAAGGATGCCCGTACGGTTGTGACGGATGGCACGAGAATTTATTTGAATACTTCCGGTAATAACGGTATGGCGGCAGGAGGCTCCGGAGATGTGCTGACTGGTCTGATTACAGGATTGCTGGCACAGGGGATGCAGAAGTTCGAAGCGGCAGCTCTCGGTGTATATGTTCATGGCCTGGCGGGTGATATGGCGTGCCAGAGAAAGGGATGCTACGGAATGATGGCAGGCGATATTGCGGAACAGATCGGAGAGGTTTTGAAGAAAGCAGAAGATGGAGGCAGAGAACTATGACAGTACTTAGAAAAATAAATGCGGAAGCGCAGAAATCACACGGGAGAGTGACCGCCTATATTCATCTGGAACACATCAGACAGAATTTTGAAAGTATGAAAGCAAATATTAATCCGAACAGCCGGATGATAGCCGTAGTTAAGACAGACGGTTATGGACACGGGGCAGTTCCGATTGCAAAAATGATAGAGCCGGAAGCATATATCTGGGGCTTCGCGGTTGCGGCCGTTTCTGAGGCAATGGCGTTAAGGGAGAACGGGATTCGTAAACCGATCCTGATCCTTGGCTATACATTTGAAGAAGATTACGATTGGATGATCAGGCACGAGGTGAGGCCGGTTCTGTTCACCGTTGAGATGGCAGAGCAATTTTCTGCTGCTGCTGTGAGGTGCGGTAAAGAGGCATGGTTCCATACAGCAGTTGATACCGGGATGTCCAGAATCGGTTTTCCTGATACCTGGGAGAGTATTGAAGAGATCAGGAAGATTGCTAAGCTGCCGAAGCTTCGGCTGGAAGGGATTTTTACGCATTTTGCAAAGGCAGATGAAACAGATAAGACCTCAGCCAATATTCAGAGCGGCCGGTTCCTGAATTTCTGTGAGACTCTGAAAAAGAAATTACCGGAGGGACTGCTCTGTCATTGTGCAAACAGTGCGGCAATTATTGACCTGCCGGATACACATATGGATCTGGTACGTGCAGGCATCAGTATTTATGGAATCTATCCGTCAGAGGAAGTTAAGAAAGAGCTTGTACCACTTGCTCCGGCGATGGAGATCAAGTCACATGTGGTTTATGTGAAGCGGATAGAGCCTGGAACCTCCGTCAGCTACGGTGGTACCTTTACGGCAGAGAAAACGATGGAGATCGCTACAATCCCGGTTGGTTACGGAGACGGATATCCAAGGAGCCTGAGCAATTGCGGATATGTTCTGATTCATGGAAAAAAGGCCCCGATCAAAGGCAGAGTTTGCATGGATCAGTTTATGGTAGATGTGACAGGGATGCATGTCAGCGTGCTGGATGAGGTGACACTTCTTGGAAAAGACGGTGAGGAAGAAATTACAGTGGATGAGCTTGGAAAGCTTTCCGGAAGATTTCCATACGAATTTGTATGCGATATCGGAAAGCGGGTGCCGAGAGTATATATAAATCAAAAGGAAAGTTAACAGCAATTTTTTGCTCAGATGAATATACAAAGGAAAGCTGGAGATACTCAGAACAGAAGTCAAATCAAACCCTTTGTATAGGAGCGTGAGTGAAGTGAATATTCGCAGAGGAGATATTTATTATGCAGATTTAAGGCCGGTAGTCGGTTCGGAACAGGGGGGAATACGTCCGGTTCTGATTATTCAGAATGATGTAGGAAACAGACACAGTCCTACCGTGATCTGTGCGGCGATTACTTCCAGAATGAATAAGGCGAAGCTGCCGACACATGTGGAAATTGAAGCAGGGAGATATCAGATCGTGAAGGATTCCGTGATTTTGCTGGAGCAGCTCCGGACGATCGATAAGCGGAGACTGAAGGACCGGGTCTGCCATCTGGATGTGGAAATGCTGGATCGGGTGGATAAGGCTCTGCAGGTCAGTCTGGAGCTGCTTACATAGCATGTTATGCCGTGCATGACTGCTGTTAAGAATCTTGACGAATGAAGAAGAAAATGTTATATTCTATTGTAACTTTGCAGTAACTGAACAAAAAGGGACTGAACAGTTGTCTTTTCAGGAACTGAATCAAAAGCAGCAGTCCCATTCCTGGGACATAAGAAAGGATGTTGGTAGTTTTATGGATAGCGACAGTTGCCCTCTTGTGGGGGCTGTCATACTTGGTATCTTGTTGATCATGAACTTTATTCTGGCGGTAGTTGGAGCTGCGCTCCAGAATACGGGAGATGCAGAGCTGGAGGAGGCATTTGAAGCTGCCGGAAAGGATTCTGACCTGATGGCATCTCTGAAAAATACGCCCAGCCGTCTGATACATGCCATATGGTTGTTTGAATCGCTGACATGTGTCTGTATCGGCTGGGGAGTCATGCCCCTTTCCAGACAGTATCCGGTGTGGGCGGTTGTTCCACTGCTCATTTTGCTGGTATATCTGCTGAATAATTCCATCCCATCTATGCTGGGAAGGAAAAATTCAGCGCGCTGGCTGATCCGGTGCCAGAAAATGGTCAGGATTTTTCTGACACTTGCCAGTCCATTTACATATGTTCTGACCGTCTTGTCCAACTGCTGTGTCCGTCTGATGGGGATAGACCCTGCGGCATTGGACAACGAGGTGACAGAAGATGAAATTATTTCCATGGTCAATGAGGGGCATGAACAGGGAGTTCTTGATGCCAGTGAGGCGGAAATGATTCAGAATATCTTCGAGCTGGATGACAAGGAGGCTCAGGATATTATGACGCACCGCAAGAATATCATCGGCATCAGCAGTACGGTGAATCTTCGGGATGCCCTGTCTTTTATGGTGGGAGAGACGGTTTCACGTTTTCCTGTCTATGAGGAGAGTATCGATAATATACTTGGTATTCTCCATTTCAAGGATGCGATGAAGTTCCACACAATGGAACAGTATGATGACTGGCTGGTCAAGGATATCCCGGGGCTTCTGCGTGAGAGTCGCTATATTCCAGAGACGCGGAGTATTAGTGTGCTGTTCAAAAATATGCAGGCGTCCAAGCTTCAGATGGTGCTTGTCGTGGATGAGTACGGTCAGACAGCCGGGCTTGTAACGATGGAGGATATTCTGGAAGAAATTGTCGGGAATATTCAGGATGAGTATGACAATGATGTGCAGTTTATTCGTTCCGGACCGGGGGGAAGCCTGCTGATGGATGGCATGACCCCATTATCGGAGGCTGGGGAGGCACTTGGAGTTGCTTTTGAAGAAGAATACGATACTCTGAATGGTTTTCTAATTTCCAGGCTGGATCGGATTCCGGCAGATGGAGAGCAGATCAGCCTGCAGGAGTACGGATACCTGTTCCGCATTCTGGAGGTGGAAAATAAGATGGTGCGGAAGGTTCAGATTACAAAATCAGAGGAAATGAAAGAAAAAGAAGAAAAGGAAGAAGAAAGGGAGTAACTGGATATGTCAGGACATTCAAAGTTTGCCAATATTAAGCACAAGAAAGAAAAGAATGATGCAGCTAAGGGAAAAATCTTTACGATCATTGGCCGTGAGATTGCAGTCGCAGTTAAGGAAGGCGGAGCAGATCCTGCGAACAACAGCCGTCTGAGAGATATTATTGCGAAGGCAAAAGCAAATAACATGCCGAATGATACGATTGAGCGCGGGATCAAGAAAGCATCCGGCGAGCTTGCAACGGTAAACTATGAGTATGTTACGTATGAGGGATACGGACCGAACGGTATCGCAATTATTGTGGAAGCGCTGACAGATAATAAGAACAGAACGGCATCCAATGTACGAAATGCTTTTACAAAAGGAAGCGGAAGCATCGGCACGCAGGGATGTGTATCCTATATGTTTGACCAGAAAGGCCAGATTATTATAGATAAAGAAGAATATGAGACAGATGCGGATGAATTGATGATGATCGCTCTGGACGCAGGAGCTGAAGATTTTTCCGAGGAGGAGGACAGTTATGAGATTCTGACTGATCCGGATGAATTCAGTGCTGTGC
Organism: Lachnospiraceae bacterium; assembly: GCA_030524665.1. Taxonomy (GTDB): domain Bacteria; phylum Bacillota; class Clostridia; order Lachnospirales; family Lachnospiraceae; genus Choladousia. The sequence continues at coordinate 11,060 of JAUNGL010000037.1, read as the reverse complement.
GTCAGGCTCTCGAAGATCAGGGAATTCCGATGGCATCTGCAGAGGTTACGATGATTCCGCAGAATTATATTGCGCTGACTGATGAAACTGCTCTGAGACAGTTGAACCGTACGCTGGATCTGCTTGACGAGGATGATGACGTGCAGGCTGTATATACGAATCTGGAGGAATAATCATGAATTACTATCTGACCGCCATTGAGGGGATGCCGAGGCTTCTGGACTGCACGGAGGATGCAGCACAGAATTTCAAAAAAAAGCTGTATGCGGAAGCTTTTCAGAGACTCTATCAGGAGCATCTGCCGACTTTTGATGCGCTGGAGCAGGGGTATCAGATTGTGATTGACAAGGAACAGTATCTCACCAATATGGCAAATGCGCTCGCCGAAGCAGCCGTACAGCGGATAGAGAGCTGTAAGCGGCGGAATCAAAAAGAGCGTGTCATGATGGATCTCAACCTGACGATGGCTGTTTACGTATTTCCAATGATTCTGGAATACAAAGGCCAGTCTTCCAGGCCGCTGGTGGACAAGATTCTGGAAGCATGGAAACGGGAATTTCCGAAGACCAATCTTCAGGCAGCCGACTATGAATACATAGAACAGGGATTTCACAAGAAGTACTGTTATATTACAACGGCTGTCTGTGAGACATTTGGAAAGCCGGATGACTGCTATGAACTTACGCTGCTCAGAGATTACCGAGACACCTATCTGGCATCACTTCCGGAAGGAGATGCACTGATCAGTGAGTATTATGATGTGGCGCCTTCGATTGTCAAGCATATCGGGCAGCAGGAGGATTCACCTGAGATTTACCGGGGAATATGGGAAGATTATCTGGAGCCTTGTATACAAATGATTGAGCATGAAGAACTGGAGAGTTGCCGCAAGCTGTACGAAGAGATGGTAGCTGCATTGAAAGAACAGTATTTCAGGATGTAAATGATGGCTTGACAGATAGGGACTCTTTCGGAATGGAGGCATTTCGGAAGAGTTTTTTTTTTGCTGTTTGGGAAACGGGCTGTATGCGCTGACCTTTTTTGGGAATACTATGGAAGATACACCATTAAGATTCATAGATCACAGAAAGGGCGCATAAATATGGGAATGATAAATGAGGAACGTGATGAAAAACAGAGAGAAAGAGATCTGGAGGCCGAAAAAGAACAGCGTGAGGCAATTAAAGAAACCGGAGACATAGCACTGGACAGGAAGATCCATCTGCTCAGTGTAATCGGAGAAATCGAAGGCCACGAATGTCTCCCGGGCAATTCGAAAACAACAAAATACGAGCATGTGCTCCCGAAGCTGGCGGCGATTGAGGACAGCAGTGAGATTGATGGACTGCTGATTCTTCTGAATACGGTGGGCGGAGACGTGGAGGCCGGACTTGCAATTGCGGAGATGATTGCATCCATCAGTAAGCCTACAGTATCACTGGTACTGGGGGGCAGCCATTCGATTGGAGTTCCGATTGCCGTATCCACGGATTATTCCTTTATCGTAAAAACAGGAACGATGGTCATTCATCCTGTACGTATGAGCGGAACAGTCATTGGTGCCCCTCAGACGTATGATTACTTCAGGCAGATGCAGGACCGGATTCTGGGATTTATCGCAGATCATTCCAATGCAGAGCGCGGCCGTCTGGAGGAGCTGATGCTGGATACCGGAATGCTGACCAAGGATCTTGGGACAATTCTGGTAGGAAAAGATGCAGTGGAGGAAGGCCTGATCGATGAAGTGGGAGGAATCAGCGATGCGTTGACGAAGCTCGGAGAGCTGATTCAGGAAAGTAAGCACAAAACGGAGTGACATTATTATTACCAATATGATTTCAGGAAGCGTTCGGGTACAGAATGGACCCGAACGCGTTACTGGAAAAAGTATGTGTCTGACTTTCTCAAAATATCTTGTAGGAACAGTAAAATTTTGTTATAATAAAACAGTATGTAAAAAAGAAGATAAAGTAGAATCAGTGTTGGTGGAGGAATCATATGACAATATTAGAATCAATTCTGCTTGGTGTCGTGCAGGGAATCACAGAATTTCTTCCTGTGAGCAGTTCAGGACATCTTGCAATCATTCAGAATCTGTTCCATATTGAGACGAATGGAAGTATGTTGTTTGACATTATGCTTCATTTAGGTACGTTGGTTGCGGTGTTTATTGTGTACCGCAGAGATATCTGGAAAATGATTGTGGAGTTTTTCTGTATGTGCGGGGATATTTTTTCGAATCTCAGAACGTTCATTCTGAACCGGATACATAAAACATCCCTTCGTTATAAGAGGGTCATTCGTAACAATTACCGCAAATTTGTCGTTTTGATTCTTGTATCGACAGTGCCGACCGGTGTGCTCGGTGTACTTGGCAAGGATTTAATTGAGAAGGCGAGCGCAACGATGCTGATTCCGGGCATCTGCCTTCTGATTACAGGTGTTCTTCTTTTGATTGCAGACCTGACCAAAGAAGGACGGAAGATGCCGAAAAATGTTTCTTATCTGGATGGTATCATTATTGGTACGGCGCAGGGACTGGCAACGCTTCCGGGACTGTCACGTTCAGGAACCACGATTGCCACATGCCTGCTGTGCGGGCTGGATCGTAAGTTTGCAGTGAAGTATTCATTTATTCTTTCGATTCCGGCAATTCTCGGTGCAGCCGTACTGGAGATCAAGGATGTCATAGCAGAACCGATTGAGGCAGGACAGATTGGGATTTATGCGGTTGGTATGGTGTTTTCAGCAGTGGTAGGATATGTTTGTATTAAGACCATGCTGCTCGTAGTCAGAAATAAGAAATTCAGCTATTTCTCCTATTACTGTTTTGCTGTTGGAGTGGTAGCAATTGTGGGACATTTCTTACTGTAGGGTAGATAAGCAATGGTGTAGTAAGCAAATTGAGGAAAGCTTTAAGCGTTAGCGAGAGTGCCGGGAGATCGGCACTCTTTATTCCCGCGAAGCAATGAGCCGAGTAGCCGTGCTTGCACGGATATTTGGCGAATGCCGCGAGGGTCAAATACCCCGCAGCTTTGCTGCGCTGCAAATTTGATGCCCCGTAGCTTGCTGCGGGGTATTTGACTACCGCAGGCAACGAGCCAAGTAGTCGTGCTTGCACGAACATTTGGCGACTGCTGCGGGATTGATGGGAATAAATGAATTGTAAGGCAGGTAGCTGTGAGGCCATGAAACAGTTACCCGGACAGGAGGCATTCAGTTGGCAGCTAAGACAGAAAAGAAGGGTAAGTCTGCAACAAGCAGCAAAACAGGAAAAAGTACAGGCAGAAAAACGGCTGTTTCCGGCGGACAGAAGAAAAAAAGTACTCCGGTCAGACAGAAGGAACGGGTGACTCCGGTACTGGAAACGCATGAAACAGCCAATCCGCTGATTTTGAAGGAAGCAGTTGTCTGGTTGTTTCTGGCAGTATGTATTTTTATATTTATCAGTTTTTTTGGCGTTGGAGGATACGTTGGGCTAGTAATCAGTGACGTATGTTTCGGAATATTTGGGTTTCCGGCATATCTTCTTCCGTTTTTGATTTTTATTGCGGTAGTATTTTTGATATCGAACAGAGGGAGCAGAGTTGCCGGGATTAAATTTGCTTCGGCGGTCGGCTTATATCTCTGTATCTGCAGTTTGATGGAGTTGTTTGTCAATGGTTATCAGCCAAAGGTAGGAATCGGGAAACTCTATTTGGAAAGTGCGGCGCTGAAAACCGGAGGCGGAGCGGCAGGAGGGATCGTATGCAGTCTGTTGTGCCCGGCGATTGGAACTGCAGGTGCATCGTTGATACTGGCAATTCTGAGTATTATCTGCATAGTACTTCTCACACAGAAGTCACTGTTTGCGGGGATGAAGCATCAAAGCGAAAAGGTTTATCACAATGCGGTTGAGTCGAAGGAACGGAGAGCAATCCGTCAGCAGGAACGCAGGGAAGCAGCTATGCGGCGCAGAGAGTCTGAGCAGCAGCAGAGAGAACAGCTGCAGCAAAAAGAAAAGGCTCAGCAGGCAGAAACCAGAATCGGTTTGAATGGGCGCAGGAAGAAAGAACCGCTTTCCGACATACAGGAGGATCCCCAGCATGTTTACCAGCAGGGGACGGAAGAAGCACCTGGAGATGTGCATTCTTTTGCGCATGGTCCGATCCCTGAGCAGGCAGATGGTTATGTGCCTCAGGCATGGACAGAGCCGGTAGCAGATAAAGGAAAGAAAAAATCCGGAAAGAAACGTTTGGTAGCGGAAGAGCCGCAGCAGGGGATTTCAGGCGGAAGAACCCAGCTTGAAGTTCCGGTGATTTTCCCGGCGCATCCGAGGGAGAGTAGGATGGAGCGCAGAATCAGGGGAGTGACCAGAGATACCAGAATTGAAACCGGAGCGCAGCAGTATGCAGGCGAGGTACATGAAATTGTGCCGAAGGTTCCAAAGAGGAAAGCAAGCGTGTCTGCATTTCCGGAACCGAAAGAGGAGACATGCTATATTGATCTGAATCAGGAGAAGCCGCAGCAGGAATACATTGAGATATCCGGGCTGGAAGTCTCTCATGAAAATGGGGGATCAGATGAGATAAGGCTGCCGCGTCATGCAGAAGAGGAAAATGCAGAGTGGTATGGCGGCACGAGGGAATGTGAAGAATACGGAAGTGATTTGCAGGAAAACGAGGAATACGAAACTATTCCGGAAGAAACAGACGGATATGCAGGTGACTCAGGGGCGGATCGTATCGGCAGCATGGATTTCGCAGGTGGAGAAGAGGATGCATCTGATTTTGAACATTCTGTTATTCTGCAGTTGGAAGGTTCAGAGGATAAATTCACAGATTACGGTTTGGAAACAGCAGATGAAGAGTCGGAAAACTCGGTGTACAGAAGTGGTAATGAGGTTCCTCCGTGGGATAGTGACGATGGAAACGGAGCGGAAAGCGGAATAGAGGAGGTATCATCCCAGAAAGCGGATGACCGGAGCTTGCAGAAGGTAAATAAAGCCAAAAGAAGTACCGGAAGTGATGCTTCGGAGACGGCCGGACCTGCAGAACATTCCGGTGGGGGCATTAAAAAGAATCCGCGTTCCTCTGTACAGGAAATTCAGGAGGGAATCGCTTCTGTGGAAGCGGAGATGGCGAAGGCGGCTGAGGCCGTAAAACCCCAATACGTATATCCGCCTCTCTCACTTTTGAAAAAGGGAAAAGGAAAAGGCAATGGGGGACAGGAACAGGAAATACGGAAAACGGCAGCTAAGCTGGAACAGACATTAAACAGTTTCGGGGTACATGTCACTGTGACGAATGTAAGCTGTGGGCCAAGCGTTACGCGGTATGAGCTTCAGCCGGAACAGGGAGTCAAGGTCAGCCGGATTGTGAGTCTGGCAGATGATATCAAGTTGAACCTTGCCGCTGCGGATATCCGTATCGAAGCTCCGATTCCGGGGAAGGCGGCAGTCGGAATTGAAGTTCCGAATGCGGAAAACAGCTCGGTGATGCTGCGGGACCTTCTGGAATCAGAGGAATTCCAGAAACATCCGTCCAGGCTGGCATTTGCCACGGGCAAGGATATCGGAGGGAAGGTTGTGGTGTCCGATATTGCGAAGATGCCGCATCTTCTGATCGCAGGTGCAACTGGTTCCGGAAAATCTGTCTGCATCAATACATTGATCATGAGCATTCTCTATAAAGCAAAGCCGGATGAGGTCAAGCTGATTATGATTGACCCGAAGGTCGTGGAGCTGAGTGTATACAACGGAATTCCCCATCTGTTTATTCCGGTTGTGACGGATCCCAAGAAAGCAGCCGGAGCGCTGAACTGGGGTGTGGCCGAAATGACTGACCGCTATAATAAATTTGCGGAAATGGGAGTGCGTGACCTGAAGGGATATAATCAGAAGATCGAAGCGATTAAGGATATCGAGGCTGAGAATAAACCACAGAAGTTGCCGCAAATCGTCATTATCGTGGATGAACTTGCCGATTTGATGATGGTGGCACCGGGAGAGGTGGAGGATTCCATCTGCCGTCTGGCACAGCTTGCGCGTGCTGCCGGAATTCATCTGATCATCGCGACTCAGCGTCCTTCCGTAAATGTTATTACAGGACTGATTAAGGCGAATATGCCGTCACGTATTGCATTCTCCGTATCTTCCGGCGTGGATTCAAGAACGATTATTGATATGAATGGCGCGGAGAAGCTGCTGGGGAAAGGTGACATGCTATTCTATCCGCAGGGCTACCAGAAGCCGGCGCGTGTGCAGGGGGCATTTGTCTCTGATGAAGAGGTATCGGATGTTGTGGATTTCCTGAAAAATAAAAATATGGATGAGGCATACAATGCGGAAATGGAGGCACAGATTGCTAAGGTACAGCAGGCTGTTTCAGCGGTTAAAGCAGCGGAGGATGTGGATGCACTTTTCGTAGAAGCAGGTAAATTTATTATTGAGAAGGATAAAGCCTCCATCGGAATGCTGCAGCGTGTATTCAAAATTGGTTTTAACCGTGCTGCCCGGATTATGGATCAGCTATCGGAAGCCGGAGTGGTCGGACCAGAGGAAGGAACCAAGCCGAGAAAAATCCTGATGTCGCAGGAGCAGTTTGAAAATATGCTGGAAGAAGGAAGCTGATGTCGTGCTGTACAGAAAGAAAAACCTGAATATATTAAATTTTTCGTTGAATTTTTGACATGATTGTTTTATACTGAAAAACAGTATGGGGGAATTTTGTAATATTGGCGAGTTCCGCTTATATGAATATGGTGTTCCCACAGCGGAGGGACAGCATATGGCAGTGGCGACTGATTTGTGAACAGTTACCAGGTTGTTACTAAAACGGCAGAGTGGCATTGTGTCTGAAAAACGATTGCAGAGCACGGAAGGTTCCGGCAGTATCTGCAATGGTTTTTCAGATATTCTCCGGTTTGCTGTGAAATAATATGGAGGTAGAGTATGTATAAGATTTTGAAAGCAGGGAAGCTTGCGGGCAACATCTATGAGATGGTTGTAGAAGCACCGCGTGTTGCGAAACGCTGTCTGCCGGGTCAGTTTGTTATCGTCAAGATGGACGAGAAAGGTGAGCGTATTCCGCTTACAATATGCGACTATGACCGTGAGGCAGGTACGATTACAATTGTATTCCAGCCGATTGGTGCATCTACAGAGAAATTTACCAGACTTCAGGCAGGAGATTCTTTCCGTGATTTTGTAGGACCGCTGGGAAGACCGTCGGATCTGTGTACAGATGATCTTGAAGAAGTAAAAAAGAAAAAAATCCTTTTTGTAGCAGGCGGTGTAGGTACTGCGCCGGTATACCCGCAGGTAAAGTGGCTGCATGAACATGGAATCGAGGCCGATGTCATCGTAGGTGCGAAGACGAAGGATCTCGTGATTCTGGAAGATAAGTTCAGGGCAGTTACCGGAAATCTTTACATAACGACAGATGATGGTTCTTATGGAAGAAGCGGAATGGTTACCAAAGTCATTGATGACCTGATGACAGAGGAAGGTAAGAGCTATGATGTCTGTGTGGCAATCGGCCCGATGATCATGATGAAATTCTGCTGCCTGACTACGAAGAAGTACAATCTGAAGACTATCGTCAGCATGAACCCGATCATGGTAGATGGTACTGGTATGTGTGGTGCCTGTCGTGTAGTGGTAGGGGATGAAGTGAAGTTTGCATGTGTAGACGGACCGGAGTTTGACGGACATCTGATCGACTTTGATGCTGCTATGAAGAGACAGGCTATGTATAAGACAGAAGAAGGACGGGCTCTTCTGAAGCTGCGTGAGGGTGACACCCACCACGGCGGATGCGGAAATTGCGGAGGTGACAAATAATGGCAGACGTATTGAAGAAAGTTCCTGTCAGAGAACAGGATCCAAAGGTGAGAGCGACAAACTTTGATGAAGTATGTCTTGGATATAATAAAGAAGAAGCAATGGAAGAAGCGGCACGCTGTCTCCACTGCAAGAACGCAAAGTGTGTACAGGGCTGTCCGGTATCCATTAACATTCCTGATTTCATTAAGGGAGTGAAGGAAGGCGATTTTGAGGAAGCTTATAAAGTAATTTCTGAGTCGAGTGCACTTCCGGCAATCTGTGGTCGTGTATGTCCGCAGGAGAGCCAGTGTGAAGGTAAATGTATCCGCGGTATCAAGGGCGAATCTGTTTCCATCGGCAAGTTGGAGCGTTTCGTAGCTGACTGGGCAAGAGAGAACGGCATCAAGCCACCTGCACCGGCAGAGAAAAACGGACGCAAGGTTGCAGTGATCGGTTCCGGTCCGTCAGGTCTGACCTGTGCAGGTGATCTTGCGAAGATGGGATATGATGTGACCATTTTCGAGGCACTGCATGAGGCTGGCGGAGTACTTGTGTACGGTATTCCTGAGTTCCGTCTTCCGAAGCTCGATGTAGTGGCGAAGGAAGTAGAGAATGTGAAGTCTCTCGGCGTTAAAATTGAGACGAACGTAATTATCGGTAAGTCCGTGACTATCGATGAGCTGCTCGAGGAGGAAGGCTTCGAAGCCGTATTCATCGGTTCAGGAGCAGGTCTTCCGATGTTTATGGGTATTCCGGGTGAAAGTGCAAAGGGTGTATTCTCAGCGAATGAATACCTGACCAGAAACAATCTGATGAAGGCATTTCGTGATGATTATGATACCCCGATTGTACGCGGCAAGAAAGTAGCAGTAGTTGGCGGCGGAAACGTGGCTATGGATGCAGCACGTACTGCACTTCGTCTCGGCGCTGAAGTACATATTGTTTACCGCAGAAGTGAAGCTGAGCTTCCGGCACGTGTAGAGGAAGTACATCATGCGAAGGAAGAAGGCATCATTTTTGACCTTCTGACAAATCCGACTGAGATTCTCGTAGATGAGAATGATTGTGTAAAGGGTATGAAATGTATCCGTATGGAGCTTGGTGAGCCGGATGCATCCGGAAGAAGACGTCCGGTAGAGGTTCCTGGTTCTGAGTTCGAACTGGAGCTGGATACCGTAATTATGTCCCTCGGTACCTCACCGAACCCGCTGATCTCTTCTACGACGATTGGCCTTGACACGAACCGCAGAAAGTGTATCATTGCGGACGAGACAACAGGACAGACTTCCAAGAATGCTGTATTCGCAGGTGGAGATGCTGTTACAGGTGCAGCTACAGTTATTCTTGCCATGGGCGCAGGAAAAGCAGCAGCTAAGGGTATCCATGAGTTCCTGAGTGCTAAATAAGTTTGAAATAAAAATAGACAGAGCCTCTCTGACCATAGTTTTTATGGCAGGGAGGTTTTTGATTTATTACCTATTATTTACGGACATTTTACCTGAGCTCACCCTATATTTTACAGAATACGGGTATATTATATTTTAAATATAAGTGAGATCAGGAGGAAAGCTTATGCAAATCAGAGAGGAAAGAATCGAAAAAGGACGGGGTACACCGGAGCAGAGAGAATATTTGAGACAGCGTTGTATTTCTAAGATGATGTTATCCGGAATGATTATGACAGCTTTGAAAATATTTCTGGAGAAATTGGGCATGGGGACCATTGGTTGGATAGATGTTTTGCTTATTGCAGTGGGAGCAGCTTGCTTTTTAGGATTTTTTGAAGGGATCCTTGTACTTTACCGGCAGGAAGCAAAACAAGTTTCCGGTTATCAATGGCATGAAATAGAAAAGAGGAAGGGATGCCAGATTATTCCATTTCAATATAGAAGAAAAGCATTAGAAGGAGAAAGATGATCTATTCAGCACATAGCTGGATGAACGAGCAGGACAGAATAGAAAAGAAAGCAGAAGCCGGAAAGGAGAAGACGTGCTTCTGTTTTTTAGTTTCTGTCAAAAATAGGATATTGGAACCTATGCAGCGAAAATGTGAAAAAAGTATAAAAAAGGCTTAAGAAAAAATGAATAATTGTAGATAATGTTGAATATATCAGCTGTGTATGATAAAATATAGACAATTTAAAGGTGCGGTAATGAATAACAGAGTAAAAGAAAATTAAAAATGTAAGACAGCGATTAGAATCAGAGATGTGCTACGTGAGAATCGCTGATACAGGAAAGGAAGTAAAATGAACATATTGTTTTATCTGGTACCTAAAAGTGAAGTGATGTATCTCTATGATGATTATTCCATGAGGCAGGCGATCGAGAAGATGGAATATCACAAATACAGTGCGGTACCGATGATTACCAGAGATGGCCGCTATGCCGGGACACTGACAGAAGGGGATATTCTCTGGGAGATGAAACGGCGGGGAATTATCAATGTATATGAGACAGAGGAGATCATACTGAAGAAAATGCAGCGGAAGAGGGATAACCAGCCGGCAAATGTCAACTGCCGGATAGAAGATCTGGTTATGACCTCAATGAACCAGAATTTTGTACCAGTGATCGATGACAATGGAATATTCATAGGCATTGTGACGAGAAAAAGTATCATTGAATACTGTTATAACCAATACAGGAAATATCAGTCAGTCTCCTGAATATTCGAATAAGCTCGGATACGGGCTCTGTAACACCATTTTCACTGAAAGTATTTTGCATTTTATGCCACAGATATTTGAGAAAAGTATCTGTGGTTTTTTTCTGTAAATATTACCTTGAAAATGTAATAATTTAATCGGGTGAGAACATCCAGTATCAGAAAACAAAATGATTTATTGGGAAAATCCTTATTTTATGCGGAAAACTGAGACTTTCAAAAACTTGCTGTCAGAGAAAAATGAAGCAAAAAAATATTGAAATTTTTTCAATTGGTGTACAGATGGTGTCAACGGAAAAGGGATACAGACATTAAAACAAGTCTATGATTGAGTTGTATAGTAAGCTCAATCGTAGGCTTATTTTAGTATCTGAAGAACGTATGATGATTTTGAGTTAATGAAAACAAAAATACAGGGCGTAGTCAGTTGACTATACCCTTATTTTTTTGTTATTCCATATGGAACACTTCTTTCAGTCCTTCTAACGTTTCTATGATACTATTCCTATATTCATCACCTGAATGATCAGAGATATTTCCCATACGTTTCTTCATAATGATTTCCCCTTTCATATGCAATAGATAGTA
>JAUNGL010000036.1 GCA_030524665.1 Lachnospiraceae bacterium | reverse complement strand
CTTCTTGCGCCCGGAGCACAGCTTCCAGTCCACCCTCTGCCGCCTGCTCCTCCCGTTCTGGGGCATCGTATGAAATCTTCCAGTTCTTCAACTAAACACGAAGTTGACACAAAAGGTTGGTTCGCAGAGCCAAATTGTGGTATGATAAAAAAGATACTGTATGATTGGAATTACAAGGTGGAGAAAACGTATGAAATATGAATACATTTTATGGGATCTTGACGGCACCCTGACTGAGTCGGGAGAAGGAATAATCAATTCTGTTTTATATGCACTGGAAAAGATGGGAATCCATGAGACGGACAGGGAGAAGCTGGCAGCTTTTGTGGGACCGCCGCTTCTGGAATCTTTCTCTGTCTTTTATGGGATGGCACCTGAAAAGGCGAAGGAAGCCATGGGTTATTATCGGGAGTATTTTGTGGAAAGAGGCATGTTCGAGAACAAAATATATCCGGGGATTACGGAGGCACTTGCACGGCTGGGACAGGCAGGATACAAGCTGGCAGTCGCAACCTCCAAGCCGGAGGTGTTCGCGAAGAAGATTCTGGAGCATTTTGGGCTGACGCAGTATTTTGTGATGATCGGCGGAAGCAGTCTGGATGAAAAACGTTCCGGAAAGGCTGAGGTGATACGCTATGTGATGGAAGCTCTGAATTTAGATTCACCGGATGGACTGCACGGGAGGATACTGATGGTGGGAGACCGGAAGCATGATGTGGAGGGAGCCGCCGAAAACGGGATTCCGTGCGCCGGTGTGCTATACGGATATGGCAGCCGGGAAGAGCTGGAGAGAGCCGGGGCTGTCATGATCTGCGATACTGCGGAAGAGCTGGCGAAGATGCTGCTGGCAGATGAAAAAATATGAGTAATGCGTTTTGTTTGACACAGAAAAGTGAGAGATGGGAATCATAATTTCTCTTCCCCACTCATAAGCTAGAGCGTGTCTGAAAAGACTGCAGGGAGTCCCTGCAGCAATCTGGCGGAAATGGGGGAGATGCGATGAATGACAGGGCATTGAAGGTACTGGAACAGTATGATCTGGAGATCAGCAGCATGAGGCGCGGACGGGGGGCATATATTTTGGAGACGCCTCAGGGACTTCGGATTTTCTGTGATTATGACAGCTCGGAAAAGAAGGCGCAGTTCCAGAACTGTGTGATGAAACAGATACGTCTCGGCGGGTATGGCAGGGTAGATGTGATCCTGCCGAATCGTGAAGGAAATCTCGTATCACGGGACTGGGAGGAACAGCGGTACGTGGTGAAGGAATGGTTCACCGGGCGGGAATGCGATCCAACGAACGAGATGGAAATCCTGTCTGCTGTCCGGAATCTTGCCAAAATCCATCGTTTGATGTGTGTAAAAGGACAGGAGGAATTTGCAGAAAGCTTTTCGGCACCTGTGCCGCTGGATGAAATCAGGGCAAGAAATGCGGAATTAAAGAAGGTATATTCCTTTATCCGGAAGAAGAATGGCAAAGGGGCATTTGAGCGGATGTTCCAGAACAGCTATCCAGCGTATTTTGAACAGGCGGCGGAGGTACAGCGCCAGATGGAACAGATTGATTTTGACCGTTTGCTTCAGACAAGCCGGGAGAATGGAAATGTCTGCCACGGGGATTACGATCATCACCATGTGCTGCTGGCAGGCCCGGAGATGGCTACGACAAATTTTGAACACTGCAGATTTGACCTTCAGATCAATGACCTTTATCGTTTTCTGCGGAAGATCATGGAAAAGCATGAATGGAACCAACGGCTCGGAATGCGGATGTTGGATCAGTATACTGCGATACGTCCGCTCTCCGGCGAGGAACGCCGGATGTTGTATCTCAGAATGCTCTATCCGGATAAATTTCGTAAGCTTGCCAATTATTATCTGGGAAGCAATAAGGCATGGATCTCCGGAAGGTTTCTGGAAAAGCTGGAGGTGCAGAACAGGCAGCAGGAGCTGAGAAACGAATTTGTCAGACTACTTGAATAAGTGTGGATATAACCTTGAGGTTCCTGTATTGTCTGCGAAACAGCAGAATGATTTGAAGTGTGAATATGATTTGGATATTCATGTGTTGTCTGTGAAGCTTCAAACAGTATACCGGGATGAATTTTGTGAACTATCTGAAAATGATCCGAATATCTGAAGCCAAGCGGCTTCTGGAAGAGACAGACGAAAAGGTGATTGATATCAGTCAGATGGTAGGATATGAGAATGAAAAGTATTTCATGAAAACCTTCAAGAGTGTGTGCGGAGTGGCGCCGTCAGAGTATCAAAGGAATATGTAGCTTGGGAAATGATGATATTGCCTGGGGAGAAACTGTAAAATTGCCGGAAAAACAGTTCCATTTTATGCTGAGACAGGATATAATATATCATATCGGACGGAAACTGCGCTCGCGGAGTTTTACCCGATTGGATAGGGATAAGTATTAATCGGAGAACAGAATTATTTTATGGTAAAATACAGGAGGGGCGATGGAGGAAATGCAGCGGGAACAGGAAATTCAGACGGGAGATATGCTGCAGAAGCAGGCGGCTCCGGCAGAAAGGGCTTTCAGAGAACTGGAAGCGGTAGTGAGGAAGCTGCGGAGTGAAGACGGATGCCCGTGGGACAGGGTACAGACGTTGGATAGTCTCAGGCCCTGTATGGTAAATGAGATGGCGGAAGCAATCGGTGCCATCAGTCTTCTGGAATCGACCAGAGATGCAGAGAACCTGTGTGAGGAACTTGGGGATGTCCTGCTTCAGGTAGTGATGCTTTCCTGCATTGCACAGGAGCAGGGGCTGTTCACTTTGGAAGATGTCATCCGGGGGATAACTGCCAAGATGATCCGGCGCCATCCGCATGTGTTCGGATCGGACATAAGGGTCGAACAGCAGGAAGTGCCCGGACGCTGGGAAGCTATTAAGAAGGCCGAGAAAAAGGACAGGACCGATCAGCAGGAAGCAAAGGAGAAAGCCGCACTGAAAGAAGCGTTGGATTACGTCAGGCGGCAGTTGGATGAGACGGAGAAGAAGCTGAAATGATGGGGTTTCAGCCGGACGCCATTCAGGCCACAGATTCGTCAGCTTCGCTGACTATCCGCTGCTGTCGCAGCTTCTGTCTGTGACTGATGTGTGTTCCGCACATCCAAAAATGTAGAAATAGCCCTTAGCGAGTGAACTAGCACGGTCTATCTTTACATTTTGCTGGGATGGCTGAACTTGTGAAGACAAATTAAAACAAATTTTCGCATGACGGGCAGTGGTGGAAAGCTGCCCGTTGTTTTATACTGAAATATAGCAATGATGTATAAAATGGCATGTAAATTCGAAATTTTATGTGTATGGATCAGTTACTGGGTTATACAGAAAAAATAACGTGGATTTCGTGCAGGCGGAGGATTTGAACTAAAGGAGGATACACATAAGAATACACAGAAGAACAGGGGGGCGGCATATGATACATTTCGGAACAGGCGGATGGCGTGCAGTGATTGGAGATGAATTTACGAGACAGAATATTCAGCTTCTCGTAAAAGCACTTTCGATGAAGATGAAAGCGGAGGGAGTACAGGAGGAGGGAATTGTCATAGGATATGACAGGCGTTTCCTCTCGAAAGAAGCGGTGAAATGGGCGTGTGAGGTATTCGCAGCGGAAAAGATTCACTGCTGGTTTATTAACCGTTCCTCACCGACACCGCTTGTCATGTATTATGTGGAGAAGCATAAGCTGCACTATGGCATGATGGTTACAGCAAGCCATAATCCGGCGATCTATAACGGAATCAAGGTGTTTACCTACGGCGGACGTGATGCAGACGAGGAGCAGACACAGGAAATAGAAGCTTACGCACGGAGAGCGGAGGCACAGGGAACGATTTCATGGATCGAGTATGAGAAGGCGAAAGCAGAAGGCTTCGTGACAGAATTTAATCCACTGAATGAGTATCTGGATAATATTATTGCGAATATTAATATGCAGGCGATCCGTGAGCGCGGGCTTCATGTTGTCCTTGATCCGATGTACGGGGTTAGCCAGACTTCGCTGAAAACAATTCTTTCCACGGCGCGCTGTGAGATTGATCTGATCCATGAAGCACATGACACACTGTTTGGACGGAGAATGCCGGCTCCGAGCAGGGAGTCTCTGACAGAGCTTTGTACCTACGTCAAAGAGATGGAGTGCGATCTTGGAATTGCGACGGATGGTGATGCAGACCGTCTGGGAGTAGTCGATGACAGGGGAAGATATCTCCACGCCAACGATATTCTGGTTTTGCTGTACTATTATCTGCTGAAATACCGGGGCTGGCACGGGGCTGCCGTCCGCAACGTGGCAACGACACATATGCTGGACCGAATGGCAGAGGCATACGGGGAAAAGTGTTATGAAGTTCCGGTGGGATTCAAATATATTTCTGCCAGGATGCAGGAGACAGGAGCCATTATCGGCGGGGAATCGTCCGGCGGCCTGACGGTTCGGGGACATATCAATGGAAAAGATGGTATCTATGCAGCAATGCTGCTAATTGAGATGATCGCGATCAGCCAGAAGAAGCTCTCTGAGATTATGGATGAGATTGAACGGGAATACGGAAAAATTTATATGGAAGAACGTTCTTATCATTTCACGGCAGAGCGGAAAGAAGAACTGAAGAGAATGTTGTTCGAGGATAAACTGCTGCCGGAGTTTGGAGTACCAATTGCCAAGGTGTCCTATCTGGACGGGTGTAAGGTATATTTCCAAAATGGCGGGTGGGTCATTGCAAGATTCTCCGGAACGGAACCGCTGCTGCGTATCTTCTGTGAGATGGACGATGATCGTGATGCAGAAGAAATGTGCGGCAGATTCGAGATGATGCTGGGATTGTAGGAATTTTTCTGCTGTTTATGGTTTCGCAGGATGCAGAAGCTTGCTGCCGGATGCGGCTTTGGGGATTGTCGGGTTTTGGGTGTTTGCGGTTCCTGAAGCACAGCATCCGGAGGCTTATCAGGTGAT
The DNA here is from genome assembly GCA_030524665.1 of Lachnospiraceae bacterium. Classification (GTDB taxonomy): domain Bacteria; phylum Bacillota; class Clostridia; order Lachnospirales; family Lachnospiraceae; genus Choladousia. The sequence goes on along the minus strand of JAUNGL010000036.1, from coordinate 19,028 downwards.
TCAAAAATGAACACATATATAACATATATATATATAGGAAGAAATAGATGGGGAGGGGAGGATATGGGCAAAAAACCTCATTCTATGAAATGGAAGATAATAGGAATTCTGCTGGGCTGCTGGCTGATTCCTATTTCTTTTCTGATTGCAGTTATGGGTTTTTATGTGGGAAATAGTCATAGTGATATGACAGCCATGAATTACCGGGATCAGCTGGAATTCAACAGTCCGAAGCGGGAAAGGTAGTTTCCATCGATACGATCCGCGAGACGTATCCGGAATATGCATCGAATATGAACGATGATCTGATCACTGCATCTATCGTGGATGGCGTGAAGTATTCAGTTCCTGTAAACGGATACTGGGAAAAATGATGTCCGGTGTGACTTCTCTGACAGGCGTAGTACAGGATCTCTTCAACGGAGAGTGCCGTGTATCTACCTTTGATAGAATGCCGCAGATTGTGACAGGTGAGGTTTCGGCAGAGGATGCGGTAGCAGAAGGAATTGAGATTTATAATGAGCAGAAGGCGTTCGATCTTCCATGGATCATGTTTCTGAAAGGAATGCCGCTCAATTCGACGTGGCTTACAAGTACCTATATGTACTACCATGCCTGCGAATCAAGAAATACGGATTATGGCTGTGCGGTTGCAGTTTTGATTGTAATTCCATACGGGTCAGAATTTTTCAGAGATTTTGAATTCTGTGCGGATTGAAGAGGCGAAAAAGCTGCTGAAGGATCCGGCACTCCGTATCGGTGATGTGGCGGAAAAAGTAGGATTTCTGGATATGGGGCACTTTTCCAGAGTATTCAAAAAGATGACAGGGATTTCTGCGAATGAGTATAGAAACAGGATGAAATGAAAGCTGAAACTCCTTGACAAACCCGTGATAACATTATATAAATAGTAGCAGGGCTATCTTGGAAGCTCGTATGAGACTTTATGGTCGAGATTGTATTGCACAGACCGAGGCAGCCGAAAGGTTGTACCGGAAATACCCGGTCAGAAAGCATGGGGAGTTGTCGGGCGGAAGTGTGAACCGGAGGTCTGTTGGCAGGAGTGTGTCTGCAGAATCAGAGGACAGTGACACATTTATGAAAATGGGAAAAACGATGTTTTTGCATCGCATGACAAAATTCACAGGAGGAATTACGATGAACAAGGCAGAATTAATCGCTGCAGTAGCAGAAAAGACAGAATTATCAAAGAAGGATGCGGAAAAGGCTCTGAAGGCATTTACGGATGTGGTTGCTGAACAGCTGAAGAAGGGTGATAAGGTACAGTTGGTTGGATTTGGTACTTTTGAGGTATCAGAGAGAGCTGCCAGAGAGGGAAGAAACCCGCAGACAGGCGAGACTATGACGATTGCTGCTTCCAGAACGCCGAAATTCAAGGCAGGAAAAGCTCTGAAGGATATGATGAACGAGTAATCGATCCAAAATTCGGGCTTCATTGCGTCGGGCTGATGTGTGTTCGTGCAGATCTGCCTGATCATGGTGAAATTTGGTATGTGGTGCAGACAGATGCCGGAAGCTTCCTGAAAATGGAAGGCGGGTATCTGTCTGTTTGTCTATATAGCTTTATGAGCAGAAGATTATTTGAAGACGGGCAGGAGGGAAAAGAGATGCGGCTCGATAAATATTTAAAGGTATCACGTTTGATTAAGAGAAGGACTGTGGCGAATGAGGCATGCGATGCAGGTCGTGTGCTGGTAAACGGAAAGGCAGCCAAGGCATCTGTATCGGTGAAGCCGGGAGATGTTCTGGAGATTCAGTTCGGAAGCAAGGCCGTAAAGGTAGAGGTACTGAACGTGCAGGAAACGGTTAAGAAAGAAGCAGCTACGGAAATGTATCGTTATTTATAGTGAGGACAGGGCTGAGCCTGTAAAGATGCCAGGAGGAATCGGATGTAAAGATGATATGGGCGGAAATCATGCAGGCATATCCGGGCTTTCCAGATCATAGGATGTAGAAACGAATGTTCCGGAGCATGTCATGGAAGAAAAAAAAGCTGGGAAACCGCATCAGATTGTGTGGAAGGACAGACACCGGGGGAGTGTGACAGGGGTTCTGGATGTGCTCTCTTTTGATGAAGCGATGATTCTGCTGGAAACGGAGCTTGGGATGCTGACGCTGAAAGGAAAAGAGCTTCATATCAGCAGGCTTTCGCTGGACCAGGGGGAAGTTGATATGGAAGGAACCATTGACAGCATGGTTTACTCCGGAAGCAGCCCGGCAAAACGCGGAAATCTGCTGAAGAGGATGTTCCAATGATGAGTCAGGTCATCCGACAGGAGACCATAGTATTTCTGATGGCAGTTTTCCATGGGCTGGCACTGACCTTTGCATATGATATCATACGGTCATTCCGGCGTGTGTTCCATCACAGTATGGCTGCCGTTTCAGCAGAGGATTTTCTGTTCTGGATAGCGGCAGGATTTCTGACTTTTTGTCTGTTGTTTCTGGAAACGGATGGAATCATCCGAGGCTACGTGGCAGTCGGAGCGGCTCTCGGTGTGATTTTTTATCTGAATACGCTGAGCCGTTTGGTCCTGTTTCTGGTTTCGGGGATTCTGCGCGGAATTCGAAAGGGCGTTTCATTTGCAGTGCGGAAGACCGGCAGGTTTTTCAAATGGCTGCAACGTCTGGCAGGACGAAGCCTCCGGTTTCTTGGACGGCCGCTATTCCGATTGACGGCGTCGTTGAAGAAAAGAATTGAATTTCTGAAAGAAAGAGTATACAATAAAAAGAAAAAGGCAGATGTGCGGCGCAGAAAATCTGCGGAATCCAATAGCGCCAGAACTGCCGGAATGCCGTCTGAGAAGCGGCATAAGAGAACCAGAAAACCGAAGAAGCATAAGGGGAAAACCGGAGTAGCCGGCGCAGAGGAACGAATCACAGGGGGATATGAATGAGCCAGAATAAAAAAAGACCGAGCAAAAGCAACCGCAGAGGGATGATGGGAATTGCTGTTGTTGTTATGACGCTGCTGGTTGTGCTTTTGATTCAGAGCCAGAAACTGATCGAGAAAAACAGTGCATACGAAACGCAGAAGGAAGAACTGAAGCAGGAGATTCAGGATGAGGAAATTCGTGCGGAAGAGATAGAGAATCTGAAGGAATATGTGGATTCGGACGAATATATTGAGAAGATTGCCCGGGATAAGCTTGGGCTGGTATATGATGACGAGATCATCTTCAAAGCGGAAGAATGAGGGCGCTGCTTGCAGTGCCCTTTCATTTTTCAGGTTTTCCCGGATTCTCCACTGATTTTGACAAATCCTGCGGGTAAGATACGGTATACTGTCCGGTAAGGGCAGGGACCTGCCCACAGGAATCGGGACAGATGGGGAGGAAATTGACGATGGGTGAATTGTTGGCTGCTGTGCTGCAGGCAGGCGGTTTTTCCATGACAGGTATCAGGCAGAAGGAAAAGGCAGGGGAAGAAAAAACAAATACCGGATATGGAGGCAGCTGCCGGCTTCCGGAACAGGAACAGATGCGGAAATATTCGGATGCATTTTATGGACTGGCGAGGCTGTTTCAGGAAATGCCGTGTCAGAAAGAGCGTCTGGGAGACGCCAGTCTTCAGACTGTATTTCAGGATGCAAGGGATCTGGTGTGCAGCAGATGCGGAAGGTCGGAGCGGTGCTGGGGCAATGATTATTTTGCCAGCTGCCGTATGATGTATGAGATGGCTGTGCAGGCACAGGAAGAAGGAATCACTGCAGAACTGGTGCAGGAGATGTACGGCCAGTGCGGTCATGCGGATGAGATCGCAGCAGCGATTACAGAAAGCTTTGCAAGAGCCAGGGCGGAGCTGATGTGGAATAATAGGATTCTGGAGCTTCGGACGGCGGTGGGGGAGCAGATTCTGCAGACAGCCAGGCTGATGAAGGGAATGTCGGAGAGTTTTGAGGAGGTATCCGGATTTCATCCGGAAGGGATGAAAAAACTGAAACGGAATCTGGGATATCTGAAGGTACGGCTGGATCATCTGCGGGTCTTCCGGTTTGGCGAGGGACGGACGGAGATTTTTCTGACCCTCCATGCTTTGAGGAACGTTTGTGTTTCTGCGAAAACCGTGGCGGAGATTCTGTCGGATGCCTGCGGGGAAACGATGTGTCCGGCCAGAGATTGTCAGGCTGCAGTCTTGGCGGAGCGCAGCAATTTTCATTTTGTTCCGGATACCAAATATCAGCTTCTGTGCGGGATATCACGGATGACGAAGGCGGGAGAGCTGGTATCGGGCGATAATTTTGCATTTCTCCAGAAGGATACAGGGCAGGTTGTCATGAGTCTGGCGGATGGAATGGGCTCTGGTATGGGAGCCTGCCGGGAGAGTGAGAAGGTGATCGATCTTCTGGAGCAGTTCATGGAAGCAGGATTCCCGCAGGAGATGGCGGTCCGTATGATGAATGCATGTATGCTGCTTCAGGATCAGGAGCAGATATTTTCTACGATTGATCTGTGTATGGTGGATCTGTACCAGGCGACGTGTGATATGATAAAATCAGGGGCGGCTGCCACATTTCTGGTACATGGGGATGAAGTGGAGATGATAGAGACTGATACATTTCCACCAGGAGTGCTGTGGCAGTCGGATTACGAGAGTGTCCATCGGCAGCTCGCATCCGGCGATGTGATTATTATGATGACGGATGGTGTACTGGAAGCTCTTCCGGAGACAGAACGTGAGGAGACGATGAAAGAGCTGATCCGGAAATCTGCCAGCCCGAATGCCAGAGAATATGCGAGACGGCTGATGGAGCGAGTGTATCTGATCCAGAAGCTGCAGGCGAGAGATGATATGACTGTGCTGGTGGGAAGTATCTGGAAAAAATGACAGGTCAGATGACAAGTTTCGAAGAGGAATAAATCAAAGTTATTGTCCGCAGGACCATGAGCCGTGAATAGTAAATCAGGCAGATACAGAGGAGGAAACGTGAAGCAGATTTTGGAAACGATCCGGAATTACAATATGATACGACAGGGGATGCACGTTCTGGCCGGGGTCTCCGGCGGAGCAGATTCCGTCTGTCTGTTGTATGCATTGGCGGAGTATGGAAAAGGATGTCCGTTTGAGCTTATAGTTGTGCATGTAGAGCATGGAATACGGGGAAAAGAAAGCTGTGAGGACGCGGAATTTGTAGATGAGCTGTGTAGGAAGCTGGGGGTTCCATGTCGTGTGGAACCGTGCGATGCGGCGGGATTTGCCAGAGAGAATGGATTGTCGCTGGAGGAGGCGGCGCGTATTCTTCGTTATCAGATTTTTGAGCGTGTGCGGCTGGAATGCAGAGCAGATGTGATTGCAGTTGCCCACAATGAGAATGACCAGGCAGAGACGGTACTCTGGAATCTGATCAGAGGAAGCGCCCTGAAAGGGCTTGGTGGGATGCAGCCCATCCGTGAAAGGATTATCCGCCCTTTGCTGTTTACGTCCAGAGAAAGAATCGAACAGATTCTCGGAGAGAGAGGAATTTCTTACCGGACAGACCGGACAAATCTGGAAACGGAGTACACGAGAAACCGGATCCGACTGGAAGTTCTGCCGTATCTGACAGAGCATTTGAACAGGCGGGCGGCAGAGCATATTGCGGAAACATCAGAACATCTGCGGGAAGCGCAGGCGTATCTTGAAAAACAGACAAAACAGGCGGCAGGAAGGTGTATTGTGCGGCAGAGCGGCAGAATTATTCTGCGGATTCCGGAATTTGAAAATGAGGATACGTATCTGCAGGGGGAGCTTTTGCGGGAATGTATCGCCGGATGCCGCCCGGACGGACTGAAGGATATCGGAAGAAAGCATATCGAAATGCTCCGGAAGCTTGCTGCAATGTCCTGCGGGAAACAGCAGGATTTCCCGGGAGGAATTGTGGCAGTACGTCAGAAGGAAACGGTTGTTTTCAGAAACAGGAACCGTGGCAGTGCGGAGGATGGAAGCTGCGGGAACGAGACGTATGGAGAAAAGAGACGTGGAGCTGTGAACGCTGATGGGGTATCGCAGATGAAGGCGAAAAATCTGGCCCGGGGGAAGCGACAGGCAGAAGAAAAACGGTGGCTGCAGGAATATCCGGTAGCGGAGGATGGTCTGACAGAGCTTCCGGGAATGCATGTACTGACAGAACATGTATTGCGGAAAAATATTGACATGAAGGAAATTTTAACGGAAAATAAGTATACGAAATGGCTTGCGTGTGATACAATAAACAGGAGTGTCTGTTTCAGAACGAGACGATCAGGAGATTATCTGGTGGTAAATGCCGCAGGCGGACGAAAGAAGCTGAAGGATTATCTGATCGACCGTAAGATACCGAAGGAAGAGCGCGATAAGCTGTGGCTTCTGGCAGACGGTTCCCATATTTTGTGGGTGATCGGCTACCGGATCAGTGAAGCGGTGAAGGTGAGGGAAGAGACAGAAGAATTGCTGAAGATCACGATTAAGATACGGACGGAGGAGGATGCAGTATGAAGGAAAAGGTCAGAATATTTCTGCCGGAGCATGAAGTGAATGACAGGATCGCAGAGATCGCGAAGAAGATCAGTGAAGATTTCGCAGGAAAGGAAGTACACCTGATCTGTATACTCAAGGGCAGCGTGTTTTTCATGTGTGAGCTGGCGAAGCGTATTACAGTTCCGGTGACAATGGATTTCATGTCTGTTTCAAGCTATGGAAATGACACGAAGTCGAGCGGGGTTGTGAAGATTGTGAAGGATCTGGACGAACCGCTGGAGGGAAAGGATGTCCTGGTGGTAGAGGACATCATTGACTCAGGGCGTACGCTCAGCTATCTGATCGAGATCCTGAAGCAGCGCAACCCGGCCAGTCTGCGTCTGTGCACACTTCTGGATAAGCCGGACCGCCGTGTCAAGCAGGTCGATGTGGATTATACCTGCTTCAATATACCGGATGAGTTTGTCGTAGGATACGGTCTGGATTACGCGCAGAAGTACAGAAATCTTCCGTTCGTCGGGATCGTAGAGTTCGTAGAAGAATAATGGTCGATGTCTGGAAGCAGGCATAGAGAATGGCTATGTTTACAGGAATAGCCCGAAAGGAGAAAAAGGAAATTGAACAGAAATGCCAAGGGACTTGGTTTTTACTTTTTGATTATCCTTCTGATACTGGTGCTGTTTATGACATTCCGCGGTGGTCTGGAAGCGAGCCAGACCTGGAGTATGCAGGAGTTTGAGCAGGCGCTGGAAGAGGGACAGATTGTACGTGTGGATATCTCACCGAATAAGGAGTACCCGATTGGTACACTCCGGATGGTACTGACCGATGGGACCGTACGTTATGTGAATGTACTGGATGTTAAGGAGATGCAGGACCGGCTGAAGGAATATGACAAGATCCAGATCAATGTCAAAGAAGTGACAGGGGATAATACACTTCTGGTGACGCTGCTTCCGGTACTGGTGACAGGGATTGCGCTGGTTGCTGTATTTATGATGATGAACCGGCAGGCAGGCGGCGGAAATGCGAAGATGATGAATTTTGGCAAAAGCCGTGCGAGGATGATTTCACCGGATGCGAAACGTGTCACGTTCAAGGAAGTGGCTGGTCTGCAGGAAGAAAAAGAGGATCTGCAGGAGATTGTCACATTCCTGAAGGAACCGGATCAGTTCCTGCGGGTTGGTGCCCGTATTCCGAAGGGTGTCATACTGGTGGGCCCTCCGGGAACCGGAAAGACACTTCTGGCAAAGGCTGTGGCAGGAGAGGCAGGTGTCCCGTTTTTCAGTATTTCCGGTTCTGACTTTGTGGAGATGTTTGTCGGAGTGGGCGCTTCCAGAGTACGTGATCTGTTCGAAGAGGCGAAGAGACATCAGCCTTGTATCGTGTTTATCGATGAGATCGATGCGGTGGCAAGGCGCAGAGGAACGGGTATGGGAGGCGGTCATGATGAGAGAGAGCAGACGCTGAACCAGCTTCTTGTAGAGATGGATGGTTTTGGGGTGAATGAAGGCATCATCGTTATGGCAGCAACGAACCGTGTGGATATTCTGGATCCTGCGATCCTGCGTCCGGGACGTTTTGACCGTCAGGTAGCAGTAGGCCGCCCGGATGTGAAAGGCAGAGAGGAAATCCTCGGAGTGCATACGAAGGGAAAACCGCTGGCGGAGGATGTGAATCTTCAGGAAGTGGCGCGGACGACGGCAGGATTTACCGGAGCTGATCTTGAGAATCTGATGAATGAGGCTGCAATTACTGCTGCGAAGGATCAGCGTGCCTATATCCAACAGAAGGATATCAATCAGGCATTTGTCAAGGTGGGAATCGGAGCTGAGAAAAAGAGCCGGATCATATCGGAGGAAGAGAAACGCATCACGGCGTACCATGAGGCCGGTCATGCGATTCTGTTCCATCTTCTTCCAAATGTCGGCCCGGTGCATACGATCTCTATTATCCCGACAGGGCGCGGTGCGGCAGGATATACTATGCCGCTTCCTGAGAAGGATGAGATGTTCAACACGAAGGGGAAGATGCTCCAGCATATTATTGTGAGTCTCGGCGGACGCGTGGCAGAGGAGCTGATCTTCGGGGATGTGACGACCGGTGCTTCTCAGGATATCAAACAGGCGACGCAGGTGGCCAAGGCGATGGTCACTCAGTATGGTATGTCTGATAAGCTCGGCCTGATCCATTACGGAAATGATGATGATGAGGTGTTCATTGGACGTGATCTGGCTCATACACGTGCGTACAGTGAGAATATTGCGATGCAGATTGACGAGGAAGTGAAAAGGATCATCGATGAGTCCTATGGAAAGGCGAAGGCGATGATTCAGCAGCACGTTCAGGTGCTTCATTCCTGTGCAGAGCTTCTGATTGAGAAGGAAAAGATCGGACGTACAGAGTTCGAGGCGCTGTTTGATACAGAACCGGCAGAATGTTAGTAAGCCTAAGTGAGTATCTGAGAACAGAAATAAAAAGTGCACAAAAATTCCAATACTTTTTTGTGAAGTTTGTGCACACTTATTTGCAACACGATGCTATAATATATATCGTAAAACCCCCCAATACATTATATAGTTTTTGCTACACCCCATTAGAGAAATACCTTCTCCAAAAAGGACAGTTGCTTCGGCGGCTGTCCTTTTTCGTGGTATTGGAGCAGGAACGGACTAACATAATTTTTTCGGGATTCTGACGATTGTAATCCCGTGCGAATTGGTATAGAATAAAAAAGATTACTATGAATGACAAAGAAAAGACGATCGCTTGAAGGAGAGAGGGATGGAAGAACGATTAAAATATCTGATACCTACGATGAAATACATTGTCTTTATGCGCCCGGTGTTTAATACACGTGCACTGTTCAGTGACGAGACGGAGAATTATGTATCACCGATGGAGCCAAAGCCCGGGGATAAAGTGAAGATCAGATTTCGTACGGCGAGAGATAACGTGGACCATGTATTTTTTATCAGTGGTTCAATGAAAAAACGCATGGAGCTTGAGCGCCGTGAGCGCAAGTTCGATTATTATGTAATTGAAATCGAGACAGGGACGGAACCGATTCATTATTATTTCGAGATTCAGGGCGGGAGAGTCCGCTGTTTTTATAATAAATGCGGAGTATCAAAGGATTTGCAGGAGAGTAGGGCATTCTGCATCGTTCCGGGCTTTTCGACGCCCCAGTGGGCGAAAGGGGCCGTTATGTACCAGATTTTTACGGACCGGTTCTGCAATGGGGACCAGAAGAATGATGTAGAGGATCGGGAATATGTTTATATCGGCGGGTACAGCAGCAGGGTGCGCGACTGGAATAAATATCCGGCCTATATGGGGGTACGTGAATTTTATGGCGGGGATCTGCAGGGGGTTATGGATAAGCTCGACTATCTGCAGGCGCTTGGGGTTGATGTAATTTATTTTAATCCGTTGTTTGTTTCCCCATCTAATCATAAATATGATATTCAGGATTATGATTATGTTGACCCGCATTTTGGAAAGATTGTCTATGACGAAGGCACACTGGTGCCGGATGGCCATATGGATAATAAAAATGCGACACGCTATATCTCACGCGTCACGGACTATGCCAATCTGGAGGCAAGTAATCGCTTTTTTGCCGAGCTGGTGCAGGAAATCCACCGCCGGGGTATGCGTGTGATTATTGATGGTGTCTTTAATCACTGTGGTTCGTTCAATAAATGGATGGACCGTGAACGTATTTATGAGCATCAGGCCGGATACCGGAAGGGAGCCTATGTGTCCGCAGACAGTCCGTACCGCAGCTTTTTCAAGTTCCACAATGAGCACGAATGGCCGTATAATTCATTCTATGAAGGCTGGTGGGGACATGATACGCTTCCAAAGCTGAACTATGAGGAGTCTCCGGAGCTGGAAGCCTATATTCTGGAAATTGCCAGAAAATGGGTATCACCGCCTTATAATGTGGATGGATGGCGTCTGGATGTAGCAGCAGATCTCGGCTTTTCCAATGAATACAATCATAAATTCTGGAAGAAATTCCGTCAGGTCGTGAAGGAGGCCAATCCGGAAGCGATCATCATGGCGGAGCATTACGGAGATCCTGCGGCCTGGCTGCGCGGGGATGAATGGGATACTGTCATGAACTATGATGCGTTCATGGAGCCGATGACCTGGTTTTTTACGGGTATGGAGAAGCACAGCGATGATTTCCATATCGGAATGCTGGGAAATGCAGACAGCTTTATCGGAGCGATGACGTACCATATGTCGCGTTTTATGGCCCCTTCTCTGCAGACTGCGATGAACGAGCTTTCGAATCACGATCATTCCAGGTTCCTGACCAGAACGAATCACAAGGTGGGGCGTGTGGCACAGCTTGGTTCGGAGGCGGCTTCGGAGGGGATTCAGCCGGCTGTGATGCGGGAGGCGGTTGTGATGCAGATGACATGGCCGGGTGCTCCAACAGTTTACTATGGGGATGAAGCAGGAGTCTGTGGTTTTACCGATCCGGACAACCGCAGGACCTATCCCTGGGGGCATGAGGACCAGATGATGCTTGGATTCCACCGGGCGGCGATCCGGGTGCATAAGGCTTATCCGGTACTTTCACACGGTTCCCTGAAATTCCTTTATCATGATTATAACTGTCTGGTATACGGACGTTTCAGCGAAGAAGAACAGGTCATTGTTGTGTTTAATAATAATGACGAGCAGCGTTCCATGCGGATACCCGTCTGGGAGGTTGGCGTCAGAAACAATGAGATACTGCGGCGTGTATTGTATACAGATGCAGCAGGCTATTCGGAGGATCCGGTGATTTACCGGGTGACGAGTGGCGATATCGGAATCACGCTTCCAGCGACTGCGGCAGTTGTATTGGTGAAGGCAGCAGAGGAATGGGAAGCCGGGCGGCAGGAAGCTGGGGAAGAGGAAAAGGATATTGCTGCGGCAGACAAAAATTCATAAAATCTAAGGATTCTTTTAACCGGCATTTTCTTTCTGTTTCGAACGGTATGGGGTATAATGGACACATATGTGATTCAACCCCTGAAAGTCAAAGATGTATGCAAGAGCCGGTTTCCGGCCGGGCGGCTGCGGGAATGAAACACAGCACGGGTGAACTGAAACAAGAGAAAAAGAAAGAGGAATGCAGATGAAAAAAAAGACAATCGCACTGCTGATACTTGCAGTTGTACTTTCTGTGGCAGCAGGAAGTATGTACATCGGGATCGGAATGCACTACATGACACACTTTTTTGAACGTACGACGGTAAATGGGCTGGATGTGTCTGATCTGACCGTGGAGGAAGCAGAAGCGCTGCTTGCTTCTGAGGTGGAAGATTACCGGATTACGATCCGTACCAGAGGCGGCGCTGAAGAGGTGATCCGGGGGGATCAGATCGGATATCGGTTCGTATCGGGCGGAGAAATGCAGGAGTTTCTGGATGGACAGAATTTTCTGGCGTGGCTTCCGGCCTATATCAGCGGTGAGAGGTCACATCAGGTGGAAGCTGCAGTTGTATATGATGAAACGCTTCTGCGGCAGGCCATGAATGAACTTGTGTGTATGCAGGAGGCAAATATCACGAAGGCGCAGGATGCTCATCTCGCGCAGCAGGACGGTAAATATGTGATCGCTCAGGAAGTGGAAGGAAACGAACCGGATGCGGAGAAAGTCTATGCAGCTCTGCTCGAGGCTGCACGGACAGGTGCAGTGTCTGTGGATCTGGAAGAACAAGACTGCTACCGAAAACCGTCAGTTCTTGAGTCTGACGGAGCCCTTCGGGCAGAGGCAGCCGTGATGAATCGTTATACAACGATTTCCGTGACGTATCAGATGGGCGGTGGTGTGACAGAAGTTCTTGACAGTGCCACGATTGCCGGGTGGTTTTCTCTGGATGAGCAGAAGCAGCCGGTATTTGACCGGAATGCGGTAGCTTCCTGGGTTAATCAGCTCGCAGATAAATACGATACGATTGGAACATGGCCGGAATTTGTGACATCCAATGGGGAAACGGTATGGCCGGAAGCACGGACCTACGGCTGGCAGATGGATCGTGAAAGCGAGACCGAGGAACTGTACCAGATGCTGCTCGCCGGAGAATCCGGAGAGCGCGAGCCGGTTTATCTGGAGACTGCCAGAACACGCGGCAGCAATGATATCGGAGATACATATGTAGAGATTGATTATACCAATCAGAGAATGTGGTACTATAAAGATGGTGCGCTCCTCGTGGAGACTCCGGTTGTTACCGGAAATGTCAGTCTGGGTCAGAGTTCACCGGAAGGGATTTTCTGTCTGGTTGACAAGCAGAGGGATGCGATTTTAAAGGGTGAGGGATACGAGACCCCGGTCAGCTACTGGATGCCGTTTTACGGTGGTGTCGGGATTCACGATGCGGACAGTTGGCGAAGCTCCTACGGCGGCACGATTTACCAGTACGGCGGTTCCCATGGATGCATCAATACGCCGACGGCACAGGCAGCAGTTATATTTGAAAATATTGAGGTCGGGACACCGATTATCTGTTACAGTTCCGGGATCAATTATGGATATCAGGAAATCGGAGTGCAGGGCGGAGGTTCTTCGGGCGGAGCCGCAAACGGAAACAGCACAGTGAATGGAAACCAGCCGGCAGACGGGACTGTCACCATTGACGGGAACCAGCCGTCAGGCAGTACAGGAGGACAGGACGGAGTACTTACGGACGGAAATATTGTGATTCTCGACGGAGGCGGGTCCGGTGCTTCAGGAGGTAATCCGGAGGACTGGGCAGATGAGTCCCTGTATTACGGGAACGGCGATGATGTGATGATATTGCCCGATAACAGCAATCAGCAGTAGGCAGTACAGACGATGATGGCATTGCAGGGGTGTGATTGCCGGGTCACAGGAATCAGCAGCAGGGTACGGCAGAGTGTTCTGTTTGTGAGTGGGAACTGAGTATAAGGAATATGAGAGGGAAAGAGTGGGATTCAGGTATGAAAAATATGACATTGCGCCGCATGGCAGAAGCGTGCGGGGGAAGATTGAGCGGAAATGAAAATGAGTGGGATCAGGAGATCTGCTCGATTACGACAGATAGCCGTAAGGCGGAACCGGGGTGTCTGTTCGCGGCAATACCGGGAGCACGGGTGGACGGCCATGATTTTATTCCGGGAGTACTGGAAAAGGGTGCGCTGGGTGTGATTTCTGAGAAGGAGCCGGAGGCGCTTAAAATGCCGGATTCATGCTGCCCAAACGTGATTGTGGTGGAGTCTACACTTCAGGCGCTGAAAAAACTGGCGAGATACTATCTGGAACAGCTTGAGATAAAGGTCGTTGGCATTACGGGGAGTGTCGGGAAAACGAGCACGAAGGAAATGATCGCGGCAGTACTTTCGCAGAAGTACCGGACTTTGAAGACACTGGGAAATTTCAACAATGAACTGGGTCTTCCGCTTACCGTGTTCCGCATCCGTGAGGAGGATGAGATCGCCGTTCTGGAGATGGGAATCAGCAATTTCGGGGAAATGCACCGTTTGGCAGAGATTGCCCGCCCGGATACGTGTGTGATTACGAACATCGGACAGTGCCATCTGGAATTTCTGGGCGACCGCGACGGTGTGCTGCGCGCCAAATCAGAAATCTTTGATTTTCTGAAAGAAGATGGGCATATTATTTTAAATGGAGACGATGACAAGCTGGAGACGATCCGCGAGGTGAAGGGAATCAGACCTGTATTTTTCGGACTGGATGCGGACAGTGATATCTATGCAGACAGGATCGAGAAAAAGGGACTGGATGGCATTTCCTGCCGCATCCATGCACAGGGGAAGGCTTTCGATACGCTGATTCCGATTCCGGGGCTTCATATGGTTTATAATGCACTCGCAGGTACGGCAGTCGGTCTGCAGTACGGGCTGAGTCTGGAAGAAATCAAGGCCGGGATCGAGAGTCTTCAGCCAGTAAGCGGCAGATTCCATATCATTACAGCAGACCGTTGTACAGTGATTGATGACTGTTATAATGCAAATCCTATCTCAATGAAAGCGTCGCTCGGCGTCCTTCAGGATGGGATCGGGCGCAAGGTGGCGATTCTGGGTGATATGGGAGAGCTTGGCCCGGAAGAAAAAGAGTTTCACCGACAGGTAGGCGAATATGCCGGGACACTGGCACTGGATGTATGTATCTGTGTCGGACCGCTCTGTGAAAATATGGCCGATGGAATCCGTGCGGTGAATCCCCAGATGAAGGTGATCTGGATGGAGAATCTGCAGGAGCTTCTGAAACAGCTCGGGCATATGGTGAAGCAGGGGGATACGGTGCTCGTAAAGGCATCACATTTTATGCATTTTGAAAAAGTAGTGGAGAAACTGACATGTATATAATAGCAGGACTTGGCAATCCGGGGAAGCAGTATGAGCATACGCGCCATAATACCGGATTTGATGCCATTGACTGTCTCGCAGGGAAGTACGGAATTTCTTTTGATATGAAGAAATTCCGCGGCCTGTGCGGCACGGGTGCGATTGAAGGCCAGAAGGTACTTCTGCTGAAACCGCAGACATATATGAATTTGAGCGGAGAAAGTATCCGCGAAGCATGTGCATTTTATAAGATTGATCCTGAGGAGGAGCTGATTGTAATGTATGATGATATCAGTCTTGCCCCGGGGCAACTCCGTATCCGCAAGAAGGGAAGCGCCGGAGGACATAACGGGATCAAAAATATTATTGCACAGCTTGGAACGCAGGTATTTAAGCGTATCAAAATCGGGGTCGGGGAGAAGCCTGCCGAATATGACCTGGTGGATTATGTACTGGGACATTTTTCGAAGGAGGACCGGGTCGGAATGGAGGAAGCATTTGAGGATGCAGCCAGAGCAGCGGCGATGCTCGTCTATGAGGAACCGGATGTAGTGATGAACCGCTTTAATGTGAAGAAAGCGTAAGTGTCCGTGATGGACGGCATGCTGCAGACAGACCGGACAGAATTGATCTTGAGAGTGAGAGGGGTATATGAAAGCATTTTATGCTCCCATGCAGGAGCTTGGAGAATTTGAAGAGATCAGGAGAAAACTGGCCGGTAACCGGGGAATGCTGCAGGTTACCGGCTGTATTGACTCACAGAAGCCGCATTTCATTTATTGTGCCGGACAGTCCTTTCCGTATAAGGTGATTGTCACATATTCGGATTTGCGGGCAAAAGAAATTTATGAGAATTACCGTCTGTTTGAGAAGGATGTCCTGTATTTTCCCGGAAAAGACCTGATCTTCTTTCAGGCGGATATTCAGGGAAAGCTTCTGGAACAGCAGCGGATTGCAGTGATGAAAGCGCTGGTGGAGCGCAAGGCATTGACCGTGATCACGACAATGTCAGCTTGTATGAATCATCTGGTACCATTCGAGGAGTGGAGTGATCGGATTCTGGTATTGGAGAGTGACAGCGCTCTTGATATGGAGGAGATGAAACAGAAGCTGATGCTGCTTGGCTATGAACGGACCGGACAGGTGGAAGGGCCGGGACAGTTTGCCATCCGGGGCGGCATTCTGGATGTATACCCGCTGACAGAGGAGAATCCGGTGCGTATCGAGCTGTGGGGAGATGAGGTGGATTCGATCCGCAGTTTTGATGTGGAGAGCCAGCGCTCGATTGAGAATCTGGAATCAATTTATATTTATCCTGCCGCAGAACTGATTCCGGGAGAAGCGGACAGGAAGAATGCAGTTCTGAGGATTGAAAAAGAAGCAAAAAAGGCGGAAGCATTTTTCCGTGAGCAGAATCAGCCAGAGGAAGCGACACGTGTGAAGCGGATGCTGGAAGACTGCCGGGATCAGCTTGGAGAACTGGCAGAACCGCTTCGGATGGAGGGGTTCATTGATTATTTTTATCAGAGGCCGGTGAAGCTTCTCGATTATTTCCCGGCAGAAAAAACGCTGCTGTTTTTGGATGAACCGAACCGTTTGCAGGAATCGGCGGATGCAGTGGAACTGGAATTCAGGGAGAGTATGGAGCACCGTCTGGAGAAGGGCTATGTACTGCCGGGACAGACAAAGCTCCTGTTTCCGTATCAGGAAGTGATCACTGACGTCTGCAGGAGAAACGGTATCGGACTCTGTACATTGGAAAATGCGAAAGCCCCATGGACGGTCAGCGGAAAATATGGTCTGACGGTACGGTCGGTCAACCCTTACAACAACAGTTTTGAATTGCTGGTGCAGGATCTGAAGCGCTGGAAAAAGGAAGGTTACCGTGTGATTCTGCTCGCTGCTTCCAGAACGAGAGGGAACCGTCTGGCAGGCGATTTGATGCAGGAAGGTCTGACGAGCTACTATACAGAGGAAGAAGAACGGGAAGTCAGACCGGGTGAGATCCTGATTACATACGGAAGTATGCAAAAGGGATATGAATATCCGCTGATTAAGTTTGTTGTGATTGCGGAGAGTGATATTTTCGGTCAGGAAAAGAAACAGAAGAAAAAACGCAGGCGGTACGAGGGAAAGAAGATTAGCAGCTTCACGGAACTCTCTGTCGGCGATTTTGTTGTGCATGAAAATCATGGCCTCGGTATCTACAAAGGAATCGAGAAGGTTGAGGTTGAACGTGTCACCAAGGATTATATGAAGATTGAGTATGCAGGCGGAAGCAATCTCTATGTGCCTGCGACACAGCTCGATGTGATTCAGAAATATGCAGATGGCGATTCAAAGGTACCGAAGCTGAATAAGCTCGGCACACAGGAGTGGAACCGCACGAAGGCACGTGTCAAAGGGGCTGTTCGTGCGATAGCTCAGGATCTCGTGAAGCTGTATGCAGCGAGACAGCGGAAGGAAGGCTTTGTCTACGGGGAGGATACCGTCTGGCAGAGGGAATTTGAGGAAATGTTTCCATTTGAGGAGACGGAGGATCAGCTGCTTGCGATCGAAGCAGTGAAGCAGGATATGCAGAGCCACAAGATCATGGACCGTCTGATCTGCGGCGATGTCGGGTATGGTAAGACGGAGATTGCCATCCGTGCAGCATTCAAGGCTGTACAGGAAGGAAAGCAGGTTGCCTATCTGGTGCCTACGACGATTCTGGCTCAGCAGCATTATAATACATTTGTGCAGAGAATGAAGGAATTCCCGGTGCGTGTCGATCTGATGTGCCGGTTCCGCACGGCTGCGGAGCAGAAAAAGACAATCACGGATCTGAAAAGCGGGTTGGTGGACATCGTGGTGGGTACCCACAGACTGCTGTCGAAGGATATCCAGTATAAGGATCTCGGACTGCTGGTTATCGACGAGGAGCAGCGTTTCGGTGTGACGCACAAGGAGAAGATCAAGCAGCTCAAGAACAATATCGACGTGCTGACACTGACGGCGACCCCGATCCCGCGTACCCTGCATATGAGCCTGATTGGAATCCGGGATATGAGTGTGCTGGAGGAAGCGCCGCAGGAGCGTGTGCCTATCCAGACGTATGTGATGGAGTACAATGAAGAGCTGGTGCGTGAGGCGATCAACCGGGAGCTTGCACGGGGCGGTCAGGTCTACTATGTCTACAACCGTGTGAATACGATTGTAGACATGACGAATACGATTGCGAAGCTCATACCGGAGGCGCAGGTGGCGTTTGCACATGGTCAGATGAAAGAACGTGAGCTGGAGCATATCATGTATGATTTTATCAATGGGGAAATCGATGTGCTGGTGACGACGACGATTATTGAGACAGGACTGGACATCTCCAATGTGAATACTATGATCATCCATGATGCTGACAGCATGGGGCTGTCACAGCTCTATCAGCTCAGAGGCCGTGTCGGACGTTCTAACCGGACTGCGTATGCCTTCCTGATGTACCGGAGAAATAAGATGCTAAAGGAGGTTGCCGAGAAGCGCCTATCCGCGATCCGTGAATTTACCGAGCTTGGCAGCGGCTTCAAGATTGCGATGCGTGACCTTGAAATCCGCGGGGCCGGAAACCTGCTCGGCAGTGAGCAGAGCGGCCACATGGAATCTGTCGGCTATGATCTTTACTGCAAGCTGCTGAACGAGTCTGTACGGGAGCTGCAGGGGGAATCCACAGCACAGGAAAACTACGAAACCTCGATCGATCTGGATGTCGATGCCTTCATCCCGGAACGCTATATCCGCAATGAGTTTCAGAAGCTGGACATCTACAAGCGGATTGCGGCAGTTTCCAGCGAGGAGGAATACGATGACATGCTGGAGGAACTGATGGACCGTTTCGGAGAACCGCCGAGGGCTGTCCAGAATCTGCTCGCGATCGCTAATCTGAAGGCAATGGCGCATCGTCTTTATATCACAGATTTGGCACAGAAAGGAGACGAGATCCGGTTTACCTTCTACGAAAAGGCGCAGATTAATGCAGCGCAGATCGATGGGCTGCTGAAGTACTATAAAGGCAAATTGAAATTTACCGTTGATGCGAGTCCGTATTTTACGTATCTGAAACCAAGAAAATCCGGTAAGGATAATGACGATATACTGTCACTGGTGAGGGAACTGCTGGGGGCAATGCAGGTGCTGGTGGAGTGAAGGGTATTCGTGTTTCAGACCATGCCGCCGCGGCTAAAGCCTTGCAGCACAAATAAGAC
>JAUNGL010000035.1 GCA_030524665.1 Lachnospiraceae bacterium | reverse complement strand
GAAAGAGAATAGGAGGACAGATGGCGGTGGAGCAGAGCTATGCGATTGAGCTGCACAATATTACGAAGCGCTTTGGAAGCGTGATAGCCAATGATAAGGTCAGTCTTTCCGTGCGTAAGGGGGAGATTCTCTGCGTGTTGGGTGAGAACGGAAGCGGAAAAACGACTTTGATGAATATGATTTCCGGTATTTATTATCCGGAAGAAGGCTGGATTACCGTAGACGGACGGAAGGTGAAGATCCGTTCACCGAAAGATTCGTTTGACCTCGGGATCGGTATGGTGCATCAGCACTTTAAGTTGGTGGATATACTGACAGCGGCGGAGAATATCATTCTCGGACTGCCGGGAAAGCAGATGCTGGATATGAAGAAGGTAATTGCGGAGATACGGGAGCTTGTGGATAAGTACGGGTTTGATCTGGATCCGAATCAGAAAATCTATAAGATGTCGGTTTCTCAGAAGCAGACTGTGGAGATCGTCAAGATGCTGTACCGCGGGGCGAAGATTTTGATTCTGGATGAGCCGACCGCTGTGCTGACGCCGCAGGAAGCGGATCGCCTGTTCGAGGTGCTTCGGAATATGAAGAAGCATGGTTGTTCAATTATTCTGATTACACATAAGCTTCATGAGGTACTGGCGGTGTCTGACCGTGTATCGATTCTGAGAAAGGGACAGTATATTGATACGGTGGAGACGAAGGATGCAACGGTTGCTTCTCTGACAGAGATGATGGTAGGGGCCAAGGTGGATTTGAATATTGAACGTCCCGAACCGCATGACCGAAAGAAGCGTCTGGAGCTTCGCCATGTCACCTGTACGACGAAGGAAGGAATCAAATCTCTGGATGATGCAACTTTGACGGTATATGGCGGGGAGATTCTCGGTATTGCAGGAATTGCAGGCGGAGGACAGAAGGAGCTCCTGGAGGCCATTGCAGGGCTGGAGTCCGTAACAGAGGGTGATATCCAGTTTTATCCGGAGGACGGGAAGCAGGTTCAGATTTCAAATCTTGATGTAGCCGCGATCCGGAAGCTTGGCGTACGTCTGGCATTTGTACCGGAGGACCGTCTCGGTATGGGACTGGTTGCTTCCATGAATATGACGGACAACGTGATGCTGCGAAGCTATCAGAGGGGAAAATCAGAATTTCTGGACCGTAAGACGCCGGGAAAGCTGGCAGCCAGGATCAAGAATCAGCTTGAGGTTGTGACTCCGAGCATTTCGGCGCCTGTCGCACAGATGTCGGGAGGAAATGTGCAGAAGGTGCTGGTCGGCCGTGAGATTGCCCAGAAGCCAAAGGTTCTGATGGTGGCGTACCCGACACGTGGAATTGATATTAATTCCTCCCATACGATTTATCACCTGCTGAACGAGCAGAAGGAAAAAGGCGTAGCTGTTGTCTGCGTGATTGAAGATCTGGATGTTCTGATGGAGCTTTGCGACAGGATTGCAGTGCTCTGCGGAGGGAGGATTACCGGTGTCGTGGATGGAAGAACTGCGAAGAAGGAAGAACTCGGTGTTCTGATGACACGGCACGAGAAGCAGGAAATATCAGAGACAGAAGAAACTGCGCGGAATCTGGCGGATGACAGTATAGAAGAAATAGCAAAGAAACAGGAAAACTGCTCTGCAGAAGAGATACATGGAAAGAAGCGGGCAGAGATGTCCGGAAAAGAGAAAAAAGAGGCCGGAAAAAACAGGGAGGGAGGCGTTCATCATGAATAAAGAACCATTCTTTCGTATGTCGAAACGGGATTCGATCAGCATTGGGAAAACGGTATTGATTTATGTGATAGCGCTTTTTCTGGCCCTGATCACCTGTGCAGGTGTGATTTATGCTCTCGTGCAGATGAATCCGATCGATGTTTATAAGGCTATTTTTGACGGAGCACTCGGGAGCAAGCGCCGTATTTGGATTACGATTCGTGATACGCTTGTGCTGCTCTGTATTGCAATCGGTCTTGCACCGGCATTCAAGATGCGTTTCTGGAACATCGGTGCCGAAGGCCAGATTTTGATCGGTGGTGCCATATCAGCAGCTATGATGATCAATATTGCAGATAAGCTGCCCGCTGCTGCGCTTCTGATACTGATGTTTGTGGGAAGTGCGCTCGGAGGTATGGTTTGGGGGCTGATTCCTACCTTTTTCAAGGCGAAATGGAAGACGAATGAGACACTGTTCACACTGATGCTGAATTATGTGGCGATGCAGGTAGTCACCTACTGTATTATTTTCTGGGAGAACCCGAAAGGCTCCAATACTGTCGGTGTGATTAATCAGCAGACACGTGCAGGATGGCTGCCCGAACTGTTTGGTAATACGTACGGCTGGAATCTGGTTTTGGTACTTCTGCTGGCCGTCCTGATGTTTATCTATCTGAAATACAGCAAGCAGGGCTATGAGGTGGCAGTTGTCGGTGAAAGTGAGCGGACGGCAAGATATGCCGGAATCAGCGTGAAGAAGGTGATGCTGCGTACAATGGGAATCTCCGGTGCGATCTGCGGGATTGCAGGATTCATTATTGTCAGCGGTTCCAGCCATACGATTTCGACAGCTACAGCCGGCGGACGCGGATTTACAGCGATCATTGTCGCGTGGATGTCGCGGTTCAATACCTTTGTGATGATTGCGGTTGCATTCGGGATTATTTTTATGGAAAAGGGTGCGATTCAGATTGCCTCCCAGTTCGGTCTGAATGAAAATGCATCGGATGTATTGCTCGGAATCATCCTGTTTTTCCTGATCGGAGCAGAATTTTTTATCAAATATAAGGTGGAGCGCAATCACAGAAAGGAGGAATCCAGATGAGTGTACTGATTATTTTTATTCAGAAGGCAATCGTACAGGGGATGGGGATTCTGTTCGGAGCTTTGGGCGAGATCCTGACGGAGAAATCCGGCAACCTGAATCTTGGAATTCCGGGTATCATGTACATGGGTGGAATCGCCGGACTGATGGGAGCATTTTTCTATGAGAAGGCAGCAGAGACACCGAGCCCGCTTGCCGGTATGCTGATTTCCCTGATCTGCGCGTTTGCATGTGCGGTGATCGGCGGGTTGATTTACAGTATTCTGACGATTACCCTGCGCGCCAACCAGAATGTGACCGGACTTGCGTTGACGATTTTCGGTACAGGCTTCGGTAATTTTTTCGGCGGCTCTATTTCGAAGCTGGCCGGCGGTGTAGGACAGATTTCAGTCAGCACGACTGCCAGTGCGTACAGTGCACGGATTCCTGTGCTGAGTAAAATCCCGGTTTTGGGTGATGTCCTGTTCCATTATGGATTCCTGACGTATGCGGCTATTATCAGTGCTGTTGTGTTGTCTGTATTCTTGTTCCGGACCCGCCGCGGACTGAATCTGCGTGCAGTCGGTGAGAATCCGGGTACCGCAGATGCCGCAGGTATCAACGTGACAAAATACAAGTATCTGGCTACGTGTATCGGAGCCGGAATTGCCGGGCTCGGCGGACTGTATTTCGTAATGGAATATTCCGGAGGAACGTGGACTGATAACGGCTTTGGCGACCGTGGATGGCTTGCAGTGGCACTTGTAATCTTTGCGATGTGGAAGCCGCTCAATGCAATCTGGGGCTCGATATTGTTCGGAGCACTCTACATCCTGTATCTGTATATCCCGGGCCTTGGACGTGCGATGCAGGAGGTATTCAAGGCACTTCCGTATCTCGTAACAATCCTTGTACTCGTAGTGACCAGCTTCCGAAAGAAGAAGGAGAACCAGCCGCCAGCCGGTCTGGGGCTGCCTTACTTCCGGGAAGAGCGGTAAAATAAAAACATAAAACAGCGCCTCAGCCAGAATGACAGATGGTTGGGGCGTTGTTTTACGGGCAGGCCATGGATTGCCAGTTCCTTCCTGTACAGAAGCTGCCCTGCAGGATGTTCAGGTGCATTTTTATATTTGAATCCGAATGTTCAGTTTATGAACTGTATGGAATCGAAGAAAGGGTTGATATTTGTAACCGACAGGTGTTATTCTATGAGAAGAAGGGGGAAAATTATGTATAGTTCTTGGAACAGTATGGAGTCATTAATGTTTTAGAAAAAAGGCCGGAGCCGTTCGGTCAAAAGAGAAAGGAATTTTGAGATACGGAAAGAGGGGGCTTATGAAGAGGTTTCAGAAAAATATAGTTCAGACGACACTAAATATGGCATGGCCGGCGATTATTGAATCGTTTTTTGTAGCTTTTGCAGGACTTGTGGATTCTCTGATGGTGAGTTCCATGGGTTCGGATTCGGTAGCGGCAGTAGGTCTTACCACACAGCCGAAGTTTATGGGACTTGCACTTTTTTTTGCGCTGAATGTGGCTATTTCTGCTCTTGTTGCGAGAAGGCGCGGAGAGCAGAGGCAGGATGAGGCGAACCGGATTCTGTACACGGCAGTTGTTTTTATTGTGGCGGCGGCTGTTGTTCTGAGTATTGCACTTGTATTTGCTGCGGATACGATAATACGGATCTGCGGTTCGACTTCCGAGACGCATGATGGAGCGGTTCAGTATTATCAGATTATCATGGGAGGAATGATTTTCAACTGTATTCAGATGGGAATCAATGCCGCACAGAGAGGTGTCGGAAATACGAAAATTACGATGCGGACGAATGTCACCTCCAATACAATAAATATTGTGATGAATTACCTTCTGATCGGAGGGCATCTGGGGTTTCCGGCTCTTGGAATCCGCGGTGCTGCTCTGGCGACAGTTCTCGGTACAGTGGTTGCCTGCCTGATGAGTATTCTGTCCCTTCGGAAGCAGGACGGATTTATCAGTATTCCTTATATTATCAGGAACAGGATCAGACCGTCTCTGGATGCATTCCGGAGTCTGGTGAAGGTGGGGTACAGCGTATTTTTTGAACAGCTTCTGATGAGGATTGGCTTTATGCTTACGGCAGTGATGGCGGCCCATCAGGGAACGGATGCAATGGCGGCCCATCAGGTCGGCATGAATATCATGGGCCTGTCCTTCTCCTTCGGGGACGGTCTGCAGTCCACCGCGGTAGCGCTGATTGGACGCAGTCTGGGAGAGAAAAATGAAGAGCTGGCCAAGGAATACGGACGAACCTGCAAGATGATCGGCAGTATTTTTGCAGTTTGCCTCGTTGCCATTTATTTTACCGGAGCCAGAACTTTGATGAGCCTGTTCTTTAGGGAAGAGCATATCATTGAGATCGGTGTGAATATTATGAATGTCATACTCTTTGTTGTGGTATTCCAGATCCTGCAGGTGATTTACATGGGATGCCTTCGGGGGGCAGGAGATACGTTCTATACGGCGGTTGCGTCTACGATCAGTGTGACAGTCATCCGGACAGCAGCTTCTTATTTCTGCGGTTATGTATTGGGCTGGGGAATCATCGGAATCTGGCTGGGAGTCCTTGCGGATCAGATGTCGCGGTATTTCTTTGCGGTGACGAGGTTTAAGGCAGGAAAATGGACGAAGATACAGATCTGACGGAACAGAGCTGAGGCACAGATGGCAGCCGGTCGAAACAGTTAAGAAATGAAAAATGAAAGAAAGGATATAAGGCAGAAAGGACGCACGCATGTGTATTCTGGATGTTGAGTGAAATAAAGGAGAAAAACGATGGAACAGAACAGAATTATTACGAGAGAGGAACAGAAAACGGCAGATACCTGGAATATGCAGGATCTCTATGCATCAGAAGAGCTGTATCAGGAGGATGTACAGAAGCTGGAGAAAATGACTGAGGAATTCTCCGGGTATCAGGGCAGTTTGGGACAGGGAGCGGGACAGCTTTGGAAGGTGCTGGAACTGTACGCGGCGATGAATGAGATCTTTGAGCAGGTTTACGTATATGCGAACCAGAAGTATCATGAGGATACGGCAAATGCGAAATACCAGAAGATGAGCGGTGAGGCTCAGATTCTTTCGACACGGCTGGGGCAGTCCTCCTCCTGGCTGGAGCCGGAGCTTCTGGCATTGCCGGAAACTGTGCTGGAGGGATATTTCGCAGAGGAAGAAAAGCTTTCGGAATACCGACGTTTTCTGGAGCAGATTACGAGGCAGCGTGTGCACGTGCTCGATGCGGAGAAGGAGGCGCTGCTGGCGCGTGTCAGTGAGCTTGGTCAGGCCCCCTCGAATATCTTTTCCATGTTCAACAATGCGGATATCCACTTTCCGGAAATTGCCGG
This sequence comes from Lachnospiraceae bacterium, assembly GCA_030524665.1. Lineage (GTDB taxonomy): Bacteria > Bacillota > Clostridia > Lachnospirales > Lachnospiraceae > Choladousia. The sequence continues at coordinate 18,462 of JAUNGL010000035.1, read as the reverse complement.
GGAAGACGGTAAAAAGTTCGAACTGACACTCGGAAGATATATCTCCTGTATGGAGAGCCGGGATCGTACTCTGCGGAAGTCTGCCTTTGAAACACTGTACTCTGTGTACAGACAGTACCGGAATACGCTGGCTTCGACGTATTATGCAAATGCGAAGCAGGCAGACTTCTTCGCAAAGGAGCGCCGGTATAAGAATGCGATGGAACATGCATTGGACGGAAGCGCCATTCCGGTGTCCGTATATCAGAATCTGGTCAAGGCGGTAAATGACAGTCTTCCGCTGATGCACCGCTATGTGCGTCTCCGCAAGAAACTGCTGGGACTTTCCGAGCTTCATATGTACGATGTCTATGTGCCGATGGTGGAGCGGTCAGAGAAAAAGTACACGTTTGAGGAAGCAAAGGAAATCGTAAAGCGTGGACTGGCGCCTCTTGGAGAGGATTATCAGGCTCTGCTTCAGGAAGGCTTCGATCACCGCTGGATTGATATTTATGAAAACAAAGGAAAAAGGACCGGGGCGTACTCCTGGGGGGCTTATGGAACACATCCGTATGTACTGTTGAATTACCACGGGACGCTGAAGGATGTATTCACACTGGCGCATGAGATGGGACATGCACTGCATTCCTGGCATTCAGATCATGCACAGCCGTATCTGTATGCGGGTTATCGTATTTTCGTGGCTGAGGTGGCTTCTACCTGCAATGAGGCGCTCCTGATCCATGATCTGATGGAACGCTCCACAGATCCTGCAGAGAAAAAATACCTGATCAATTATTTTCTGGATCAGTTCAAGGGAACCATGTTCCGGCAGACGATGTTCGCAGAATTTGAGATGGTGACTCACGCAGCCGTCGAGCGGGGAGAAATGCTGACCGCTGAGTCCCTTTGCGGTGAGTATCTGGAACTGAACAGGCGTTATTTCGGAGACGATATGATCTCAGATCCGGAAATTGCCTATGAGTGGGCCAGAATCCCGCATTTCTACAATCAGTTCTATGTCTACCAGTATGCGACGGGATTTGCGGCAGCTATTGCAATCAGCAGCAAGATACTGGCGGGAGAACCGGGAATCGTCGAAAAATATAAGCAATTCCTGAGCGGCGGAAGTTCTATGGATCCGATCGACCTGCTGAAAATCTGCGGCGTGGATATGGCATCCACTGAGCCGGTTAAGGCAGCACTGGATGTGTTCAGGGAATACCTGGAGAAGCTGGAGAACGAAGAGTAACATGAATTGTCTAAAATAAATGATTGACGTTTTCAGATGCAGCGTGTATAGTAAAAAAAGCGGCTGAAGCATAAAATATTCCGTGCTTTGGATGCAATGAATTCTGATCAGGAAGTAAGTGATCATGCTGTGTATTACGGCATGAGGAAAGCAATTGTATATTAAGGAGAGTATTATGGGTAAGTATTTTGGAACAGATGGTTTCCGCGGGGAAGCAAACGTAAAGCTGACAGTAGAACACGCATTTCAGGTGGGACGTTATCTGGGATGGTATTACGGACAGGATTATAAGGCACGGATTGTAATAGGTAAGGATACGAGACGTTCGAGCTATATGTTTGAGTATGCACTGGCAGCGGGACTGACGGCATCCGGGGCTGACGCATTCCTGCTTCATGTTACTACGACACCGAGCGTTTCCTATGTAGTACGTACCGAGGATTTTGACTGCGGAATTATGATCTCTGCAAGCCATAATCCGTATTATGATAATGGACTGAAGATTATCAGCGGAAGCGGAAAGAAGATAGAAGCTTCTGTTGAGGAAAAAATTGAAGCGTATATTGATGGAAAAATCGGGGAGCTGCCGCTTGCGAAGGGTGAGAAGATCGGCCGGACCGTGGACTATGTAGCAGGCCGTAACCGCTATATCGGACACCTGATCTCAATGCCGACACGTTCCTACAAGAATACGAAGGTTGGACTGGACTGTTCGAATGGAAGTGCTTCTTCAATTGCAAAGAGTGTGTTCGATGCGCTTGGCGCAAGGACGTATGTGATTCATAATGAGCCGGATGGAACGAATATCAACCGTGATTGTGGTTCAACTCATATTGAGACACTGCAGAAGTTTGTAAAGGAACGCGGTCTGGATGTCGGATTCGCATACGATGGGGATGCGGACCGCTGTATTGCTGTTGATGAGAACGGACGTGTGATTGACGGTGACCTGATTCTGTATATCTGCGGTAAGTATCTGAAAGAAGAAGGAAAGCTGGTCAATAATACGATCGTGACGACTGTGATGTCGAATCTCGGCCTGTACAAAGCTCTGGATAAAGCAGGGATTGCGTATGAGAAGACGGCTGTCGGAGATAAATACGTATATGAAAATATGTGTACGAATGGTCACTGCCTCGGCGGTGAGCAGTCTGGTCATATTATTTTTTCCAAGCATGCGACGACGGGAGACGGTATCCTGACTTCCCTGATGGTTATGGAAGTGATGATGGATAAGAAGATGAGCCTTGGAACACTTGCGTCGGAGGTAAAGATTTATCCGCAGCTTCTGAAAAATGTCCGTGTACAGGATAAGAAGGCTGTGAAGGAGAATGTGGCAGTCCAGACGGCTGTAGAGAAGGTAGCTGATGCGCTTGGGGAGAATGGAAGGATTCTTGTTCGTGAGAGCGGAACGGAGCCGGTGATCCGTGTGATGGTAGAAGCGGAGAGTGATGAACTCTGCAGCAAGTATGTAGATGAAGTAGTAAATGTAATCAAAGCTGAGGGATTGACAGACTAATCGACAGGTATGGGAAACTGAGTGGTTACCGTGCGCATACTGGGTGTTCCGGGTAGTACTGGGTACAGAGCGAACGGTAACCTGCTGTTTGTGCAGGAGATGAACAGATCTGCGTGGATGCCCGATGCAGGAGGAGAAAATGGAGCACAGATGGAGAAGGCTGCTGGCATATTATAAGCCGTATAAGGGATTATTTTTTTCAGATATGATATTTGCGATTCTCGGAGCTGCAACGACGCTTGCGATTCCGCTGATCGTTCGTTACATTACATATGATGTCATTTACCGGCCGGGGGACGAGGCGTTTCGGCTGATTCTGAAGCTGGGTCTGGTGATGGTCGGTCTGGTGGCTCTGGAATGCTTCAGCAATTTTTATATTGCATATTTCGGACACATCATGGGAGCGAAGATCGAACATGATATGAGGAATGAGATCTTTGAGCATTACCAGAAGCTTTCCTTTACGTTTTATGATAACCAGAAAATTGGCCAGCTTCTGTCACGTGTCACATCGGACCTGTTTGATATCAGTGAGCTGCTTCATCATGGTCCCGAAGATGTTGTGATCTCACTCATGAAGTTTATCGGTTCTTTTGTGATTCTGATCAATATCAATCCGACTCTGACGCTGGTTACGTTTGCGGTACTGCCGTTTATCATTGTGTATGCCTGGGTTCTGAACCGGAAGATGAAGCAGGCGTTCAAGCAGAACCGTGCGCGGATTGCAGATATTAACAGCCAGATCGAAGACAGCCTTTCCGGTATCCGCGCAGTGAAGTCATTTTCGAATGAAGAGATTGAGATGGAAAAGTTCCGGGACGGAAACAATCGGTTTGTGGAATCGAAGCGCACGAGCTACTGGTATATGGGCTGGTATCATTCGGGGCTTGGCGCTATGACTACGATGGTTACGATTGTTGTTCTGGTGGCAGGAGCCTGTCTGATTACGGGCAGCCGTCTGGAGGTCACGGATCTTGTGACTTTCCTTCTTTATATCGGCAACTTTACGGAACCGGTCAAGAAACTGATCAACTTTACGGAACAGTTCCAGAATGGATATACGGGATATGAGCGTTTTCTTGAGATTATGGATATTGAACCTGATATTACAGATGCACCGGATGCGGTATCGGTCGATCATGTGAACGGGGAAGTTGTATTTGACAATGTATCCTTTAAATATGAAGAAAATCAGGATACGGTGCTGAGCCATATCAATCTGAATGTAAATGCCGGCGAATATCTCGCAATTGTCGGGTCATCCGGAGGCGGAAAGACGACCATGTGCAGCCTGATCCCGAGGTTTTATGATGTGGATGGCGGAAGGATTTTGCTGGATGGAAAGGATATCAGGAAGATCAGGATCGCAGATCTGCGCCGCCAGATCGGGATCGTGCAGCAGGATGTTTATCTGTTCGCAGAAAATATTATGGAAAATATCCGCTATGGCAAACCGGATGCGACCGATGAGGAGGTGATCCGTGCGGCAAAGCTTGCGAACGCACATGACTTTATTATGGAGCTGCCGGATGGGTATCAGACTGATATCGGACAGCGCGGTGTCAAGCTTTCCGGCGGGCAGAAGCAGAGATTATCGATTGCACGTGTATTTTTGAAAAATCCGGCAATACTGATTTTTGACGAGGCGACTTCGGCACTCGATAATGAGAGTGAAAAGATTGTACAGCAGTCCATGGAGGAACTTGCCAAGGGCAGGACAACGTTCGTGATTGCGCACAGACTGTCAACGATCCGGAATGCGCAGAAGATTCTCGTGCTGACCAGACAGGGAATCGAAGAGCAGGGAACACATGAAGAGCTGCTTGCGAAGAATGGTGTCTACGCAAAGCTGTACCGTGGATGAGCGGCTTGAGAGTAAATGACAGAAAGAGAGATCATATGGAGCTGAATTTCAGAAAACCGGAACTGGCGGACAGAGATTTGATTCAGAAGTATTTTTCGGCACAGAAGAGCAGAAGCTGTGAGATGACTTTTGCCAATCTGTATCTTTGGGCAAGACATTATAAAGTGGAATATACTATTGTTGAGGACATGCTTGTATTCTGTTATCCGGGCAAAACCATGGATTTTGTATACCCGAAGGGACGAAAAGAGAACAGGAAGAAGGTACTTGACCTGCTGATGGAATGGTGCCGTGAGAATCAAAAGGAATTCCGTCTGACACTTATCACGCCGGAACAGTTTGCAGAGCTGGAGGAGATGTACCCGGGGAAATTTGTGATAGAGTATTACCGGGATTCGGCGGATTACGTCTACGAGACAGAGAAGCTGATCCGGCTTTCGGGAAAAAAATATCATGGGAAAAAGAATCATATCAATCGTTTCATGAAAACATATCCGGACTGGACATACGAAACGATTGATGACCATAATGTAGAAGAATGTTTTCAGATGGCGCTCGACTGGCGCAGGGAGAATGGCTGTGAAGAGGATCCGGAGAAAAATGCTGAGATGTGTGTGACAATGAATGCACTGCGGCTGAGAGAAGAACTGGATCTGCGGGGCGGATTGATCCGTGCCGGGGGAAAGGTGGTTGCATTTTCGCTGGGAGAGCCCGTTTGTGACGATACGATGGTCGTGCATATCGAGAAAGCCTACGCCGATATACCGGGAGCCTATCCGATGATAAACCAGCAGTACCTGATGCATGAAGCATCGGGATATCTGTATGTGAACCGTGAAGAAGATACCGGGGATCCGGGACTCAGGCAGGCGAAGCTTTCCTATCATCCGGTATTTCTGATAGAGAAAGGGATTGCATCGTTTGCCTGAAGTGGTGGAAGACAAAATAAAAAGCAGGCCGGCCGCAGCAGATGCCGGCCTGCAGGAAGACACAGCTTGCAGTAAGGGAGAGATAGTATGAAAGCATGGGAGAAAAATATCCGACGGGTGACACCATATACACCGGGAGAACAGCCAAGACAGAGTAATGTGATCAAATTGAATACGAATGAAAATCCGTATCCGCCGTCACCCCAGGTGGCAGAAGTACTGCGCCAGTATACAACAGATACGATGCGGAAATATCCGGCGGTAGATGCGCAGCCGTTGGTGGATGAAATCGCTGCATTTTATGGACTGGAGCCGCAGCAGGTATTTGTCGGTGTCGGATCTGATGATGTGCTTGCAATGTGTTTCCTGACATTTTTCAATTCAGATCGTCCGGTCTTCTTTCCTGATATTACGTATTCCTTCTATGATGTATGGGCAGAGTTGTTCCGGATTCCATATGAGCGCCGCCCGCTGGATGAGAGGTTCGAAATACGGGCAGAGGATTATTATCAGGAAAATGGAGGCGTGATTTTCCCGAATCCGAATGCTCCTACCGGGGTACTGCTGCCGCTGGAGGCAGTAGAGGATATTATTCTGCACAATCAGGATGTGATTGTGATTGTGGATGAAGCGTACATTGATTTCGGCGGCACCTCCGCACTGGAATTAATTGAAAAATACGAAAATCTGCTGGTGGTCCAGACCTTTTCCAAGTCACGTTCGCTGGCAGGAATGCGGATCGGTTATGCGATGGGAAATAAGAAGCTGATCGGCTATTTGAACGATGTGAAGTATTCCTTTAATTCCTACACGATGAATGAGATGGCATTGGCTCTTGGTACCGCAGCGATTCAGGATCATACATATTTTGAGGAGACAACTGCAAAAATTATAGTGACAAGGGAGCGTGCTAAGGAAGAATTCCGGAAACTTGGATTTACGTTCGGGGATTCCAGAACGAATTTCCTGTTTGTTACACACAGAACATGTCCTGCAAAGGAAATTTTTGAAGCGCTGAAGGAAAAGGGAATTTATGTACGCTACTGGAATAAGCCGCGTATCAGCAATCACCTCCGCGTCACAATCGGTACGGATGAGGAGATGGACCGACTGTTCGCATTCCTGAGGGAGTATCTGGGGAAAGAATAACAGTATTTTCGGATAAAGAGAGGTATGATATGGCATCTTACGAAAGCTTTGCGCAGGTATACGATATGTTCATGGATAACATCCCGTATGAAGAATGGGAGGAGTATCTGTCCGGACTTTTGTATGAACGGGAAATCCGCGATGGGCTGTTACTGGAGCTTGGATGCGGAACAGGGACAATGACAGAATTGCTCGCTGCGCATGGGTATGATATGATCGGTGTGGATAATTCGCCGGAAATGCTGGAATTTGCAATGGAAAAGCGGGTGGAAAGCGGTCATGATATCCTGTATCTCCTGCAGGATATGCGGGAGTTTGAACTGTATGGTACAGTGCGTGCGGTGGTTTGTGTCTGTGATTCCCTGAACTATATCTTAGAGGAAGAAGAACTGCTGGAAATCTTCAGGCTGGTCAATAATTACCTCGATCCGGGCGGATATTTTATCTTTGATCTGAACACTGTTTACAAATATCGGGAGATCATGGGGGAAACAACGATTGCAGAGAACCGTGACGAAGGCAGTTTCATATGGGAGAATTATTACGACGAAACAGAGATGCTCAATTCCTATGAATTGACGCTGTTCCTTCCGGAAGGTGGAGATGGACTGTTCCGCCGCTATGAAGAAGAACATATACAGCGAGCTTACCCGATCGAAACGGTTCTTGCTCTTCTGGCGCAGGCGGGGCTGCAGACAGAAGCAGTGTATGATGCTTTTACGAAAGAAGCACCGAGGGAGGACAGTGAGCGGATTTATGTGATTGCGCGCGAGTGTATGAAACGGAGCCTATAATCCTTTCGGTGTTTCGTACGTTTCGTTATAATTCAGTTCCTCGGATGCGATGTGCGTGATAACTCCGTCTTTCCAGTAAAAGATCAGATACCGGTACAGGACTTCATGCTTTCTCAGATATTCGTCTGAGCTGAGCAGGCCAAGAAGCTGATGAGATTCAATTCCCTCCTCCTGACAGATATCCTCCGGAGTCATGGGGGTACCATTGATGAAAAAGTTCGCAATCATAGTGGTGATCTCACGATCAAATGGGATACGCCGCATAGGCATGGCCTGATTTGGGATCTCGGATGGAGAGAGGGAAACAAGGATTTCGTAATCCTGATAAGCTGCTTTGAATTCCTTGCTGCCGTCGCCCGCCTGTATTCCGTCGGCGGTTACTTCATCGGTAAGGACGAACAGGCTCGAGGGGGCAGGAACTGTTGTGATTTTTTCACAACCTGTCAGAAAGAAGAGAGCAAAAACAATGGAAAATAGTAATTTTTTCATAAAATAAAATGCACTTCCCTTTCAGTTCTTTCTATCAGTCTACCATACAGAATCCCAAAATGCCAGAACATATTATGCATTTTTTTGTTGTAAAAATCTTTAGAAAATGAAAAGATCGTGAATAAAACCTTAAATTTGAGGGGAATCAGTTGACATTTCAAAAAAAGTGGTTTATCTTTCATCTGACATTTGAAATTACGTCATTTTAACGTAATTTTACATAATATACAGGAAGTTCAGTATCTTTCATAATTGTGTTTTTACAGCCATAGGATAGTTCAGATACGATTTTATGGATGTATCAACAGACAGTATTATTGAGAGGAAGTAAAAGCTATGTACGGGTATGATCAGACGCAGTCTGCAGAGAGGGGAGGACAGGAAATCTTGAAGGGAAGGATTCAGAACATGGAGCAAAAATACAGATGGAGAAGGCACCATATGGGAAAAGATCATACAAAGCTGATCAATGTCCTGAACAGGTATTCGCTGTTATTTCATATACTGCTTGCCTGTGGGATTTGTTTCGTGGTTGAATGGGTTTCGAGACATTCTTTTATCGAAGCGTGTGAATTTGTGATTGACCGGAATCTTGTATTCCTGTACAATTCACTGCTTGTATACGCATCGCTTATGCTTGTGTACGTATTTAAGAGAAGGGCTGTGATCCGGGCGATCATTACGTTTTTCTGGCTTTTTCTGGGAACGATCAATGGATGCGTGCTGCTGAAGAGAGTGACACCGTTCAGTTTTACGGATTTGAAAATGGTCAGCGATCTGTTTACCATGCAGAGCAATTATTTTACTGTGACAGAAGCTGCGGTTGTGATTGTGATCGTTTCATTGATTCTGTTTTCACTTGTGGTATTTTGGTTTAAAGGTCCGAAGTTTTCCGGTACGGTTCACCCGGTTACAGGTGTTCTGATGGCTGCCGCGATGATGCTGCTGATTCCGAGTGTGACGAAGGCCGCAGTGAACAACCATATTCTTGCAGAATATTTTGAGAATATTGCACAGGGATATAAAGATTATGGATTTGTGTACAGCTTTTCCGCCAGTGTTCTGGATCGCGGTATGAGTACTCCGGATAATTATTCGGAAGAAGCTGTTCGGGGAGTGCTTGCCCAGATGAAGACGGATGATACGTCAGCCATGGGTCAGGAAGGAAATAAAGAAATTTCAGATAAAGATTCCAATATACAGGTTTCGGCCGAAACGGAGGTAAATGATGCGAAGGTGCTTGCAGGCCGGAGCATTGTGAAAAATGAGACAGTAAAAACTGCATCTGCACAGACTTCCGGGGAATTAATAAGCGAACAGAATACAGAATCGGATACGAATATGGCACAGGAAGATACATCAGGAACGGCCAGTGAGGAAGAGCGGCCCAATATCATCTGTGTCCTGCTTGAATCTTTCGTAGACCCTGAAGAGATTAATTTTTTGGAACTGAGTGAAGACCCGGTTCCAAATTTTCGTTCTTTATATGAAAATTATTCATCCGGTTATCTGGAGGTTCCGGTTGTAGGTGCGGGAACCGCCAATACGGAATTTGAGATATTGACCGGAATGTCCATGCAGTTTTTCGGGCTTGGCGAATATCCCTATAAGACAATCCTGAAACAGACAAACTGTGAAAGCATTGCATCCGATCTCTCAGATCTGGGCTACGGAACTCATGTCGTGCATAATAATGGAGGTAATTTTTACAGCCGTAAAAATGCATTTTCCATGATGGGCTTTGATACATTTACCAGCAAGGAAATGATGGATATCAAAGAATATACACCGCTTGGTACGTGGCCAACGGATGACATTCTGATCGGAGAAGTAAAAAAGTCATTGGATTATACCCCAAATCAGCCGGACTTTGTCTATACGATTACCGTACAGGGCCATGGAGATTATCCGAGGGAAAAGGTCATCGAGGATCCTGAGATACAGGTAAGCGGTGCAGAGGATGAGGGAAGCAACTACGCATGGGAATATTATGTAAATGAAATCCATGAAGTAGACAGATTCATCAAAAACCTGATCGACATGCTTAAGGCGCGTGATGAGAAGACGATCGTTGTCATGTTCGGGGATCATCTTCCAACGATGGGGCTTGAAGAAACCGATATGAAAAGCGGAAGTATTTTCCTGACCAAATATATTACATGGAATAACTTTGGGTTGGAAAAGAAAGATGCTGACCTGACTTCTTACCAGCTTCTGGCAGAGATACTGGAGCAGCTTGGTATCCATACCGGTACAATATTCCAGTACCATCAAAACCGCGATTCGTATATCTCGGAGGAAGAATACATCAATGGACTTGAATTACTCCAGTATGATATTCTCTACGGAGAACATTATGTTTATAATGGAGGGAATCCGTATCCCGCGACCGATATTGTGATGGGAACGCAGGATGTGGTGATTAACACCGTCAGAGAGATTGATGATTATGCGTACGTGATAGGAGAGAATTTTACCAGATGGAGCAAGGTATATGTTGATGACAAAAAAGTCAGTACCAAGTATCTGTCATCCGCAATTCTGCGGATTAAGGCAGAGGAACTGGATGAGGGACAGAACCTTGTCACTGTGAAGCAGATGGGATCATCCGATACGGTGTTCCGTACCTCAAATGAATATATAATGGAAAAACAGATCGAAACGGAATCCGAGCTGGAAAGCATGACGGGGATGGAATAGGAGTTAGCGCCAATTTGTGTTTCGTTGACTTTGAACGAACGCCCGCCACGGACCCGGGACACCCCACGCAAACGCGGGTAACGCTCCGACGAGCTAACTGCTAACTGCGACTAAGGAGCTCAGGAGAGCCTTCGCTCCTAAGTCTGCGTAAGCAGTGGATCCCGTCTGCGCTAAAAGCACCCGCCGATTGTTTGCTTTGGGGTGTCCCGGATCCGTGGCGGGCTTGTGTCTTTAGAATCAACCGGAAATCTGGCGTCCGTTTATAGTCAGAAATACGACCGGAATTAAACTGCCTGTTCTATAAAATGGATATGCTATTTGAAACAAACAATTCTTTGTTTTCAGCTATTGAAAACGTACCGCCTGCTCCTCCCGCTCTGGGGCATCGTATGAAATATTCATTTCTTCAACTAAACACGAATTTAGTCTGATAAATAATAGTTTAGAAAAAAACAAAATATTATACGAAAATGTAATGTACAAACTATGAAATTAGTGATATAGTATAATTACAAGCCGGAAAAAGGAAGAAGTCTGGCAAAAATAATGGAATCCTTTTGGGGATTTCCACGAATAAAGGAGGATATTTTTGTGAAAGCTGCGAAAAATTATAAGTTTTGGTTTGCTACCGGTTCACAGGATCTGTATGGGGACGAGTGTCTGCGCAAGGTAGCAGAGCATTCCAGAATTATCGTGGAAGAGCTGAATAAATCAGGCGTGCTTCCGTATGAAGTAGTGTGGAAGCCAACTTTGATTACGAATGAAGTGATTCGTAAGACATTTAATGAAGCAAATGCGGATGAGGAATGTGCAGGTGTGATCACCTGGATGCACACATTTTCTCCGGCAAAGTCCTGGATTCTTGGTCTTCAGGAGTACAGAAAGCCGCTGATGCATCTGCATACACAGTTTAATCAGGAGATTCCGTATGATACCATCGATATGGATTTCATGAATGAGAACCAGTCCGCACATGGTGACCGTGAGTACGGTCATATTGTGAGCCGTATGGGAATTGAGCGCAAGGTGGTTGTAGGACACTGGAGTGACCCGGCTGTACAGAACAAGATTGCATCCTGGATGCGTACTGCGGTTGGCATCATGGAGAGCAGCCACATCCGTGTGATGCGTATTGCTGACAATATGCGCAACGTAGCTGTAACAGAAGGTGATAAGGTAGAAGCTCAGATCAAATTCGGCTGGGAGATTGACGCATATCCGGTGAATGAGATTGCGGAGGCAGTTAAGGAAGTATCCAAGGGAGATACAGATGCGCTGGTAGAAGAGTACTACGACAAGTATGAGATTCTTCTGGAGGGCAGAGATGCTGCTGAGTTCAGAAAGCACGTAGCAGTACAGGCGCAGATCGAGATCGGATTTGAGCGTTTCCTGGAAGAGAAGAATTATCAGGCAATTGTTACACATTTCGGTGATTTAGGTTCCCTGCAGCAGCTTCCGGGTCTGGCGATCCAGAGATTGATGGAAAAGGGCTACGGATTCGGCGGAGAAGGTGACTGGAAGACGGCAGCTATGGTTCGTCTGATGAAGATCATGACTCAGAATGTTCCGAATGCAAAGGGTACCTCCTTCATGGAAGATTATACATACAATCTGGTACCGGGCAAGGAAGGTATTCTTCAGGCACACATGCTTGAGGTGTGCCCGACGATCTCCGAAGGACCGATCAGCATCAAGGTAAATCCGCTCTCCATGGGTGACCGTGAGGATCCGGCGCGTCTCGTATTTACCGCAAAGGAAGGTCCGGCGATTGCCACATCCCTGATCGACCTTGGCAACCGTTTCCGTCTGATCATCAACGAAGTAGAGTGCAAGAAGGTTGAGAAGCCGATGCCGAAGCTTCCGGTAGCGACCGCATTCTGGACACCGTATCCGGATCTCGCAACAGGTGCAGAGGCATGGATTCTGGCAGGCGGCGCACACCATACCGCATTCTCCTACGACCTGACTGCAGACCAGATGGCAGACTGGGCAGCAGCCATGGGTATTGAGGCTGTATTCATTGACAAGGATACAAACATCCGGAACTTCAAGAAAGACCTGATGCTTGGAAGCCTGTATTACAGATAGGAAGCAGATCTGTAACACAGTAAAATATTAGTTCCAGTATCTCATATCGGAAGAAGAGCGTGCTCGCAGGATTACAATCGATGTCCTGCAATGAAATCTTTTGATGCTGGAGTAATATGAGATAGTTTTTATTATAGTATATATGAATAAACTCCCTGTGAATATTCATGTACTGAGCTTACCGTCTCAGACAAACGGGTATACACAGGGAGTTTTTATATCAACGTAAAAGCGCGTGGGGCCTGTTGAACACATCGTTTATAAAAAGAGCCGGTGGATTTCATCTCCGTTCTGTGCTACACTGTTAAAAAACGGGAAGGGGCAGGATACGACAGATGCTGAAGGTTTTTCTGGTAGAGGATGAGGCGATTATACGGGAAGGGCTGCGGGATATTGTTCCGTGGCAGCAATATGGCTATATGTTTGTCGGTGATGCAGCTGACGGAGAGCAGGCACTGCCGCTGATCCGGAAAATGAAGCCGGATGTGCTGATTACGGATATCAAGATGCCGTTTATGGATGGACTGGCGCTTTCGAAGATTGTGAGCAGGGAATTTCCGAATACGAAGATTATTATTATCAGCGGTTATGATGATTTTGAATATGCGAGGCAGGCGATCCGTATCGGCGTGGAGCAGTACCTGCTGAAGCCGATCACGAAGGCGACTCTGATCCGGACACTGCAGGAGGTGCGGGAGAAGATCGAGAATGAGCAGGAGCAGAAGAGTTATCTGGAAAAGTTCCGAAGCGAGATGCAGGAGTATGAGCAGTTCTCAAGAAGGCGTTTTTTTGAGCAGCTTGTTGCAGGCGCTCTGAATGTGGAGGAGATTTATGACAGAGCGCAGGCGCTGAATCTTGAGATACATGCACAGTGCTACAATCTGGTTCTGTATAACATCCAGAGCAGGAACCATAAGGGCCAGAACGGAGCGGGTGATTCTGAGCAGCTTGTGCAGGCAGAGGAGGAGCTGACCCAGTTTTTCGGGCAGTATCCGGAGTTTCTGGTATTCCGCTGGAACCTTACTACGTATGCGGTACTGATTAAAGGTGAACCGGTGCAGGTTAAGAATTTTACCGCAAGATGTGTGGAGGTGACAGAAAGTAAGCTGTCACAGATTCCGCAGGATACGGTGGAGTGGTATGTGGCAATCGGAACAGCGATTGAGCGTTTGAGCGCGCTGCCGGGATGTTTTTCAGAGGTGAGCCATATCCTGTCTTATCGGCATCTGCTGACGGATCAGCATATTTTGACAAGAGAGATTGTCGAACAGATGCAGCCGCGGGATGAAGAATCAAATCTGAAGAATCTGGATATGGCAAAGATTGATCCAGGCGTTCTGCGGGGGTTTCTGCAGAATGGCGTTCTGGAAGAAGTGAAGGAATTTGCTTCAGAGTATGTCGACAGTTTAAATGACGCTGCAGATTCCAGACTGTTCTGTCAGTATATGATGCTGAATGTGAGGTTTTCTGCACTTGCTTATGTGGAGGAGCTGGGCTATACGCAGGAGGAATTCCTGGATGGACTTACAGTTATGAACATGATTGGGCAGGCTGCGAGCCGCAGAGAGCTGAAATATTATATTGGTGAGGTACTCACAAAAGCACTTGAGATGCGCGAATGCGAATCGAAAAGTCAGCACCGCAATATTATCAAGCAGGCTGTGGAATATATTGACCGGAATTATGCGGACGAATCAATTTCTCTGAAGGACGTAGCGTGCCACTGCAATGTGAGTGCCAATTACTTCAGCGCAGTATTCAGTCAGGAAATGCAGCAGACATTCGTAGAATATCTGACATGGAAGCGGATGGAGCGGGCGAAGGAGCTGCTGCGCCAGACAGATAAGCGTTCTGCTGAGATTGCAAATGAGGTCGGATATCGTGATCCTCATTATTTCAGCTTTGTATTCCGCAAGACGCAGGGCTGCACGCCGAGGGATTACCGGACGGGAGGAAAGCGCGGATGAAACGGCAGCCGGATTTTTTGGAGAAGGGAAATCAGTCGGGGAAGGCAGTGACACTGGGGGGAAAGCTGAGGAAACTGATGACGTTTCAGTTTGTCCCGGTTATTGGAGTGGTTGTGATTGCGTTCTCCGTGCTGTTATCATACAGCAGTAAATATCGGGCGATTTTGCACAATGTGACAACGGCTTCTGAATTTAATCAGGATTTCAAAGAGTCCATCGATCTGAAGATGTATTATTATGTCGTGGAGAGCCGATATTCCGAAGGACTTCCGATTGAGGAAGTACAGGCAGCGCAGGAATTGGCCCAGAGCCTGAGAGATACTACAACACAGAAGGAGAGCGGGAAGGCGATCAATGACGTATGGAAGCTCTGTAAAAGTCTGGAAAGCAAGATTTACCAGATTGAGGAGACGGATTCCTACGATGAACGGCAGCAACAGCTCGAGAATAATATTTATGTCCTGACCGATATGATTCAGGAATATATGTATACGTATCTGTATTATGAAGCTGTTCAGCTCGATGCTCTGCAGGAACAGATGACGGGCAGGCTTTATCTGGAAATCAGTTTAATCCTTCTGCTGGCATTTGTGCTGCTGTTGGTGATGGTCAGAAAGACGCTGCGGTTCGGACGTTCCATTACGGAGCCGATTGGGGACCTCTGCAATCGTGTGCAGGCAATTTCCAATGGAGATTTGACTGTACAGGTGCCGATTGAGGCACAGGAGTATGAGATACAGACGCTGAGCAATGGATTTGAGCAGATGGTGGAGCAGTTAAATCACCTGATTGAACAGAACCGTCAGGAACAGGTCAGTCTGAGAAGTGCGGAGCTGGCACTGCTGCAGGCACAGATTAATCCGCATTTTCTCTACAATACGCTGGATACAATCATATGGCTGATTGAGACTAAAAAGAACGATCAGGCGGTGGAGATGGTAACGAGCCTGTCCGGATACTTTCGCTCTTCCCTGAGCAAGGGGCGGGATATCATTACGCTTCGGGAGGAGGAGCAGCATGTGCGCAGTTATCTGGAAATCCAGCAGGTCCGGTATAAGGATATTCTGGATTACCGGATTTCTATTGATGCAAAGCTGTACCAGTATGAGATTCCGAAACTGACTTTGCAGCCGCTTGTCGAGAATGCACTGTATCATGGAATTAAGCTGAAACGCGGGCTGGGAATTATCACAGTGACCGGAGAGGAGGACGGGGATGATATCTGTCTGACCGTATCGGACAATGGCGCGGGTATGGATTTGTACAGGCTACAGCAAGTACGTGATGCAATGGAGCATGGAGTGAGGGTTGGGTTTGGCCTCGTTACTGTGCATGAGAGGCTTCAGCTTTTATTCGGTCAGGAATATGGGCTCACAGTGAGCAGCCGGCGGGGGGAAGGAACGGTAGTGAATGTGCGGATTCCCAAGAGGGTAGCTGAGCAAAAGGCAGAAGAGAAAATATCAGGAGAAGAATGAAATGAACGATTTGTGTAAGAAAGCCTGTGTATTGTT
This sequence comes from Lachnospiraceae bacterium, assembly GCA_030524665.1. Classification (GTDB taxonomy): domain Bacteria; phylum Bacillota; class Clostridia; order Lachnospirales; family Lachnospiraceae; genus Choladousia. Next base: position 2,221 of record JAUNGL010000035.1, on the reverse strand, counting down.
CGGGGTGGGAGCAGTCTTGTTTTTGTCTTCCTGCAGCGGACAGCAGGAGGCGGAGGAACCTCATGCCGATGTCCTGACGGTTGGATTTTCACAGCTTGGAAATGAATCTGACTGGCGTGTGGCAAATACGGAATCGATGAAGAGTACCTTTACGGAAGAAGGCGGTTATGAGCTTTTGCTTGAGGATGCCCAGCAGAAACAGGAAAAGCAGATTGCGGCCATACGGAATTTTATACTCCGGGAAGTGGATTACATCGTGCTCGCTCCAGTCGTGGAGACAGGATGGGATGAGGTATTGGCGGAAGCGAAAGATGCGGATGTGCCTGTTATTATTATGGACCGTATGGTGGATACGGAGGACGGAGAACTGTATACGGCGTGGGTTGGTTCCGACATGCGTGAGGAAGGGGAAAAGGCAGTTCGCTGGTTGGAAGAGTTTCTGGAAGAGCAGGGCAGGGCTGAAGAGGAGGTATCAATCGTACATATACAGGGAACTCCGGGGTCGTCAGCCCAGCTCGGACGTACCTATGGATTGGAAAAAGGGCTTGCCATGCACGATAACTGGCATCTGGCGGCGCAGGTATGCGGAGAATTTACGCAGGCGAAGGCTTACGAGGTAATGAAAGAAATCCTGCTTGAGACAAAGGAAATGGATGTTGTGTATTGTGAGAATGATAATGAGGCGTTTGGAGTCATGCAGGCACTTGATGAGGCGGGTATCAGCTATGGGGAAGGAGGAGATGTGATTCTGATTTCCTTTGATGCTACGGAAGCCGGTCTGATCGCGTGTATGGAAGGACGTATCAATCTGAATGTGGAGTGTAATCCACTGCACGGCCCAAGAGTGGAAAAGATCATTCGTCAGTTGGAGGAAGGACAGGTACCGGAGAAGGAATCTTTTGTGGAGGAAACAATTTTTGAGCCTGAAGATCTGACAGCAGATTTCATAGCGGCGAGAGGTTATTAAACTGTGAAGAGAGGGGAATCGTATGGCGTCTAAATACAGGCAGTTAGCCGGGATGCTGAAGCAAAAAATGGAATCCAGTGATGAGGAGCCGGTGAAACTGCCGGCTGAGAGGGAGCTTGCAGTGATTTATGGAGTCAGCCGGCAGACAGTCAGGCGGGCGATTGCACTTTTGGCGGAGGAAGGCGTGATAGAAAAACGCCGGGGCAGCGGCAATTATGCACACAGAGAGGCTTCCGCGTGGCAAAAGAGAATTGCAGTGATCACACCGGCGGAAAAAGAAGCCCTGTTTTCACCGATGTACCGCGATATACAGAATATCTGCATTGCATCGGGCTGTTCGGTACAGATTTTTTCAACAGCAAACCGTGTCAGCAGGGAAAGAGAAATCCTGCTGAGCCTGCTGGAACATCCGGTTTCCGGAATTTGTGTGGAGGGCAGTATTTCCGCACTTCCGAATCCGAATCTGGATCTTTACCGTCATTTGAGAAATACGGGCGTTTCTGTTGTCTTTTTAAATGGAGGTTATCCGGGGCTGGAGGACACGGTGTCTGTTTCTATGGATAATCAGGCCGGTGGATATCTGGCCGTGCGCCACTTAATGGAGAGGAATCACACCCGGATTGCGTTTTTGTTCAGCAGTGACAGCCTTCAGGGACGGGAACGGTATCAGGGCTGTATTTCGGCGGTTCGTGACTATGGCCTTCCGATACTGGATTAATGCTATTTCTGGTATGACAGCAGACAGTACTGTGCAGGAAAAGAAGCAGGAGGAAACAGATTTTTGGGACAGATTGCGGACAGCCTGCGGGAAAAGTGCAGTGCAGTTATATGTCAGAATGATGAGATTGCCTTTTTACTGCTGCGTGCTCTTCAAGCCAGAGGCTGTATGGTGCCGCAGGAAATGTCGGTACTCTGCTTTGAGGAAAGTTATTACAGCGAGGCGGGAAGGGTGCCGCTCTCAGTTCTGGCTTCCCTGGATGGGCGTATAGGAACCGTGGCAGCAGAGAAACTGCTGCGTATGATCGGGCGAAGCCCTGAGTCTTCTGTGAGACTGAACTGGCGTCTTGTGGAAAAGGGCAGTGTGAGCTATCTGGGGTGAACGGAGAAGTTAAATCATTTTGCTGGTCAGTATGTGCAATCCGGAACAGAATCACATGGTGGAAATTTTATTTACAGACAGGAAAAGATAAAATTATTATCTCAAACTTCCCACACTTATTAGTGTGATGAACCTTGAAAAATCAATACTTTAAC
>JAUNGL010000034.1 GCA_030524665.1 Lachnospiraceae bacterium | reverse complement strand
ATTGTTAGTTCTGAAAAATGATAAATATTTGAAACATATAATCTTTTGTTTTTCAGCTATTGAAAACGTAACGGCAGATGCCCCAGGGCGGGAGGAGCAGGCGGCAGAGGGTGGACTGGAAGCTGTGCTCCTCCCGCTCTGGGGCATCGTATGAAATGTTCCGTTTGTAGTTAATTAAACACGAATATGGCTGAATTCTGGTGAGGGGTGTTCAGGTACAGTTTGGTATCTGGATTCCGGGGTTTTTATATTGTGGAGTTACCCGATCTGCGTTTCTTCTTTTGATAACGGAAATAGCAGATGCATAAAAGGATTTGTACTACGGTCGATGAAGGTGTAGCCAGTCCTATGTGAAACAGTGTCGCTCCGGAGATACGGCTGATAAGGAAGGATACGGGAATGCGGACGCAGAAAGCACCGACAATGCCCTGCAGCATGACAAAAAAGGTAAGTCCGTATCCGTTGAAATATCCCGCGAAGCAAAAAAGGAAGGCTGTCAGCAGGCAGTCAATGGCATATGCCTTCAGGTAATCAGCCGAGGCTGCGATGACTTCGGTGTCCCGGGCGAACAGGGAAGACAGCAGATCGCCGTGAAAGAAGGAGAGCCATGCCATGAGGATTCCGGCACAGACGGAAGTGGCAATTCCGTAGAACAGGGCTTTGTCTGCACGTTCTGTCTTTCCTGCGCCGACATTTTGTGCCACGAATGCAGACATGGACTGCATGAATGCGGACGGAACGAGCATGATAAAAGCACAGAGCTTTTCTGCGACACCGACGCCGGCGGACGCGATCAGACCCAATGAGTTTACAATTGCCATGATTACAAGGAATGAGATGCTGACCAACAGATCCTGCAGTGCAATCGGTGCTCCCAGCATGACAATCCGTGTGATTAAAGATTTGTCAAAACGGATATAGGAGCGGGAGAAGACAAAAGGCAGGCTTTTCTTTCGGATGATGAAGACAGAGATCAGCACACTGACGGCTTGTGCCAGAACGGTTGCCAGAGCAGCTCCGGCCACACCCATATGAAATACAGCAACAAAGAGCAGATCCCCGCCGATATTCAGGGTGCAGGCAATAGCGACTGTGATCAGAGGCATTTTGGAATCGCCGATACCGCGGAAAATGCTTCCAAGTACATTGTAGGCAACAATAAATATAGTTCCGGCAGAACAGATTTTTACATAAGTTACGGTCGCATCGAATGCTTCCTCAGGCGCCTGCATCACAGAGACCAGAAGGTTTGCGAGAAACAGCATCAGGAAGGTGACGATGACAGCAAGCACAGAGAAGAGACAGATGCCGCTTCCAATCGTTCTGCCTGCGGCTTCGGGATTCTTTTCACCAATTTTCTGTCCTGCGAGAACGGTGATTCCCATCGCGAGGCCCACGATCACAGTGGTGATCGTATGCATGATCTGACTGCCTGTGGAGACGGCAGAGACATCAACTGCGCTTCCGAACTGACCGACTACCAGTAAATCCACAGCTCCGTACATGGCCTGAAGGAACAGGGCCAGAAAGACGGGAAGTGCAAAACGGATGAGCGGTGATAAGATTTTTCCTTCTGTGAAACTTTGTGATTGCTTCATAAGTAAATACCTCCTGGATTCTTCGGGTATATAAAAAACCGGAGAAAAATACCAGGCGATCCCCTGACATCTTCTCCGGCTTTGTCCGTGATATGATATGTTCCCATCTCTAATCGAATGGATGAACTGTTGGCGCACAAGCGCAACAAAAACACGGCATCGGACAAATTCAGTCCGAATAATGCGATTACAAGCCCTCCGATGAACGTTTAGATTGTATTGCGGTTTATCACTATTTCCATACTTTAACATTCTCTTAACTGACTGTCAAGAGGAGTGCAAAGAGATTGAGGAAAGTTTGGAGATTGCATTGATTTACAGGATACGGAAATGGTGATTCTGGATGAGCCTACGAATCATCTTGACAGCGGAAAGCTGGTAGAAGAACTATATCAGATCCGTGCTGACGTGTTTCGGCGGAAGGATAAAATTTATATTGATTTTGAAGAGTGACTCCGATCGAAGAAAGAAAGTGCTTTGCGCATCTTTGAATGTGCAGGGCACTTTTTTGGGACTGGATTCCGCCTTCTGGTTTTTGTGGAAGGGATTGATTTTCGGAGTGGCATATATTATCATATTATCAAAGAAACGAAAAGATGGAGAGACTGGGAATATTATTGTCCGCAGTCTGGCAGAACAGGAGGAGAAATATGGATTTGGGACCATATGAATATACTGTCGCAAGAATTGAAGGAGATTATGCGGTACTTTGCAGAACAGACGCGGAGAATGCAGATGAAAAGCTGGTGGCCAGAGCGCTGCTTCCGGCCGAGATCAACGAAGGAACAAAACTGCGCTATGAGTGTCTGGCATATGAAATTATATAAAAAACTTTTGATTAAATAAAAGCAGAGGATAGAGATTTATGATGAATCGTTTTGAAAAAATTTACAGCCAGGGTATTGTTGATGTGGTTGAAATCTGGGTGGACAGGGACACTGGCGTGAACTATTTATGGCGTAAAGCAGCTAATGCCGGCGGATTGACGCCACTGCTTGATGAGGATGGAAAACCTGTTATTACAGGAAAGTATAAGAATCAATAATGGTAAAATACGGGGAGATGTTTTATGAAAGCGGAGATTGGAGCATTATTTGGAGCAGCAGCATATTTTCTGGCAATTATGCCGGGATGGAAGCATCGGCGTATCCAGTCAGATACGGTGTACTATGCACACAGAGGGCTGCATGACAATCATTCGGATGCACCGGAAAATACGCTGCTGGCCTTCGAACGTGCCTGTGAGATGGGTTATGGGATTGAGATGGACCTGCAGCTGACGAAGGACGGACAGGTGGTTGTTTTCCATGATTTTGCACTGAAACGTATCTGCTCGGTGGAGGGGCAGGTCAGTGATTATACGTATCAGGAACTGCAGAAGTTTCCGGTTTGCGGAACTAAACAGCGGATTCCGCTGTTTCGGGATGTGCTGAAACTCGTAAACGGGAGAGTTCCATTGATTATAGAATTGAAATACAAGGACTTTAACAACCAGATCTGTGTGGAAGCAGATAAATTCCTTCGGGAATATCAGGGGGCATACTGTATTGAGTCTTTCCAGCCATGGGCGTTGATATGGTATAGGAGACACCGCCCGGAAATCTGCCGCGGACAGCTTTCTATGAACTTCCAGCGTCAGGAAGGGCATTATGGGCCGGACAAGCTGGTGGTGCGGCATCTTCTGACTAATTTCCTGACAAGGCCGGATTTTATCGCATATGATCTGCGTGACAAAGAGGCCGTATCGAAAAATCTGTGCCGGAGACTGTTTGGTTGTCCGTCGGTTGCATGGACAGTGCGGTCACGTCAGCAGCTTGAGAGGTGCAGACCTTATTATGATTCATTTATCTTTGAAGGATTCATGCCGTGAGAGATAGATTTGCATTTAAGAGGACAAGACAGGACTGAATAACAACAGATTTTGGGCAAATTTACTTAAAAAGATAAAAATATCAGTTGTGGATTGTGAAAAAAAGAGTTATACTTATGTCATCTGTGACATACTTAGAACAGGCAGAGGATCTGTATTCTGTCAGCTTTTCTGATGTATGTACATTTGTGGACGGAGATGTTTCCTCTGGTCCGGGCTTATGTTTCTGTAAATCGCAATGGTTTGGTTCCAATCAGGTTGGAAGGACTGATAGCTGTGATCGGAACATGAAGCGGACGGGGAACGTGGTAGCTGGGAAGAATTGAGGAACAGCTGCAGACTAAATAAGAAAAGGAAGAGGCATGACTATGAAGAGAATTGGATTGTTGACGAGCGGAGGAGACTGCCAGGCGCTGAATGCGACGATGCGAGGTGTCGTTAAAGGACTTTCCAGCAACCTGAAGGAGCTTGAGGTTTACGGTTTTATGAATGGATATAAGGGTCTGATCTACGGCGATTACAGACTTCTGACTTCCAGAGATTTTTCCGGTATTCTGACGAAAGGAGGAACGATTCTCGGTTCCTCGAGACAGCCATTTAAGCTGATGCGTGAGCCGGATGCGAAGGGATTGGACAAGGTAGAGGCAATGAAGCAGAATTATTATAAGCTCCGTCTTGACTGTCTGGTAATTCTCGGTGGTAATGGTACACAGAAGACAGCGAATCTGCTTCGTGAGGAAGGACTGAATATCATCCATCTTCCGAAGACGATTGATAATGATATCTGGGGAACCGATATGACATTTGGTTTCTACAGTGCGGTTAATATTGCGACAGAGGCAATTGACTGTATCCATACGACGGCTGCTTCCCACAACCGTGTCTTCATTGTGGAGATTATGGGACATAAGGTGGGCTGGTTGACCCTGTATGCAGGTATTGCAGGCGGTGCTGATATCATCCTGATTCCGGAGATCCCGTATGATATCAAGAAGGTAGTAGAAGCAATTGACAAGAGAACTCAGGCTGGCAAGGGATTTACGGTAATTGCAGTAGCAGAGGGTGCGATTTCCAAGAAGGATGCAAAGCTGAGCAAGAAAGAACTGAAGAAGAAGATAGAAGCCAAGAAGTATCCGTCTGTAGCTTACGAGCTGGCAGAAGAGATTGCGGCAGCGAATGGTCCGGAGGTACGTATCACAGTTCCGGGACATACACAGCGCGGCGGAAGTCCGTGTCCGTATGACCGTGTACTCTCTACAAGAATTGGTGTGACAGCGGCTGAGATGATTATGAATGAAGAATATGGCTATATGGTAGGTATCGTAAACGGCAAGATGAAGAAGGTTCCGCTCGGTGAAGTGGCAGGCAAGTTGAAGGTGGTATCTCCGAAAGACCAGATCGTTCAGGAGGCGAAGCTGTTGGGTATCAGTTTCGGTGACTGATCAGAAGGACAGTGCAAAAGAGTACGGAAATAGCAGAGGTATAGGAACTACAGCAGGAGTCCTGGTCCTGGCGGATTGGGGATAGTAGCTGGAAATATTCCCCGGTAGTATATAAGCATGGCTACCGGGGTATCTTTTTGGATAGAATCGAAAGAGTTACTGGTCAGACGGCTGCCATTTCAGCAGACGTGTGAACCTCAGAAGGAATAGCCGTAGAGCAGTAGGTATGTGCGGATGACAAAACGGAAGCGGGTGTGATATACTGTAGAGGAATTCTTACGGTTATGGCAGTGTGTCAGAGAAGATGGCTGACAAATTTTACAGGAGCGGAACAGGAGATATTTTATGGGTTATACAGCATTATACCGGAAATTCCGCCCGGATACATTTGCAGATGTGAAAGGGCAGGATCATATAGTTACAACGCTGAAAAATCAGATCAATGCGGATCGGATTGGCCACGCATATCTGTTTTGCGGGACAAGAGGTACAGGAAAGACAACGATTGCAAAGATATTTGCACGGGCGGTTAATTGTGAGCATCCGGTTGGCGGAAATCCATGCGGAGAGTGTGCGGCGTGCCGTGCAATTGCGGCCGGCTCCTCCATGAATGTGATAGAAATTGATGCCGCTTCGAATAACGGTGTTGACAATATACGTGAAATCCGTGAAGAGGTGTCCTATTCTCCGGCAGAAGGAAAATATAAGGTGTATATTATTGATGAGGTTCATATGCTTTCGATCGGAGCCTTCAATGCACTTTTGAAAACGCTGGAAGAGCCCCCTTCTTACGTCATTTTTATTCTGGCAACAACGGAAGCGCATAAGATCCCGGTCACTATTCTGTCAAGGTGCCAGAGATATGATTTCAGACGTATCAGTCAGGAAACGATTCTCTCCAGACTGCAGGATCTGATGAAACAGGAGCATGTGGATGCGGAAGAAAGGGCACTGCGTTACGTGGCGAAGAAAGGAGACGGCTCCATGCGTGATGCGCTCAGCCTGCTTGACCAGTGCATTGCGTTCTATCTGGGAGAGACACTGACATATGATAAAGTGCTGGAGGTTCTGGGAGCGGTTGATACGGATGTATACAGTGACCTGCTTCGCAAAATTCTGAGCGAAAATGTAGTTGAGGTGATCAGTACTCTTGAAAAACTGATTATGAAGGGAACTGACCTGACACAGTTTGTCAGTGATTTTACCTGGTATCTTCGGAATCTGATGCTGCTCAAGGCATCGGATGAGATGGAGGATGTACTGGACGTTTCGACGGAGAATCTGATGCAGTTGAAAGAGGAAGCCGCACTGGTAAGGGAAGATACACTGATGAGGTATATTCGTATTTTCTCTGAGCTGTCAAACAGCATTCGCTATTCCACGAATAAACGTGTGATGCTGGAAATGGCTCTGATTAAGATCTGCAAGCCGGAGGCTGAACGGGATGAACTGTCACTGGTAGAGCGTATCAGGAAGTTGGAGAAAAGACTGGAGCAGGGATTCATTCCGGCTGGCACTGCATATCCGGGGGGGATGCAGCAGGGGAACTCAGGCTATGGCGGAGGTACGGCTGGATACGGAGCCGCCGGAATGGGCGGCTATGGTACTGTTATGCAGTCCGGTTATGGGGCGGATGGAGCACAGAATCACGGGATTGCGGGTATGGCGGCAGAAGAGAACGGATACTGGAGTGACGGAACACCGATTGGAGCAGCCGGATATGATGGAGGTGAGGTATCAGGATACTGGGACAGCGGAATGGGGATGCCCGAAGCTGCAGGAAGTGTTCAATCGGGAATTTCAGATTATGGAATGAATGGAAATCAGGCTGGAATGTCAGGTTATGGAGATTCAGGAAGCCAGTCAGGAGTCTCAGCTTATGGAGCCGCAGGGAACCAGCCGGGAATGCCAGCTTATAGAGCCGCAGGAAATCAACCGGGCATGTCAGGCTATGGAGGACAGCCGGGGTACGGTGGGATGATGGGCGGTTATCAGAAAACTGCACCGGAGGACTTGCAGCAGGTGAAATCCAGATGGAAAGCGATTGTTGCGGACACCAGCGGGATGTTCCGGGTCGTATTATCTGCGGCAGAACCAAAATTTAATATGCAGGATGAGAAAGACAACAGGCTCTATGTGGTATTTGCGGATTTCCTCGCAGAACGGTATCTCGACAATAAAGAACGGAAGGCAGAACTGGAACAGATCATAGAAGAAAAGACAGGAAAGAGAATAGAAGTAAAATTCGTACTCGCGGCAGATGAGGGAATCCAGAGGGCGCCACTGGGGAAAATCGATATCGAGAGCCGGATCAGAGAGAGCATTCATACGGAGATCGAGATTGAGGATGAGGAGTGAAGGATAAATCTGCACGGTCTGTTTTTCTATTTTGCTGAATGGCTGAATTGTTAAGGAAAAATACCAGTAGAATTTGGGTGGGGTTTATAGTACAATAGGGAAACAGGTGATTTATCACAGTATAATAATTTGTATAGAAAGATCAGGAGGTAAGATATGGCAAAGAGAGGTGGATTTCCGGGAGGAATGCCGGGAAATATGAATAATCTGATGAAGCAGGCACAGAAGATGCAGAAGCAGATGGAGGAGAATCAGAAGGCTCTGGAGGAGAAGGAGTTCACAGCGGCGGCTGGCGGCGGCGCTGTTGAGGTTACGATCAGCGGTAAACGTGAGGTAAAGAAGGTAAAGCTTTCTGAGGAAGTGGTAGATCCGGACGATATCGAGATGCTGGAAGATTTGATTGTAGCAGCGACGAATGAGGCGCTCCGCAAGGTAGAAGAGGAAGCTACTTCTGCGATGTCGAAGCTGACCGGTGGTCTCGGCGGACTCGGAGGCTTTGGGTTCTGATGGATTATTATGGAAGTCAGATGGGAAAGCTGATTGAGCAGCTTTCCGCCCTGCCGGGAATCGGCGGCAAAACGGCACAGAGACTGGCGTTTCATATTATCCGTATGCCGAAAGAGCGGGTAGAACAGCTCTCTGCGGCGATACTGGATGCACGGAATAATATTCGTTACTGTAAGGAATGCTGCACGCTGACAGATCAGGAGGTCTGCCCGATCTGCAGTAATCCTGCGCGGGATAAGAAGACGATTATGGTAGTTGAGAATACCCGGGATCTGGCAGCATATGAGAAGACGGGAAAATATGAAGGCGTCTACCATGTACTACATGGGGCAATTTCCCCGATGCTTGGGATAGGACCGTCGGACATCAAGCTGAAGGAACTGATGCAGCGTCTTCAGGGAGATGTGAATGAGGTTATCATAGCGACGAATTCCAGTCTGGAAGGTGAGACAACGGCCATGTATATCAGCAAGCTGATTAAGCCGACCGGAATCAAGGTGAGCCGTATTGCGAGCGGAGTGCCTGTAGGCGGTGATCTGGAATATATTGATGAAGTGACGCTCCTCCGGGCTCTGGAGGGGCGGGTGGCTCTTTGAAAGAAACAGTTCAGCATCAAAGATGACGGAAAGATCTGCAGGGAATAAAGCTGAACAGCAGTCTTTGAGATAAGAATGAGGACTTACATGGAGAAATTATCGAATCCGCAGAAAACGATAGAAGTAATTAAACGGCATGGCTTTGATTTTCAGAAAAAGTTCGGACAGAATTTTCTGATTGATCCGCATGTGCTGGACAAGATTATTGCGGCAGCGGAGATTACCAAAGAGGATTTTGTGCTGGAAATCGGACCGGGAATCGGAACGATGACACAGTATCTGGCAGAGGCGGCGCGCGAAGTAACAGCAGTGGAGATTGACCGGAACCTGATTCCGATTCTGCAGGAGACACTGGCAGAGTATGACAATGTAACTGTGATCAATCAGGATGTGCTGAAGCTTGACATTGCAGCACTTGCTCAGGAAAAGAATGGTGGACGTCCGATCAAGGTGGTTGCGAATCTTCCATATTATATCACAACCCCGATTATTATGGGGCTGTTTGAGAGCGGTGTGCCACTTGCCAGTGTTACGGTAATGGTACAGAAGGAAGTGGCACTGCGGATGCAGGCGGGCCCCGGAACAAAGGATTACGGTGCGCTCTCATTGGCGGTCCAGTATTATGCGTCCCCGTATCTTGCAGCAAATGTTCCGCCGAATTGCTTTATGCCGCGCCCGAATGTCGGGAGTGCAGTGATCCGGCTGACCAGATATGAAGTGCCTCCGGTTCAGGTAAAGGATGAGAAGCTTATGTTCCGCCTGATACGTGCGTCATTTAATCAGAGGCGGAAAACCCTGATGAACGGATTGAAAAATTCTTCTGAGCTGTCATATTCCAAAGAAGTAATTCTGGAAGCGCTGCAGAAAGCAGGACTTTCGGAGAATGTGCGCGGAGAGGCACTGACGCTGGAGCAGTTTGCACGGCTGGCAGATGCGCTGTGCGAATGACAGTTCGGCAGCCTTTTGCCGGATAATGTTCAATAAAGGCAGTATCCGGGCGGAAGACCGGAGTCAGAAGAAATCCGGAGGACAGAATACCATACGCTTTCAGGGGTGAAGAGAATGATTGCGTAGGAAAGGGAAAGGAGATGCATAGATGATACGTGAAGAACAATTCAGTTTTCCTTCCAGTGATAAAAAGACGGTAAGCCATGGGGTGCGCTGGATTCCGGAAGGACAGATACGTGCTGTTTTGCAGATTTGTCATGGAATGTCAGAATATATTGAACGCTATCGCGGGTTCGGAGAATATCTGGCATCAAATGGAATTCTGGTGGTGGGACATGATCATCTTGGTCACGGAGCATCTGTCCGTTCTGAGAAGGAATATGGATATTTCGCGGAAAAAGACGGGAATAAGATGGTGATCCGGGATATCCATCAGGTATATAAAATGACTAAAAAGGAAAAACCGGATGTGCCGTATATTTTGTTCGGACACAGCATGGGATCCTTTCTGGCACGTCAGTATCTGTGCTGCCATGGCGAAGGCCTGGACGGGGCAATCATCTGCGGCACCGGGTATCAGCCGGAGGCGGTTGTGAGGATCGGAATGGCAGTAGCACGTGTGGAGGCAGCTCTGATGGGCTGGCATTACAGGAGTAAGCTGCTCCGGTGGATGTCATTCGGCAGCTTCAATTGGAGTTTCCGCCCGAACAGGACCGATTCAGACTGGATTTGCAGTAATGAGGAAAGTGTAGATGCTTATGTGGCAGATCCGAAATGCGGTTTTGCATTCACAGTCAATGGATATTACAATATGTTTCATGGAATGGCTAAGATTTTGAACCGGGACTATCTGGCGTGTATGCCGAAGGATCTGCCTGTGCTTTTTATCGCGGGAGAGAAGGATCCGGTCTGCAATTTTGGAAAAGGCGTGAAGAGAGCAGTCCGCACCTTTGAGGAAGCTGGTATGAAGAACATCGAGTGTAGGCTTTATCCGGAGGGACGTCATGAGATTTTGAATGAGACGAACCGGGAAGAAGTATATGCGGATGTCTTTGCGTGGATTGGACGGCAGGGGCTCTTATTAACGTAGTGCGAAATAGGAAATGGAGCCAGGGCTGAATAGTAATTCATCATCTATATCATAGAGTTTTTCAGTTACTGATCACGAACCGCAGGAGCATGAACAGTAACGTTTTTCAGGCTGGGGCATTTTTCAGGAATCAGAAAAATGATGGTCAGGCAAGTACATTCCGAAAGGGTTATTTGCCTGACCATCAGTGTTTTGTATCAGATGTGAGGTAATTCCTGCGCTAATGCCCTCGGAAACAAGTTTTGAACTTATTTACCAAAAGCAAGCATTGTAACTTTCCATACAGAAGATGCCGCAGCGTACGCCTATTCGGCAAACTGTAAAGATCCGATTTTGTTAAATCCGTCAGCCATATCGAAGACAATCACTGAGAGATCCCCTGCCAGATAAAAGGTATTTCCAATATACAATCCGCGGGTGTTGTACACGCTGATGGATGAGTAAACAGAGCTGCCCGAGCTAACTGTATCTGTATCGATCAGCATATCATCAATCAGCATGTCATCTGGCATGGCCGCTTCGCTGTCTGCCGTAGTTTCGGCTGATACAAAGCTTTCAACTGTAGCTATATCGGTGTCTCCGGTATCTTTGCTTTGTTCTTCTGAATTCTCCTTGTTTGATTCTGCCGGACTCTCGGTCTGGCTCTGCTGTATGAGCGTTTCTGCTACCAGATCATAAATCAGTTCGCTTACAAAGCCCTTTTCTGTATCATAAGAGAATACGAGATACCTGTCTTCGCAGAAGAAACCAAACAGGTTCTTTTCTGGATTGATGAGGATGGACTTGTAATTGTCCATGGACGGACACCAGGTTACTCCTGGAATAATAATACGGTGAAGCTCTTTTGCATCGGTCGGATCGGAGATATCAAACATGGAGAGTTTCACGCCGGAAATGGAGCCCGTGGTTTCGTCTGCCTCATATCCCATACCGAGCAGCAGGTTCTCCCCGTAAAAATGCAGGTAGGAGGAGAAACCAGAAACCTTCAGTTCTCCGAGAATGACCGGGTTGGCCGGATCGGACAAATCTACCGAAAACAGTGGATCGGTCTGCCGGAAAGTAACGAAATATCCGGTATCGCCGAAGAAGCGTGCGGATCGGATCGTCTCACCCTTTGCCAGGTTCTCAATCGCCCCTGTGATATTCAACGTTTCGTCCATGACATACAGAGCATTTCTTTCATCCCAGTCCTCATCATAGTAAGTAGAAACAACTCTCAGGTATCCATTATATTCATTCATGGAAAAGGAATTGTTTAAATAACCCTTGACAGAACCGGCAGCCATTCCCGTCACAATTCCGTCTTCGTAATGGAATTTCGTGATGGTGGTAGTGGTTGTATCAGATGACCAGTTTTCATTTGCAATGTAAATATTTTCTGTACTCACATAAAAGTTCGAGGTACCGGATACAAGAGCTTTTTTATCCAGAATCTCTCCAGACTTGCGGATATCCATTGAGGAAATCAGCAGATAGGCAGAGCTGTTTAAGTGTTCCGGAAGATAGAAATCAGAAGCTTTCAGTCGGTCCTGATTGATGCACGGCACGATGTTACTTTCTTCATATGTGGCGCGAATATCCGGATAATAGGAAGTAAACAGGTAGATATAATCACCATTTTTGCGGGAAGTATTGTAATATCCATCCTGAACGACAGTTCCGGTAAGCTTTGGCGCAGTACGGTCTGAGATATCGTAGGTGTAAATCACAGATTGAGTGATTGTTTCAGTATAATACGTATCATTTTCCTCCTCCAGAGAAGTATCCTCACGCTGTGCAATAACACTCAGCACATCGCCATCCAGATACAGCTCCTGCGTCTGCGTAAGTCCTGTGTCTGTGGGCGTGATCGTGGATACGATCTCCAGGGAAGCCGGGTCAGCATTTACGATTGTGACAGCTCCGTTCTGCCGCAGAATATAAATGTAAGTCCCGTCTGTCTTTACAATATCTGCCTCATCCACACCGATTTCCTGGATATTGGTGGCAGAATAGTCTGCAGCTTCCTCGGAACCACCTCTGTCAAGTCCCTGAGAACTGGAAGCAGCGTCTGATGCGGAGTCTGCAAGTGTTATTTCTTCATATTCCATACCTTCTGAGTCCGCAGCACTGCCATACGATGAACCGTTTTCTGACGCGGAACCGGAACTGATAGAATCGGAAGTTTTCGCCCCATCCTCAGAGATGATATCCCTTGCACCTGAAGCAGCATAAAAAACAGTATCATCATAGTAAAACTGCTCATGGAGCGCTTCAAAAACCTCCTCGTAGCTGCCGGCCGGAGAAAGTGTGGAGGTCTCTGCGGAAGCAGAGCCAGCGTCAGAGCTGTTTAAAGTGTCTTCGGACGTTACTGAAACACTGGTATCCTCTGCTATATCTATTGTTTCCATAGCGGAGCCGGAGGACAGCGCATCAGTAGAATGTTCCTCTGAACTGTCAGATAAAGCATCAACGGAATTACCGTCTGGATGCTCAGCCAAATCACCGGAAACATTCTCGTCCAGGCTATCAGCCAGATCACCAGAAGCTTTTTCGCTGGAGAAAACAGCAGCAGAGTCATCCTGCCCGGTATTTGTCTCAGCTGTAATTGCGGAACGAACGGCGGATTTTTCCAGATCAGCGCTTTCCTTCTGGATTTTATTTACCTGCAGGAGTGCAGTCATACAGAGTACCACAGCTGCTGCTGCGCCTGCAATACGATAGTATGGAAAGAACGTTCTTCTGCGGGTCTTGCGGGAGGCGTCTGCCGTGGTTTCCGGCAAAGGGGCTTCCGCCCTGGGAGAATCAGACGTTTCGGAGTCTGCCTGATCCGGCGCATTGGGCTTTGTATTCGTGAGCAGCTTCTCGATGGCCTCCGGACTGAGCGATTCAGGAGGAGTCAGATCGGAAGCAGACTGACGGATTTGTTCGAGTAATTTCTTCTCATCCATGGTTTGGATCTCCTTTCACATGAAAGTAGGGTAATTGAGAGTAAAAGTCATGTATGGCAGTGAATCATCGCTGTCGCGTATGGCAGCGGTAAAATGGAGTCAACTGTATCAGGAAAGCTGCATCTCCATTTTCCTGAGCGCCCGGCTTTGACGGGAACGGATCGTATTTGGATTCATATCGAGGATCTCGCTGATCTCCTGACTGGAATAACCGGCAAACAGATTCATCGAGACAATCAGCCGATCCTCCTCCGGCAGGAGAAAAAAGGCACGGCGCACATCAAGTGACTCATTCCAATCCGGTCCATCAGCAGGGATCGTTTCATCAAGCTCAGCGGGGTGTTCCGTGTATTGCCGGATACGCCGCTTACACTTGGCGGATAAAATACGAAAAATCCAGGCCCGGAAAGCTTCAGGTTCCCGAAGGGAAGCAATCTGGGCGAATGCATCCACCACAGTCTCACTCACAGCATCCTCGGCATCCTGCGGATGATGCAGTGTATAGACTGCGAAGCGGTATAGGTCGTGGTAGACTGTCTCATACAGTTTCGAAAAAGCGTGTGCATCACCGGTCCGGGCCTGATGCACGAGTTCTGTCAGTTGGTTCATGGGTTCCCTCCTTTGCAAGTGTGGGTCTGTTATTGAAAAATATTTTTCAATCTGTATATATAGTGTCGAAACGAACGCGTTTTGTTGCATGGATTCAAAAAATTTTATGGGGAAAACCTAACACAGAAAAGAAGAAATAGCAAGCGTTGATATGGCGATTGGTGGGATGCTGAGTACAAGGGGGTTACTGTTTGCGAACCACAGGATCTGGCTAGTAACTAAAAGTGGGTTTGCCTGAGAGCAGTGAATATGTCATGTTGTATAAAACAGAGAAATAAAGCATGATTTCAGAATCCGCCGCTATAATGTAAAAAGAACATTTGTGGAGAACAATTCATGAATTATCTTTGGGGAAGCATGATATTGATTGGGATTATTTACGGGACGTTGACGGGAAATATCGAGGCGGTGTCGGAAGCCGTTCTGTCTTCTTCGAAAGAAGCCGTGACACTTTGCATTACCATGCTCGGAGTTATGGCTCTCTGGACCGGAATCATGGAGATTGCAAAAGATGCGGGACTCATTCAGGCGGCTGCAAAAAGAATAAGACCACTGATCCATTTCCTGTTTCCCGGGATCCCCAGAGAGCATGCGGCGAATGAACATATTACGACTAATTTTATTGCAAACTTTCTGGGGCTTGGCTGGGCAGCGACTCCGGCAGGATTGAAAGCGATGGAGGCGCTGGCAGAGCTGGAAGAAGAGCGAAGAAATGAAGCAGATCCGGGTGGCGCAGGTACGATATGGAAGAATACAGATAATATGCGGAAAAAGAGCATGTTTCGGGCAATGCCGCGTGGTGTTGCCAGCAATGAGATGTGTACATTTTTGATACTGAATATCTCGTCCCTGCAGCTGATTCCGGTAAATATTATTGCTTACAGGAGCCAGTATGGGAGTGTGAATCCTACGGCGATTGTAGGGCCGGGGATTCTGGCTACGGCGGTGAGTACGGGAGTGGCGGTTGTGTTTTGCAAGGTGATGAATCGAAGAAGGCGGAAAGAGTAGACTCTCTGCTTTTTCAATACAGACTAAAATATCGCATAATTATAATGGATAATAAACAGAGTTGTTTGCAAAATGTGAATAATAGCAAAAAAAACATTTAAAAAATGTGAGTATATGTGTAAAAGTCGTTTGGAAATTGTGATTGCGAGTTGTATAAAGAAGTAAGATTGAGTATAATAGGACTAACAAGAAGATTGGGTAAGAAGGTGATGTATATGTATAGAGAAGCAATGAAACAATTAGAATTATGGAAGTGTGGATCTAACAGAAAGCCGTTGGTGCTACGGGGGGCACGGCAGGTAGGAAAAACATGGATTATGAAAGAATTCGGTAAGCTATATTATGAGAAATGTGCTTATATTAGTATGGATGAAAATGAACGAATGAAAGAGGTGTTCCGGGAAGCATTTGATATTGACAGAATTATTGAAATGCTGGAAATAGAAGTGGGATTTAAAATTGACCCTGAAAAGACATTGATTATCTTTGATGAAGTACAGGAAATACCAAGAGCATTAAAGTCTTTGAAGTATTTTCAGGAAACAGCACCTCAATATCATATCATAGCGGCAGGCTCTCTTTTAGGGATTGCGTTGCATGAAGGAACTTCCTTTCCGGTAGGAAAAGTTGATTTTTGTGATTTATATCCATTGACATTTCGGGAATTTTTACTGGCATGTGGAGAAGAGAAGCTGCTGGAAATATTGGACAGGAATGATGCGGATATGATGCAAGTGTTTAAAACAAAGTATGCGGATTATCTTAAATACTATTATTATGTTGGAGGAATGCCGGAGGCTGTATTGGAATTTGTAACAAATAGAGATGTGAAAACCGTAAGAGAGGTTCAAAACAGACTATTATATGCCTATGAAAATGATTTGTCTAAGCATGCTCCAAAGGAAATTGTCACACGGATTAGAATGTTGTGGAACTCTATTCCAACGCAGTTGGCAAAAGAAAATAAAAAGTTTATATATGGATTGATCCGTGAAGGAGCCAGAGCAAGGGAATACGAAGTAGCGATTACATGGCTGATGGATGTGGGATTAGTATATAAAATTAATCGGGTGAAAAAACCGGATTTTCCGCTCAGGGCATATCAGGATTTTTCAGCATTTAAATTGTTTATTGTTGATATTGGTTTGTTAGGTGCCATGTCCCGTTTGAATGCAAGAATAATTTTAGAAGGAAGCAGGCTTTTTGAAGAATTTAAGGGGGCGTTGACAGAACAATATGTTTTGCAGCAGCTAATTGTTAATCCGGAAAATGATATATTTTATTGGTCAGCGGAAAATGCAACATCTGAGTTGGATTTCCTGATTCAAACGGATGAATGTATAGTTCCATTGGAAGTAAAGGCGGAAGAAAATCTGCAGGCAAAAAGTTTGAAGGTCTTTGTACAGAAGTATGGAGTGAAGGACGCCGTCAGGGTATCAATGTCTGGATTCAGGGAACAGGATTGGCTCACAAATTTTCCACTTTATAATATTGGACAATTAAATCGGTATTTAAAAGAAAAATATGAGAGTCATTTAAGTGAGGGTCATGATGAAAGTTGATGAAATGGTAGAATTATATAGACTATATGGATTTGAAAAAGAATATGTTTCAGAGATGGGAAGTTATGTAGTGTTTAGTTATGGTAGCCTATATGGGGTAGAAGAAGCTTTTTTTCAAACTTTTTTATCCTGAAGAGAATAAGAGACGATTAACCAGTATGGGAGTGTGAATCCTACGGCGACTGTAGGGCCGGAGATTCTGGCTGCGGCGGTGAGTACGGTGGTGGCGGTTGTTTTTTGCAAGGTGATGGACGGAAAACAGAGACTGAGACCATGAACCTGTTTTTGTATACGAAATATGCCGACTATTTGTTTGAAATGGTGAAATTAACCAATGCAATCTCAAAAATTTCAATGCAGACCAGAAAATATTCTATGTTTTTCCGAAAATATATCCTGTATATTATCAATATAAACAAACAGTCCGGATGGGGAAATCCGGACGGAAGGGAGAATTTAGAATATGAAAAAGAGAGTTTTTGCATTGACAATGGCAGCAGTAATGGGACTTTCAATGACTGCGTTTGCTGATGGTGAGGTAGCGAACAAAGACAAGCCGCTGGTGTGGTTTAACCGTCAGCCCTCCAATAGTTCTACAGGAGAGCTTGATATGGCAGCTCTGAGCTTCAATGAGAAAACTTATTATGTAGGATTTGACGCAAATCAGGGTGCTGAGCTTCAGGGAACCATGGTAAAGGATTACATTGAGGCACATGCAGATTCTATTGACCGCAATGGTGACGGTGTAATCGGTTACGTTCTGGCAATCGGCGATATCGGACATAATGATTCCATTGCACGTACAAGAGGTGTTCGGAAAGCTCTTGGAACAGGTGTGGATAAAGACGGTGATATCAACAGCGATCCGGTCGGAACAAACACAGACGGTTCCGCAGGCGCAGTGCAGGATGGATCTCTGGAGATTAATGGAACAACGTATGTAGTGCGTGAGCTGGCTTCTCAGGAAATGAAGAACTCTGCAGGTGCTACATGGGATGCAGCTACTGCAGGTAATGCCATCGGTACATGGTCTTCTTCTTTCGGCGACCAGATTGATGTAGTTGTTTCCAATAATGACGGTATGGGTATGTCCATGTTCAATGCATGGTCAAAGGATAATGGAGTTCCAACCTTCGGCTACGATGCAAACAGTGATGCAGTAGCAGCGATCGGAGAAGGCTACGGCGGAACGATCAGCCAGCATGCGGACGTACAGGCATATCTGACCCTTCGTGTACTCAGAAATGCACTGGATGGTGTGGACATTGATACAGGTATCGGTACGGCAGATGATGCAGGCAATGTTCTGAGTGAAGACGTATATGTATACAAAGAAGAGGATCGTTCCTACTATGCGCTGAACGTGGCAGTGACTGCCGACAACTATCAGGACTTTACAGATTCTACAAAGGTTTATGAGCCGGTATCTGCTCAGCTCGATGAAAGTGCACATCCGTCCAAGAAGGTATGGCTGGATATTTACAATGCAGCAGATAACTTCCTGAGTGCTACCTATCAGCCGCTGCTTCAGAACTATGATGATATTCTGAATCTGGATGTAGAATACATCGGCGGTGACGGACAGACAGAGTCCAACATTACAAACCGTCTGGGAAATCCTGGTCAGTATGATGCTTTTGCAATCAATATGGTTAAGACAGATAACGCAGCTTCCTATACATCTCTGCTTAGTCAGTGATGACTGTTGAGTCAAAGATCCTGCAGCAGGCACCTGTGTTTGGATCGTGTCTGCGAAAATAAAGGGGAATGATTATTAGGGAGAAGAAATTCTCCCTATAATTTTATCTATCCGGCCGATATGTCCCGCCTCTGCAGGCGGCAAGTCATATCAGATGAGAAGGATAAATACGAAAATAGTGAATCTACAATACAGGAGTAAAGAGAATGGCAGATAAGAAAGATGGAAATGTCTTATCAATACGCGGTATGAGCAAATCCTTTGGTCGAAACAGGGTTCTGGACCGCATCAGCCTCGATGTAAAGCGCGGGACGGTGATGGGACTTATGGGCGAGAATGGAGCCGGTAAGTCAACGATGATGAAATGCCTTTTCGGTACCTATCAGAAGGATGAGGGGACTGTTTTCCTGGATGGAAAGGAAGTAAGCTTCTCCGGGCCCAAGGATGCTCTGGAAAACGGCATTGCAATGGTGCATCAGGAATTGAACCAGTGTCTGGAGCGGAATGTGATTGACAATCTGTTTCTGGGACGTTATCCGGTCAATTCGATGGGCGTAATTGATGAAGGCAGAATGAAAAAAGAAGCTTCTGAGCTTTTCAGGAAGCTTGGAATGACGGTAAATCTTACACAGCCGATGCGGCACATGTCCGTATCTCAGAGGCAGATGTGTGAGATTGCAAAAGCAATTTCCTATAATGCAAAGGTGATCGTTCTCGATGAGCCGACCTCCTCTCTGACTGTACAGGAGGTAAACAAGCTTTTCAGTATGATGCGGATGCTGAAGGAGCAGGGAATTGCCCTGATCTATATTTCACATAAGATGGATGAGATTTTTGAAATCTGCGATGAGATTTCAGTGCTTCGTGACGGCAATCTGGTCATGACGAAGAAGACGGAAGAGACAAATATGAATGAACTGATCGCAGCTATGGTTGGACGGTCTCTGGAAAACCGTTTCCCGCCGGTGGATAATGAGCCGAAAGGACCGATTCTGTCCATCCAGCATCTGTCCACGAAGTTTGAGCCGCACCTTCAGGATATTACGTTCGATGTCAGGGAGGGAGAAATCTTCGGACTGTATGGTCTGGTCGGGGCAGGGCGTACGGAGCTTCTGGAAACGATCTTCGGTATCCGTACCAGAGCGGCAGGGCGTGTGTATTTCAACAATCAGCTTATGAACTTTGGAAGTGCCAGGGAAGCGATGGATCATGGGTTTGCGCTGATCACTGAGGAGCGGAAAGCGAACGGGCTTTTTCTGAAAGGGGATCTGACGTTTAATACTACAATCGCGAATTTGAACCAGTATAAATCCGGTCTGGCACTTTCAGATGCCAAGATGGTGAAAGCAACCGCAAAAGAGATCAAGATTATGCATACGAAATGCATGGGTCCGGAGGACATGATCTCCAGCCTTTCCGGAGGAAATCAGCAAAAGGTAATTTTCGGAAAATGGCTGGAGCGCAGTCCCAGGGTATTTATGATGGATGAGCCTACCAGAGGAATTGACGTAGGAGCAAAATATGAGATCTATGAGCTGATTATCAATATGGCGAAGCAGGGAAAGACAATTATCGTTGTTTCTTCTGAGATGCCGGAGATTCTGGGAATTACAAACCGGATTGGCGTGATGTCAAACGGTCATCTTTCCGGTATTGTCAATACGAAGGAGACAAACCAGGAAGAATTGCTGAGACTCAGTGCAAAATACCTATAGTGAGGGAGAAGGTTGAATATGGCGAATGGAAATGGTAAGATTCTGACGGCTGAACAGGAGAAAAAGCTGCGTCAGCCAATCGAAGATTATGTCGGTAAAATTCAGAAAAAAATTGACGGCCTCAGAGCCGACGGCACGGACAAGGTAATCGCCGCTCAGAACAGTATGGATGCGATTAAAAGAGACAGGATTATGACAGCCGCAGAAAAAGAGGCTGCAATCGCAGAATTACGCAGAGAACTGGAAAAAGCAAAGGCAGTGGAAGCGGCCAATAAAAATGAAATCGCAGGATTGATTTCGGAGGCAGAGAATTATCTGAAAGCACATTTTGACAAAGATTATTATCAGCCGGTCTGTGAAAGCTGTGAGCAGGAAAAAGCACTTGCCAAAACAGCTTATGAAGAGAAGGTCACCAAATTGAAGGCGGAGCATCAGGCGGCAGTTTCCGGGATTTCGAACCATCAGGAGCTGAAGGATGAGAAATATGTACATAAAAACCGTCTGTTTGATGCAAAGATGAGTCTGGAAAAGGATCTGCAGCAGATCAAGGACAGAAGACATGCAGCTTACACGTATAAATATCATATGATCGATCTGCTTCGTATGTCTAAATTCACCTTTCTGGAAACAAGGGCACAGAAGTGGGAAAATTATAAGTATACGTTCAACCGAAGAGCATTTCTTCTGCAGAACGGACTGTATATTGCAATCGTCCTGATCTTTATTATGCTTTGTATCATTACACCGATCATTAAACATACGCCGCTGCTGACGTACAACAATGTCCTGAACATTCTGCAGCAGGCATCTCCGCGTATGTTCCTTGCACTCGGCGTTGCCGGGCTGATTCTTTTGACCGGTACCGATCTGTCCATCGGGCGTATGGTTGGTATGGGAATGACAACGGCAACCATTATCATGCATCAGGGTGTCAATACAGGTTCTGTGTTCGGACATGTCTTTGACTTTACCGGAATCCCTGTTGCAGGAAGAGTCGTACTGGCACTGGTTGTATGTGTGGCTTTGTGTACGTTCTTTACAACAATTGCAGGTTTCTTCACTGCGAAGTTTAAAATGCACCCGTTTATTTCAACGATGGCGAATATGCTGGTTATTTTCGGACTTGTGACGTATGCGACCAAGGGAGTATCCTTCGGTGCGATCGAATCAGCGATTCCGAGTATGATTGTTCCCAAGATCAACGGCTTCCCGACCATTATCCTCTGGGCAGTCGCAGCCGTAATTATCGTATGGTTCATCTGGAATAAGACAACGTTCGGTAAAAATCTGTATGCGGTCGGCGGCAATGCAGAAGCAGCAGCCGTTTCCGGTATCTCTGTATTCCGTGTGACAGTGGGAGCGTTTGTTATGGCAGGTATCCTGTACGGATTCGGTTCCTGGCTGGAATGTGCAAGAATGTTCGGTTCCGGTTCAGCCGCTTATGGACAGGGCTGGGAGATGGATGCAATTGCAGCCTGCGTAGTAGGCGGTGTATCCTTTACCGGAGGTATTGGTAAGATTTCAGGAGTCGTAGTCGGCGTGTTTATTTTCACAGCCTTGACCTATTCCCTGACAATCCTCGGTATTGATACTAATCTGCAGTTTGTCTTCTCCGGAATCATCATTCTGGTAGCGGTAACACTTGACTGCCTGAAATATGTTCAGAAAAAGTAAGAATAATGGTTGCTATCCACGGGGTAGCTGTCCTGCGAAGCGTGTTACTCTTCGCGGACCGCAGGGCCGTGAAGAGTAACGAATCATGAAAAAGAGTCAGGATCTTCTGGCTCTTTTTTCGTGATTTTGTTATAATATATTTTAATTTATCTGATAATAGGTGTGGGGGTGAGTGCATGGAAGCGAATAAATATACGGTACTTCTGGTGGATGATGAGGAAGAGGTAACGCAGATCATCATGAAAAAGATTAATTGGGAGGAACTGGGTTTTTCTGTGATCGGTTCCGCGAGTAATGGTGTGAAAGCGCTGGAGATGGTGGAGGAATTTCAGCCGGATATTGTCGTGACAGATATCAAAATGCCTTATATGGATGGGATGGAGCTGTCAAACCGGATTAAGGAGGAGTACCCTTCGACCAAGATTTTTCTGTTTACCGGATTTGACGAGTTTGAATATGCGCAGGAGGCGGTTCATCTGGAGGTAGAAGAATACATTCTGAAACCGGTCAATGCAGCGGAGCTTACCCGCGTGTTCACAAAGCTGAAAATAAAGCTGGATCAGGAGATCAGTGAAAAACGAAACGTGGAAATCCTGCAGAAATACTATATAGAATCCCTCCCTCTTCTGCAGACTAACTTTTACGCGACTCTGATCGAAGGGCGAATCCGGGAGGATGAGATTCCGAAATATCTTTCGGATTACCAAATCTCCTTCGAGGGCTCATGTTACTGCTGCCTTGTCATACACACCTCATCCAGCAAGGTTCCGGAAGAAATGAGCCCCCTGTTACTGACTACCTCTGTGCAGAAACAGGTGAAGGAGCGTCTCGCAGAAAAATGGCAGGCGAAATGCTTTTCTTATCTTGGCAATACTGTTTTGATTGCACAGCTGGAAAATGAAAATGAGGTTTCGGAACTGACAGATGAATGTGACCGGTTCTGTAAATATGTCCGCCGTATGATCGGTGCCGTAGTGACCATAGGAATCGGTCAGGTGTGCCGGAGACTTTCCGAACTACCGCAGTCCTACAGCGGAGCCAGAGAAGCAGTTTCTTACCGCGGGATTTACGGCGCAACCAGAGCAATCAATATCCGTGAGATTGTTCCGCAGGGAATCTGCCGGATGGATACGTTGGGGGAGACGGGACTGACTGCACTGTTTAAGGCCATTCGTTTTGGTTCGAAGGAAGAAGTAGAGGAAACAGCGTGCAGATATCTGAGACAGGCTGCTTCGACGGTGAGATCTCTGCAGCAGCACTCCGTCAATGTGATGGAGCTGGTGAGTGCCTTGTACCGGTTTTCGGCAAATAATGATATTGCTGTTGGGGAGCTGTCCGGAGATATGAAAATGTTGTATCACAGCCTTCTGGAGCTGGAGCCGGATGCTCTGCAGAAGTGGCTCGTGGATATCAGTCTTTCGTTCCGTGAGATGCTGATTCGTGCCAGGAGCAGATCCACCAGATCGTACGTACAAAGAGCCGAGGAATATGTCCGCAGCAGTTACGCGGATGAAGAACTTTCGCTGGATGACATATGTGAGCTTCTGGGGGTATCTAATTCCTATTTTTCTACGGTTTTTAAGAAGGAGACGGGAAAATCCTTTATCGGTTATCTGACAGATTACCGCATGGAGCAGGCCTCGCGTATGCTGATTGAGACAAATGAGAAAAGCTATATTATTGCAAAGAAGGTGGGCTACACAGATTCCAATTATTTCAGCTATGTATTTAAGAGACGGTTCGGTGTGTCACCTTCCAAATACAGAACGGAGCATACAAAGAGTGAGAAATAAGTATTTTGGATTTTTGGAAAAACTGAGTCACAGAGGTATACAGTCCACGATTATGCTTACATTTTCCGTGATTTCCATTATACTGATGCTGATTCTCGGCGTCGTACTGGATGTCCGGTTTTCTGCGGTATCAAGAAATGAAATGATACAAAGCACACAGAAGCTGATGGAACAGACCGGGGAAAGCCTGGAGGATTACCTGATCGCCATGCGGCAGATTTCAGATGCGGCTTATTATAATGCTATCAAAGAATACGATTTTTCCAGCCAGAATCAGGATATTCAAAAAAGCCTGAATCTGCTGTATGAGGCAAACAAAGAAAAGCTTCGGAGCATTGCACTTTATAATCAGTATGGCAGCCTGATTGTGGCAGAACCGGTTGCCTTACAGAAAGAGGATCCGGACGTTACGAGGCAGGGTTGGTTTAAAAAGGCAATGGAGGAACTGGAAAATATGCATTTTTCCACACCGCATATTCAGAATCTGTTTAATGATGCGGCTTTCCGCTACTATTGGGTGATTTCCCTGAGCCGTGTGGTGGAGCTGACAAACGGCGGGGATTCCCAGACGGGCGTGCTGCTTGTAGATATGGATTTTTCCAGTATTTCGAGACTGATGAAAAAGATTAACGATGCAAATAACGGGCAGTATTATTATCTTTGTGACAGCAAAGGAGAGATCATCTATCATCCGCGGCAGGTACAGCTCAGTGACGGAATTGGCCGTGAGAACAATAAAGTTGCGTCAGCCTATAAGGATGGTGTCTACGACGAGATTTTCAACGGCGAGCGCCGGAAGGTGATTGCCAATACGATCAGCTATACCGGATGGAAGCTTGTAGGTGTACTTCCGGACTCCATGTTCAGACATGGAATGATCAATATCCGGTATTTTCTTATTATGCTGCTGCTTTTGATGGTGATGATGCTGGTGATCATCAACCGTATTGTCTCGGTGCGTATTTCCCGTCCGATTCTGAAGCTGAATACTTCTGTTCTGGATTATGAGGCGGGAGCCAGACCGGAGATCTATATCGGCGGTTCCCAGGAGATCCGGCATCTTGGTTATTCGATACAGAAGTCCTATGAGAAGATTGATGATCTTATGAAAAGCATCGTCTGGGAGCAGAATGAGAGGAGAAAAAGTGAGCTTGATGCGCTGCAGAGCCAGATCAATCCGCACTTCCTGTACAATACTCTGGATTCGATTACCTGGATGATAGAAGGCGAACGGAATGATGAGGCTGCCTACATGATTACGCAGCTTGCAAAGTTTTTCAGGATCAGCCTTTCCAAGGGCTATACGGTCATATGTGTAAGTGACGAACTGCAGCATGCACAGTGCTATATGAATATCCAGAAGATTCGATATAAGGACTCTTTCGACGTCCGGTTTGATGTCGATTCTGCTGTCAATTCCTGCTGCGTAGTCAAGTTGATTCTGCAGCCTCTTCTGGAAAATGCGATTAACTTCCGCCACATCCACCAGAAATTTA
>JAUNGL010000213.1 GCA_030524665.1 Lachnospiraceae bacterium | reverse complement strand
AGCCTTTCACCTATAATGTAAGAAACAAAATGACTTCGTTGCGGTTCTTTGAAAAGTTTTTAAAATAGTAATATTACATCCTCGTGTTGATTATTATAGCATATTTCCACGACAAAATTTTTACTGTCTTAAAAATTCATACCCTTTCAATATCATATTCTGGTACTGACGGGGTATTCTTTATTGTTCTGTATCAGCGTACTCGTAGGCATACACTGCGCTATGGTCGGTCACGAGCCAGTCCAGAGATACACTGAAATATGCTGCGACGCGCCAGGCATTGCAGAGGCTGATGTCACCTATGATTCCCTGTGTCCACTTCGTCACGGTACTCTGCGACATATAATAGCGCCTTGCAAAAGCGGCGCGCGATCCTGGTCTGGAATCAAATAATATTTTGAGATTCCTGCAAATAACAGTTTTCATCTGTTGCTCATTCATACTTTCATTTCCCCTTCCGAACAAATCGTGTCGAGGTCGCTCCCGTAAGGATTTGTATGGATATGTACGGGGTGGAGTCCGTAAGGGAATAGAGACAATGTGAGGTGTGGGATGAAGGGGATATTAGACCCGCAGCAAAGGTTAAGCGGGGTCTTAGGTTCCCCGGAATGCATAAAATATGATTAAAAATTGTTACGAAAAAAAATCTCCACCTGCCCTTTTCAGGATAGATGGAGATTTTCGACATAAGTGCCTAACTTAATGACATTGCGCCGCCGTTCTGTCCTGATAAATATTGTAGACATTCGGAGAATCTGAAAAGTCATTCCCTGCCAGCCAGACTATGACAATCCGCTCCCTGAGTTCGGGATTTTTCAGCAGGGCCGAGGCAATATTTGTACCTGCACCGATTGCAAACACATAAAGCGGATGATTCTCCGTATAATTCATGGCACGCAAAGCAAGATCATCCGCTGCCTGCGATTTCACCGGACTCCGCCTGTCTCCCATCCACTCTGCGGAACCACGGAATACCGGACACCCCTCTTTCCTGCCGCACAGCTCCATCACATGCAGGATTTCCTGATAGCTCATCGCCATTCCGTCCGCCGGGTTCTGTGCCCTCTCATTCATGGCAAACGGTGCCGCATAAATCGCCTGTACCCGGAAACGCTCCGGCGAAAGCAAAACATAGCTGATCGCAAACTGATCATCCACCTCCGTTGCCGCATCTGTATCAAGGACAAGATCCAGGATCCCTTCCCTCCATTGCAGCATGTCTAATCTCATACTATCCGTCATTTTCATACCTCCCAATATCAAACAGGATTCCCATCAACGGCTTCTCCATATGCTTTCAGCCCTTAATTCCGGATTCCATTGCACCCTTCACGAACTGTTTCTGCGTACAAATAAAGAACAGGATGACCGGGAAGGACAGGAGGACAACTCCCGCCAGCGTCAGGTTCGTCTTCTGGAAATAAGTCATATTTACTGTCTGCAATCCCACGACCAGAGTGAACTTCTCCAGCTTATTGATAAATGTGGCAGGCACCATGTACGAATTCCAGGTACCCGTAAAGTTCAGTATTGCAATTGAAGCAAACAATGACTTGGAAATTGGGCAGACGATCCGGAAGAAGACGCCTGCATGACTCAGTCCGTCCAGTCTGGACGCTTCAATCAACTCATTCGGCACAGAATAAAAGAACTGCCTCGCCATGAACAGGAACATCGTCTGTTATCAGGAACACTACCACAGCCACCATCAAGAAAGTGTGCAGCAAGGCTTTCAGGAAGTCCTTATCATGAAATAACCGAATAAAATTATCCAGTCCACCCTCTGCCGCCTGCTCCTCCCGCCCTGTGGCATCGTATGAAACCTTCCAGTTCTTCAACAAAACACGAAGTTGACTGAACCGTTACCGAAAGACAGCTCCTGCTCTGAAAACTGCTTGCCAAGTTCCCTGGAAAGCTTTAAGATAATAATCAAGCCTGCAGCTGCATTTTGACTGCGCTGCAAATTTATGAAAAACATACGAGGAATGACATGACAGAAAAACTTTATTACAGAGACAGCCATATAAAAACCTTTGAAGCCAAAGTACTTTCCTGTGAGCCTGAGAAAGACCATTACCAGATCGTACTGGACGCCACTGCTTTCTTCCCGGAAGGAGGCGGACAGTCCGCCGATACCGGTATGCTTGAAAGTGTCCGTGTATTGGATGTGCAGGAAAAGCAGGATATCATTTACCACACAACAGACGGCCCACTGACACCGGGAGATACTGTAACCGGAACAATCGACTGGGCAGTCCGGTTCGACCGCATGCAGCAGCACTCCGGCGAGCACCTGATCTCCGGTCTGGTGCACCAGCGTTTTGGCTATGACAACGTCGGATTTCATCTCGGTGATGAGGAAACCACACTGGATTTCAATGGCGTCCTGACGAAAGAAGAGCTGACAGACATCGAAACGGCTGCCAATCTGGCTGTATTCGCTGACTTTCCTGTAAAAGTCCTTTATCCTTCTAACGGGGAACTGGCCTCTATGACTTACCGGAGTAAAATCGAGATCGCAGGCCAAGTGCGGATTGTCGAATATCCAGGCTATGATACCTGCGCCTGCTGCGCTCCCCATGTCAATCACACCGGAGAAATCGGCCTGATCAAGATTACCCATGTGCAGAATCACCGCGGCGGTGTACGTGTCAATATTCTCTGCGGTATGCGCGCACTCCGGGATTACCGTGAAAAGGATGCAAGTGTCAAACAGATTTCCGTTCTCCTGTCCGCCAAAGAATCTCTCGTAGCAGATGCTGTCACCCGCCTGAAGGAGGAACAGTATACACTTCGCGGCCGTCTGATGGCAGTACAGGAGCAGCGCCTGAAACAGGAACTGGAAAATCTTCCGGCAGACAGCCGTGACGTCGTATTCTTTCTGGAAGAACTGTCACCGGATGCCGTACGTGAATTCGTCAACCAGCTCATGAAAAAATGTACCGGATACTGCGCCGCATTTTACGGTTCTGACGAGACAGGCTATAAGTACATTATCGGAAGCAGCACAGATGATATACGTCCACTCGGAAAACGGGTCAATGCCGCTTTGAACGGAAGAGGCGGTGGCAAACCGGAAATGATCCAGGGCTCTGTAAATGCTTTACAGGAAGACATCCGCCGGGTGCTGATATCCTGAAACAATCCGCAGTCCGGACTCCCGAAATATCCAGAATAAAAACAGGGATTTCTGCCCATAATAATTGTAATGATTCAGCTATATTCGTGTTTAGTTAAAGAACTGGAAGGTTTCGTACGATGCCCCAGAACGGGAGGGGCATCTTCCAATACGGTTTCAATGACTGAAGAACAAAGGATTATATGTTTCAAATATTTATCATT
>JAUNGL010000212.1 GCA_030524665.1 Lachnospiraceae bacterium | reverse complement strand
CGCAATTCATACAAAAATTTCATTTTAAGTCTTGACTTTTAATAGTTAGACTTTCCGAAGGACTGTGTAGAGATGTCCTTCAACATACGGAGATTTGGAAGTGTATTTGGGGACCCGCACTCAGAAATTTTTGAAAAAATATTTTTTCGCCGCCTCAATGGATTTCTTTACCGCCTTATGGTCGACACCTTCCATGCGGGCAATCTCCCGCATGGATTTTCCCTCCGTATACAGCAGGAGCCTTCTTCTCTGGATTTCTGGCAGTTCTTCCAAAAGCTCTGCAATGTGCTGGTTATCCAGCATCTGCTCCAGCAGGACTTCCGGTGTATCCTTGTCCGCATATTCAGCTCCTTCAAACTCTGCTGCATCCATCGAATAGCAGTGATACCGCTCCTTGCGGTCAAGGTTACTTTCCTCTCTTCTGGAATCCAGAATGACGTTCCCGATCTCCTCCGTTACTTCAACCTCAGAGGTTTCTCCATTTGCAAATGTGTAATTGATTTTCATTTTTGCCGTTCTCCTTTCGGAGCCCGGCAAGCGGCACCTTCGCCGCCGCAAACAAAAAAGAGCCTGACAAGCAGCACAAAAGTGCCGCTTGTCAGGCTCAATGTCGTCTCCATCATCTTTCAGATGGTATCGTGAGGGTTAGACCGCTAACTATGGAATGAAATCTCCCCCTCGTGCATCATGCTCAAACAAACGTGTGATCCTTGTCCCGGTTTAGCTGTCCGTTTCCCATTCCCACATACATTCCTTGTGGGTCTTGCCGTATTGCCGCAGCGCCCCGGTCAGCTCACGGTCCAAATATCCGGAGCGGATCAGATTTTCTTTATTCAGTCTTAATTACCCCGATTTCTGAACCGCAATGTCTGCACTTTATCATAAAATCGGGATTCCGGTTCTTTGTCGGGGTAACCAACTGTGCTTTTGTATTTATGGATGCGTCCAAAAGCCTGTGTCCGCATTTGGGACACAGAATGGAACGCCTTTTCTTCTCTAGTCCATTGGCCTGTACCTCCTTCTTTTTGGGCATATCATATACACTCCTTTCTTGGCTGCAGTCCGGCATTCAGGTGTGGGGAGTATATGGATCATCTTGATTGCTTTTATTTTACAAGCTCTGTCAGCCAGGGTGCCATCGGCCTTGATATTACCCTGGCATTCAAATAAGCCATTTCCAGTGTCAGGCATGTATTGCCGAGATAGTATCCGTCCATAACTGTCAGCGTCAGGGCAAGATCAGGCTTTCTCTCATTCGTCAGATAAATAGGGAGAAGATACTGCATCTTTCCCTGATACCCCTGTGGCACCACAAGCCCCGGCT
This sequence comes from Lachnospiraceae bacterium, assembly GCA_030524665.1. Taxonomy (GTDB): domain Bacteria; phylum Bacillota; class Clostridia; order Lachnospirales; family Lachnospiraceae; genus Choladousia. The sequence goes on along the minus strand of JAUNGL010000212.1, from coordinate 2,034 downwards.
CGACCATTGCCTTTCTCCTGCCAAGTTCCACTGCCGTTTCAAATAAAAGCGGCAGGTTCCTGGCTTTACGGATTTTCGCTGGAATACGCTCCAGATTTTCTGTATCTCCCAAAATGTGTTCCACGTTGACCCTGATAGGCCAGCCCGGTTGAAACCCTGCACCATTCCGCGCCATATAGTAAGAGGGAATCTGCGGCAATGGCTGCACATATTTCAGAAGCGGTGACAGTTCATCGCAAAAGCCCCTGAAGTACCAATCTTTCATCGAATCCCTTTTGTGGTTCCGGTCAAAGCAGGCATAAATCCCTTTGTATCGGGATGTATATAATCCTGTATGGAAACAGGCACTCTCATTCTCCACATGAAAATAACCTGCCGCTTTCCTGACATCCCTTTCTGAATTAAAATCAATGCTCTGTTTTCGGAAAACAATGTGTATGTACCGCTCCAGTATGGGGGTATCCTCATTTTTCGTCTTATAAATCGGCTTCTTGAACCGCCATGGCTCCGGCAAAGCCAGTTTTGACAGCTCGTCCAATTGTCCGTACCAGTCCGGCACATAGGCAAAATCAAATAAATCCGTTTCCATCATTCTTCTGTTCCTTTCATAACAATCTGTGTTTTCCGCCGTTCAATCTCTTCCAACGGCACTCCATCTCATGCGTTCATATAACTGGCTATCATTTCTATGGTCCCATTTCTTCCTCACTCCTTTCCCGTATCCCGCAAATGCTCCCTGAAACGCAAAATAGGGAAAAGGCGTTTCTGCAGACAGCACTGCATTCACGCCTTTTCCCTATATGAGATAATGATTTTGTGAAAGTATGGTTCTACCATACCATTGATGGTGCAGTTCTCTACGGATACTGCTTGAATTTTTTTAACCGCAAAGCCACTCCTTTATCCATCAAAAACATCTCCATTCTTCCAATAAGTATGGCTATACCATTCCAAGAAAGTCTAGTGTCGCCATTTTTACTTTTTAAAGGTATGGCACTAACATACTTACAGGAGGTGATATCATGGCTATTCATCCTAAACAGTTCGGTATCGTGCTAAAGAATGCACGAATGGATAAAAAACTCACGCAAGCAGAATTAGCTGAAATACTGGATATTTCTTTACCATATCTCAAAGACCTGGAGCGTTTCCGGAACAATCCGAGCTACGATGTCTTCGAAAAAGTGATCCGCTACTTCAACCTGTCAGCAGATGCGGTCATCTATCCAAACGAGAATCTGACCAATACTACATATCAGCAAATTGAGCGTCTGCTTACACGCCGTGATGAAGGACAGCTTCGTGTCATACTTGCTACCACAGAAGCGTTACTATCCGAGAGTGAAAAGCCTTCATATTCAGAGTAACAGATAAAGGCGGTATTCAGGCGGTGTTTACATCACGATTTCCCTGTATTTTAAAGGCTCATCCTTGCACCGGAATCACCCTGCAAAAATGAGCCTTTTCATCGCTGTATTTGTTTCATCAATTCCTCCGGGGAGAGTTCCTGCCGGAAAAGTCCCAGACCGCTTAACAAAAGGATGCAGTCTACATACCCCTGGCAGTATGCTTTCTGCCCCTCCAGAGAATTCATATCCTCCAGCTTTGCCATCCATTCCAACAGCGATTGCCGCTGACCTTCAGGAAGACTGCGAATTATCGCCTCACACGTTCCTCGCATCTCCTCCAATTCCTGCTGTGTGTTCCTATATCCCGGCACCTCAACCGCGCTGTCCCTCGTCACATTTTCACAGCGGAGCTTATTCAAAAAATCTCCAACCTGTTCCCATACTTTGTTCTGCATATTGAATTCCTCCAGTCCACTATTATTATTAACATATCCGCAGATATTACACCATACCAAATCCTACCCTTTCTTAAAAAGGAATAGGCAGTATTCCAAGCATTACGCTACAGAACACTGCCTATTCCTTTTTTACCATATTCATCCGATAACCAACCCCTCGCACGGTCTGAATATACTCAGGCCGGCTGGGATCATCTTCTATTTTCTTTCGAAGGCGGCGGACATGG
>JAUNGL010000033.1 GCA_030524665.1 Lachnospiraceae bacterium | reverse complement strand
CTGACCCACGAATCAAGCATCTGTCTGTCCTTTTCACCCGGCACAATCAGCATCAGCTCATAATCATGAAATATGCCTCGTTCCAAAAGCATCTCTTTCAGCTTTCGTACTGACTCAACGTATCCGTTGATCCCATCATTAAACAGCTTTCTCATGATTTCACTGCTGTGTTCCTCAATTTCAGAACAGTATTGTCTGATACTTGTCCGAAGTTCTTCTAGCTCTGATGTACGGGCCTCCCTCCTGCCGATCTCTTCAACTGCCCGCTTCATCACATCTTCCATCTCTGCAGATACCACAGGCTTCAGAATGTAATCAAACACCCCCAGCTTCACCCCCTGCTGAATCAGCAGGAAATCATCATACGCAGTAATCATAATACAGATGCAATCCGGCTGCTCCTTTTTCAGTTCTCTTACCACCTCAAGGCCGGTTAGCCCCGGCATCCGTATATCAAGCAGAACAATATCCGGTCTTAATAACCGGATTTGTTCCAGCGCATCTGTTCCATTATCAGCTTCCCCGACAACTGTGCAGCGATACCTTTCCCATGAAACAACTGTTACCAGAGCCTTTCTTGACAACTGATTATCATCTGCAATAAAAACTTTATACATTCGTTTCCTCCTTTATGGGAAGGCACAGCCGTACAATCATCCCATTGCCTTCCGAACACTCCAACCGTATCCCGTAAGCCTGTCCGTACAGCATCCGTATTCTTGTCTGAATACTCCTTATTCCAATATGTGAACGGTCATCTGATAATGTTTCTGCCGCTTCTCCGTTCAATATCTGATCCGCCAGTTCCTGTTTCATTCCTTTTCCATTGTCAAAAAGCTCTATCATAAGCTTCCCGTTGTCTTCTCTTACGACAACCACAATCGTAAACAGATCAGGAGCGCCTTTAAACCCATGTACCATAGAATTCTCAATCAGAGGCTGAAGAAGCAGTTTGGGAATCCTGACACTTTCCAGTTCCTCCTCGCTGATAATATCCCATTCTATGCGCGTTCCATATACCATCTTCATCAATTCCAAATACTGCCGTACATAGGTAAGCTCCATGCTCAGAGGAATCTCCTGCTCTTTTCCGGATAAGGATACACGAAGCAGTCCAGCCAGCTTTCCTATTGCATCTGAGATTTCAGTTTGTCTGCGCATTCTTGCCATAGCGCTGATCCCCTCAAGAGCATTATACAGGAAATGGGGATTCATTTGTGCAAGAAGCGCCTTATATTCTGCTTTTTCTCTCTGGGTTCTGCTGACAACAGCCTGCTCAATCGATGTTTTGAGCTGCGCATTCATTTCATTGAATTTCTTACACAGGTAGGCAGTTTCATCTCCAGACTTACAGGGAATCCTTTCCACCGCTTCTCCTTCTCCAATTTTCTGAAAGCCGTCAATTAGGGCAAGGATATTGGCTGTCATTCCTTTTGATATCTGGGCCGCAAACAAAGCACTCGCTATCAAAAAAAATATTTCTATCAAAATAACATGATTCATCAGTCTGCGGTGGCTTCCCAGCATTTCCTGTTCAGAAACATAACCCGCAAGTGTCCACTTTTTTCTTTGAAACCATCCCTCTTACAATCAAATATCTGTCATCAGACGTCTGAAAAAAGCTTCCTGACTCCGTCTGTACAACTTCACCGGCAAGTTGCCTGATTGTATTGTCACAAAAAATCAGTTCACCGGATTCATTATAAACGGCCATACGCATCATATGGTTTTGTGCTAATGCTTCAAAATACGAATCTTCAATCATGATACACAAAATTCCTTCCAGCAGAAGTGATTCCTGATTGAGTACTGTTTTTATCAAATAAATAGTGTCCGGATCATCAGAAAACTGCATCCAGGAGGTTGTCCCCCTTCTGATAAGCAATTCTTCATAATGATCAGCAATATATTGTCCGGCCTCTGTATTCTCAAAATTTTCAGTTTCAACCCCAAATACAGATGCTTTATCGTAGAGAGCAGTATTTCCATAGATGTCACAAACGTATACTGCCTCTATCTGAAACGCAGAGTTCTCCATCAAAGCCGCAAAACTCTGCAGTCTTCTTTGAACTGCATAGATATTCACAGCTTCCGGCTGAGCATGATACCCGAAAATCTGGCTGTCTGTGATTTTATACATCATATTTTCCTCCAGACTTCGTACAGAACCGGACAAATTCTCCGCCATCTCCTTTACCATACCCTCCGCATAAGCAGCGACCTTTTTTTCCACATCCTGTTTATACGCAAAATACACAATACTGTCAACCATCACTGTCATAGCCAGAACCAGCAGGAATATTCCCCAGAACATTCTGGTTTTGATACTTGCTGTCTTCTTCATCCCATACTTCCTTCCCTGATCACTGCAAAACGACGGTTTAATTCCTCACAGAACTGTTCCTCTGTCATATCCGGTGTGAGTGCAAATTCCAGAAGTGTAGATCCCCACGCAGAAAAATACTCCCCGGAAAAGGTATCCCGGGCACTGTAGCAGGAAACTTTTCCTTCCTGCAGAAATTCCTTGATTTCCCTGATTGCCTGCGGCAGGGAAGCAGTTTCTGCTTTGCTGACAGCTCCGATTTCCTGAACCGTACCGGACCATGCTGCATTCACCTCCGGACGTGTCATATATTCGCAGAAAGCCATTGCCTCATGATAATTAGGCGCATCTTTTACCACCATCCATGTATCACCTGCTGCTGTCGGAATTGTATTCTTCTCTTTCTGATTCTCAGACGGAAATATAAATGCACCATAATTCCCTTGCGGATTATATCCCAGAACTGCTCCAAGTCCCCAGGTTCCAATAATCAACATTCCAGCCTCTCCAGCCGCAAATATCTGCTCCGCCGTATCGGTATTGACCACCCTCTGATTCGCATTCTGATGCTGCATAATCTCTCTCCACTGGCTCAGGGATTTCAGAAGAGAAGGATATTCTTCTGCTTTTTTTAATCCTGTTTCCAGTTCGTATACATAATCTTCACACTGCAGATATGGAGTACCATAAAATATAGTATAAAAATTTGCGCCAACAGAAATCCCATCCTGATACCCGGCAGCACAGGCTATATAACCGGCATCTTCCAGACGTTCACAGGTATCTATAAATTCCCGATAGGTTACCGGAACATCCAAATTCAGCTCCCGGAATATATCCTTATTATAAAAAACTGCATTTGCAAGCCTTGACAACGCAATTCCATATATCTTTTCATGAACCATTACATCCTTCATCACATCCGGACAGATTCTTTCAACAAAATCCTTATCGGTTAAATCCTCAATATTTCCTGATACAATCAGATCAGAGTAGGCTTTTACTCCGCCGAAAATAATATCCGGTGCATCCCCGGTAGCAATCCTGAGTTTCAATATTTCCTCATAATTTTCAATTGAAGCAAACTCCACATTTACCTCAATACCCGGATATTCCTCCTGAAATCCGGCAATCATCTCATAAAGCCCCTCGAGCTTCTGCGTCTCAGAGAGATAGTGTATCATATTCAGTTCTTTCCACTGTTCCTGTGCAAACGTTTCTGACACATATACCAGTACAATTATTGCTAATATAAGAGTCACATCGATCATTTTCCTGCACCAATACCGCATCTTCATTCTTTATCCTCCTGCCTCTTAACTCCTGCGATACAGCAGAGTCTAAAATGGTATATTAACATTAAACAACAAATGGCATAAAAAGAAAATACAACATTCTTATCATTTCCTGTTAAAATTCTAAATAAAACAGCACCCCGTTATGGAGTGCTGTCCTTATTGCCAACCTGATATTAGCTATATCTCCCTGTACCTGATATTTTCGATGCATCTACTAATTTACAATTACCGGAAAGAGCATCAGCTCTTCCTATCTCGATGCTCTTTCTTCTCATTTCTTATTCCGTAACTGCCGCTGCAATCTCACGCCCTGCCACACAACCAAATACAAATGCATCCCCGGTACCCGTACTGTCTACATATACTGAACCATAAAATCCCCCGGTCACTTCTCCCGCTGCATACAGTCCCGGAATCGGTTCCTCCTATATTTCAAATGACGCTCAAATTTCATTCGCCATTTTACTTCTCCGGCTTTCTAATTCCACGGTCATCTCATTGCGGATGCCATCCAGCTTATAAAAATATGTAAGCACTGCAATCAGCACACATAAGACAATCGGAATCCAGATAAAGCATATTTCAATATAAGAAAGAGCCTTTTCCGTCTGAACTGCATTCGCAACATAACCGCCGTTTTTCAAAAATACACCAATGATGAAGCTGGTCAGCCCCATTCCGCCTTTGACAAAAAATCCCTGAAATGCTGCAATCAGACCAGATACGCTTGCATTCTTTTTATATTCTGAATAATCAATGACATCCGGCTGCATCGCAAACGTAATTCCGAAAATACCATAGATGCCAAGTCCTGTGATTACCAATCCGGCCAGCAGGCAGAATGCAGAATTTCTTCCCACGAAAATCAGCAGATCCCCTGCAATATACAAAGCTATGCTAAAGAACATCAGATTCCTTTTACTGAATTTCTTCTCAAGGGACGGAAGCAGCAGGAGCATCGGAAGCCCTGACAAAATCCCAAGAATTCCAACCAAAGACAGCCATTCTGATCTGCCCAGATTATATTTAAAGTAATAAATAACCGTGGTACTTCTGACTACATAAAGTGAAAAGTAAAACAGATTCAGCAGAAACAGAATCCATGCCTGCCCCGTAAGGCCATGAAAATCTTCGATAACTGAGGTATGCTTCTGACTGACAGAAGGCGGAATAACTTCCTCGGTGCTTGCAAAGGTCACAAAAAAGATCAGCATTGCTGCAATTCCGTAAATAGTCATTGTAACAAGATATCCTCTTGCCTCACTTCCGTTCCCAAAAAACTTCACTAAGGGCGCCGTAATTGACATGACAATTGCGGTTCCGGCCATTGCACAGACCATTCGCGTCGATACCAGAACATCCCTTTCGTGAATATCAGAGGTAAGTCTGGGAACAATCGTATTCAGAGGAATATTTACTACCGTATATGCCGTACAGAGCAGGCAGTAAGTTACATAAGCCCATACCAGTTTTCCGGTACTTCCCAGATCAGGAATATAAAATGTCAAAAAAGTAAATATTGCAAACGGAACAGCCCCCAAAAGGAAATAAGGTCTTCCCTGTCCCCATTTCGTATGTGTTCTGTCAACGATCAGCCCCATTCCCGTATCTGTCAGAGCATCAATAAACTTCGTTACCAGCATCATAGTACCTGCCGCCGCTGCAGTGATTCCAAATACATCTGTGTAAAAAACCATGAGATAGGATGCCATCGTACTAAAGACCAGATTACATCCAAGATCCCCAATGCCGTACCCTATACGTTTTCCCCATTTCCCCATATTCTTCTCCTTATCAGTCCATCACATGTTCATATACTATCAAAAATCCCCATTCCGTATCTTATAAAACGCCCCTTCTCCTGCGGTACGCCGCCCTTCTTCCCGGCACAGCATCGGGAAACCCTCCTGTGAAAACTATTCCCGGATGCCGTGCCGTATAAACCCCCATTAGAAGCAGGTAAATGCCCCGTCAATGATAAAGTCAGATCCTGTGGTAAATGTACTTGTATCTCCCGCAAGGTATACACAGATGGACTCCAGTTCTTCCGGCTTTCCCATTCTTCCAAGAGGAGCCATTTCATTCCACTTCTCAATCAGAGGAATCAGTGTCGGAGAATTCAGGGTCAATTCAGTTCCGATGTATCCCGGGCTGATGCTGTTTACACGTACCCCGCGTTTTGCCCACTCGATAGCCAGTGATTTTGTCAACTGAATCACTGCAGCTTTGGAAGCGTTGTATGCGCACTGCGGCTGCGGAACATTTACGATATGAGCTGACATGGAAGCTGTATTGATAATGGAACCCCCGCCATTTTTCAGCATATATTTGCCTGCCGCGATATCTGTAAGGAAGATACCGTTCAGATTAATATTGATTACCTTGTACCACTGCTCATATGTCATCTCTTCTGCCGGTGCATTGATACAGATGCCTGCATTATTATGACAGAAATCAAGTCCGCCAAGCTCTCTCACAACCTGTGCTACCATCGCATCAACCTGTTCTTTGTCTGTACAGTCTGTCTTGACCGCAATGACCTTTCTGCCCGTTTTCTCAGCAATCTCTGCGGCTGTTTTCTTTGCTTCCTCAAAGTCAAGATCTACGATCGCTACATCTGCGCCCGCTTCTGCAAATGCAGTTGCCGTACATTTGCCAATTCCTCTCGCTGCTCCTGTGACAAATCCTTTTTTTCCATCCAGTCTCATTTTTTCAATAATACCCATTTCTGTTCTCCTTTTCTTTTTGATTAAATTGTTTTTGTTTTTCATTTTGTAAAACGGTTTTATTTAATGTGCCATTATAATAACTCATTTTATAAAATTATTCAATATTCTATTTTTTACAAATCTGAAGCTCTGTTTTTGTGCAAAACATCCAATATTATACCTCTTTCTTTTTTCAAAATTAAATTGTATAATAACTTTATTAAATGGTTTATCATATTTACTGCAAAGGAGAACTCAATGGATACCTTTTCTCTTACAGATATCAAGAAAAAAAATTTGTCCGATATTTATCATTATATTTATAAAAATCCCGGATGTTCCAAACAGGCCATGGCAAATGCGCTTGCAATCAGCCTTCCGACCGTTTCGCAGCATCTTTCTACTTTATTGAATGAAAAACTGATTGAAAAATCCGGGCAATTGACCTCTGCCGTAGGCAGACGTGCAATGTCTTATCAGATCATTCCTGCTGCCAGAGTTGCCGTTGGGATTGAAATCCTTGCCAGGAATGTCTATATCACTGTTTTAAACCTATATGGGAAAAAGGAAGTAAAAGAAAAGTTCAGGCTGAATTTCAGGCCTGAACAGGTATACTTTGAGGAATTACAAAAAATCGTAAAAGATATTCTGCATAGATACGGATATGAAGAAGCCCAGATCCTTGGAATCGGTCTGGGAATACAGGGACTTGCCTCTCCGGACGGTTCGCATGTGACCTATGGAAAGATTCTGGACTGTACAGGACTTTCCATTCAGATGTTCGCTGATTATTTTTCCGTTCCCTGCAAATTTATTCATGATGCAGAATGCGCCTCTATCAGTGAACTCTGGGAGAATCCGGAAATCAACGATGCCATTTATCTTTCCCTTGGACAGCATCTCGGGGGCGCCATCATCATTCATGGAGAACTCCAAAACGGGCTTACCGGAAAATCCGGTACTTTTGAACATATGACACTCATTCCGGAGGGAATCGAGTGCTACTGTGGGAAAAAGGGCTGTGCGGAATGCTACTGTTCCGGAAATTTCCTCATGGAGCCTGATATGGAGCTGGATGAATTTTTCGCAAAAAAAGAGCAGGGTGATCCTGCCTGCCGGAAAAAATGGGACGATTATCTCCTGAATCTTTCCATGCTGATCAACAACCTCCATATGGTTCTGGAAAATACCGTGATCCTCGGCGGCAATATAACCCCCTATTTCACGGAACAGGATATTGCCGTTATCAAACAAAATGTCCTGAAACGCTCCACCTTCCGGGATGATGTTTCCTACATTATTCACGGGAAATGCCGTAACGACGCAGTCTCGATAGGAGCTGCCCTCCCCTTTATCAAGGCATTCCTGAAGGATTTTGCATTGCGCAGTTAAGGCCAGTATCAATCACTTTACCAAAAGAGCCTCCAGTCTTCCAGACTGGAGGCTCTTACCCTTCGCCGTGGACGGCATCCTGCCCATAAGGTGGACAGGATAAATCCTCTCCTATATTTCAAATGTTTTCGCGACATCCTTCAGATATTCTGTAATCGGCAGATGCTGCGGACAATGGCTTTCACATGATCTGCATTCCACACATTCACCTGCCATTCCGTGACCAATTGCCGCACGCTCATACAGCGCACGCATGTTTCTGTGGTAATTATACAGATTGAAATACGTCGGAATATCAATGTGCATTGGGCAGTCGTCCGTACAATAGCGGCATCCGGTACACGGAATTGCTATGGAGCCTTTGTAGATTTCCGTCACTTTCCGGAGCACTTCATATTCCTCCTCGTTCAATGGCCGGAAATCCTTCATATAAGAGACGTTCTCTGCCAGCTGCTCAAATGTTGACATTCCGCTCAAGACTCTCTCTACATGTTCCAGAGAGGCTGCATAGCGGATTGCCCAGGAAGCATTTGACCAGTCCGGATGACATTCCCGCATAAGCTTTTCCGCTTCCTCAGGTAGATGAACCAGACCGCCGCCTTTGATCGGCTCCATGACAATCACCTGCTTTTGATGCTTTACGCAGACTTCGTAGCACTTGCGTGCCTGAATGACTTCACTTTCCCAGTCGATATAGTTAATCTACAGCTGCACATAGTCTACTTCAGGATGATTTGTCAGAATCTCATCCAATAAATCTGCGGTGTCGTGATAGGAAAAACCAATCTTCTTCGCGCGGCCGCCCTTTTTCAATCCCAGTAAAAACCGGAAGCCTCCGTATTTTTCTGCCGACGGATAATGGTCCCGCCAGAGGTTGTGCAGCCAGTAATAGTCAAAATACGAAAGCCCGGTTCTCTCAAGCTGCTCACTGAATATCTTTTCATAATCCTCATAACACGTAATGAGCCACTGAGGCATCTTGTCCGTAACGGTATAGGCTTCCCTCGGATAGCGGTCTACCAGCGCCTTTTTCAATGCTCCTTCCGAACATCCCTGATGGTATGGGTAAGCTGTATCAAAATAAGTAAAGCCGCTCTCCAGAAAACGGTCTACCATTTTACAGAGCTGGTCCAGATCGATCGTTTTCGGATCATCGGGGTTCAGAACCGGAAAACGCATACAGCCAAATCCTAATAAATTTTTTTCATCTCTCAACATGATCCCTCCAATACATGCGGACATTCGGAATCCGCATTATTCCACACTAAACGCGATACACTTTTGTTCCGTATGCCGGCAGAATGACTGTTCCTTCCACCGTCTCTTTGCTGTCCATATCTGCTGCCGGCCTGTTCAGGCGGATTTCCTGCTCTTTGTCTGAGAAATTCAGAACAAACAGATATTCTTTGCCGCCTTTTCTGCGCAGAGCAATCTCACATTCCTCCGGTACTGCAGCAATCTGTGCAAACGGCTCCATAATTCCGAGGTATTCCAAAAATACCTTCATATTCTCTCTTGAGAATACGCCGCCGAAATGAAGCACCTTCCCTTCTCCGGCTTTTGTCTCGATGAGCGCTGCTTCGCCCGCATAGAAATGATTCTCGTACACGGCCAGCACCTTCGCATCCGGGCCCGCAGTCATCAGAATATCATTAAATACACCCGTATCAATCTTCACTCCGTTCCAGTCTGCTGTCACTGCATCATCTGCCGGTCCCACCAGCGTGAATTCTTTGACTGCACTTTGGGTAAGCGGAGCAATTACTCCGGGCATCTGCTTCATCACACAATGACCGTTCACATCCTTCTGTCCGGTACGTGCTCCCAATACCAGCTTGCCGCCCTGGCGTACGTATTCCTCTAAAAGTGCTGCCGTTTTCTCTGTCAGGATTTCCGGATGCGGATAGATCAGCACCTGATACTTTTTCAGTTCTTCCAATTCTGTGCACTCTCTCATGTAAACCACATCCATAGGAACGTGATTCAGCTGGGATGCCACAAAGATTTCCATCTCGCTGGTGTCTGCGACACGTCCATGCCAGATATCCTGTTGCGCGTCGAAGATATTATCATAATCCCTGACCAGTCCAAGCGGTGCTACATAATCAGCTCCCACAACTTCATCAATCGCCTGAACTCTCTGTGAAAATGCTTTGATCTCACGCAGTTTGCGGTTATCGCAATTGTCATAATCCAGAATTCCACGCCAGTACATCTCTGTACCGAACAGAGCGGTACGCCACCGGAAGAAGCTTATATAATCAGCTCCATGCATGATGCTCATCATCGCCCAGAGCGAAATCTGTCCCGGCTTCGGTGCCGGTGTGTCTACCTGCGTATTCCAGCCATTCGCTCCCGACTGCATTTCCATGATTCCAAAATGCGGGCAAATGGATCTGACTTCCGCCAGGTTTTTGCTCCATCTGCGGTCATTGAGCGTCGTATTATGTTTCGGATCCTCCCGCATGGAATAAGCGAAATTCGGATAGCAGTCATATGTATAGACATCCAGGCATTCATCTTTCATCTTATGGTTGTCCAGATTGCGGAACATTCCGTTCGTCGTAATAAAATCTCCCGGTTTTACATATTTTCTCAGGATATCACTCTGAAGGCGGCAGAATCCAATTGCACTCTCTGACACAAATCTCGTATAGTCGAGCATCTGATGCGGATTTGTCCAGTCATTGATCGTCGTGCGGGGTACATAGACCTGATTCCAGTCTGTATACGTCTGATCCCAGAACACCGTTCCCCATGCCTGATTTAACTGATCCAGACTTTCATACTTTTCCTGAAGGAATCTGCGGAATGCCAGTGTATCACTCTCTGAATAGAATTCATTGATCTCACAGTTGATCTCATTGTCAATCTGCCATCCGATGATGCATGGATGCTTGGCATAATGTGCCGCAATATGCTCCACCGCATCGGTCACCAGTTCATGCAGTTTCGGTGAATTATAGTTGAAATGACGTCTCATGCCGTGACGGAACAGGACACCATCTTTCCGGCAGTTCAGAACCTCCGGATATTTTTCCGTCAGCCATACCGGTGGAATCGCTGTCGGCGTTCCGAAGATCACCTTCATCTCTTCTTCCTCTGCCACCTTCAGGAAATCATCGAAAAGCTCATAGGAATACACGCCCTCTTCCGGTTCAAAGATTCCCCATGCAAACTCTGCGATCCGCACTGTGTGAATCCCGTTCTCCTTCATCCGTTTCAGATCATCTCTCCATAAGCTCCGGTCCCAGTGCTCCGGATAATAGCATACACCGATATTCAAATGCTCCCATTGAAATTTCTGTTTTTCTCTCATATTTCAAACCTCCTGATATTATTGATTGTTATTGTTCACACGTCTGCCAAAGCGGCAGCCGTGTGAACAGCAATGACGCGGGACAGTTCCCCAGTGAACAGGAACTATTGATTTACATGTTCTCTATCCCAGTCTGCATTAGCCTTTTCCACCTTCATAAGATACGTTAAAATGGAAAGCAGAATCGCAACAGCGAAAGGAATCCATAAATACATGACATTCAGCATACGGATTGCGGAATCCGGCTGCTGGGCTGCATTCGCTACATACCCTCCGGCACTGAGAAGCCAGCCTGAAATAGCAGTACCCAAACCTGAACCAATCTTTGCACCGAAGGAAGAACAGGAGAACCTCATGCCGTCAATTCTCTTTCCATCCTTACGGTATGTATAATCTGCTGCCGCTGCAACAAGTGCATTCAGCGTACCGGTCAGCGGGCTTGCCATAAATGCTCCTGCTGCCAGCATTGCAAGCATCAGAGGAACATTTCTCATATAACCTGCTGCAACGTATCCTGCTAAAAACAAAACCGAACACAGATTTCCGACGAAATTGACTTTATACATTCCCCGGAATTTCTTCACCAAGAAAGGTGTGAAAACCATTCCCAGAAGTGTCGGGAGGCGGAATGCCAGTGAAAATGTTCCCAGCAGACTTGTATCACGGAAAATGTAGGTCATGAAATACGTTCCCGCACCACCTTTGATTGCACTGTTCACATACATCAATACATAGATACATACCATAACAAAATAGTACTTATTGGTAAACACGATTTTCAGTGCTTCCAGAAAGCTCGGTGCCTGATGGTCTTCCTGTTTTTCACTATTCCGGTCCTCCAGTTCTTCCTGCGGAAGCTCTTTTACTGCAAATACTGCAATTGTATTGGAAATGATTCCAATCACTGCATACAGGATCGCTACATTTCTCCATCCGGCAGCACCGCCGCCCAATTTTGTTACCAGTCCGATTGTTACATACGAAACAACAATGTTGGTCGTCATTGAGAAGATATACCGGATGGATCCCATTTGAACTCTCTCATTACCATTCTTGGTAACCAGCGCCGTCAGACAGCCGTAAGAAATATTGTTAGCGGTGTAGAAGACCGCATTCAGCATAGTGTAAGCGATAAAGAAGTATGCATACTGTGCCTTCTCACCAAGCGAAGACGGTATGGTAAACAGCATAATCAGCGCAGCCGCATTTCCAAAATAAGAATACAGCATCCACGGTCTCGCTTTACCCATTTTTGTTTTCGTTTTATCCATGAGACGGCCGAATATAATGTCACTCAGTCCATCGGCAAACTTTGACAGCATAATCAGCGTACCGATGATTCCTACGTTCAGCCCTACCGTATCGGTCAGATAAATCATTACAAAACTGTTGATGAATGCATACACCGCATTCCCCGCAATATCTCCCTGACCATAACCAATCTTGTTATACCATTTTAAATAACGTTTTTCTTCCATAGCCTTCTCCTTTTCGTTAAGTCTTTACTTTTACGCGCGTATCTTATATATTTATTATAGCTTTTTCACAAAAGAATACTATGTCTCCTATCGAACAAACAGGCGTATTTTGTAACCAAACCGGAACTCCCGGCAATTCTTTGAACGAAGGTATAATTATGGACATGATACAAACGAACACAAAAAAAACAAGATCCCTCACGGATCTTGCGAAACAGCTAAACGGACTGAACATCAAACATGCAGAAAGCCTTACGCTCCAGCATTTTTCCCTGACCGTACCTTTTCTGATTATGCTGGAAAGCTGCAATGAATCGAATGCATTTCTCCAGTTTTATGAAATCACTTACAACCATCATTCTGCAGTTCTTTTAAGTGAAGACGAACGGAAACTGACTTTAACCCGTGCCCAGCACAAGCATGCTTTCGTGGAAATGATGTTTGTATTATCAGGTGAGGTCACCATGCAGATTGAACATCAGATCGTGACCTACACAGAAGGCCAATGCTGCATCATGAACCGCAATATCCATCATCATGAACTTCCCCAGGGCAATTTTTCCGTAGTCTTTTTCATGTTTCAAAATGAATTTCTGGAAAGCATTATGAACAATTATCAGGCAGAACTGCATATGTTTTCCGATCCTCATGCCTCCTTCAAAACGAATGAAATCTTCCGGCTCATTCATGACAATCAGGCGGATACACGTTTATTTGACAAGGTTTATCTCAACTACCGCCCTGCCGCATCCAGTCAGGCAGCACTTGAAAAAATGATTCCTCTTTTTAACGAAATCATTTTTGAGATTATGGGAAAAGAAGCAGGCTATTCCTTATACATCAAGGGGGCCTTTCTGCGTTTTTTCCGGCTGCTTACTTCTCCTGAACTATATTCCGAAGAGAAATCCCTGGCAAAAGCCGTGCAGCACGATCAGGTATTCGCAGACATTGCCCATATGATGGAAGAACAGCACGGACGCTGTACACGGGAAGAATTATCCCGGAAGCTTCATTACACGGGAGAATACATTAACCGTATTGTGAAAATGTATACAGGCAAAACTCTGTCCGAGTATGCTCAGACCATACTGCTGGAAGACGCAAAAAAACTTCTGCTGCACACCGATATGAATATCTCAGATATTATATATTCACTCGGTATCTCCAACAGAAGTTATTTCTACCGCCTCTTCGAAAAGGCGTACGGGATGACTCCTCTGGAATACCGGAGGCAGCATTCCAGACTTTTATAAAAATATATCCGACTGCGCGCGGAACCTGTTCTGGCCTGTATTGGAAGCCACTCGGCTTCTTCTTACATCAATTCTATTTTTCCTGATTAAACCGGCTCTTAATCGACTGGGCAAACTCTTCAATATAGTAGTTGCCCCGTTCTTTCTTCCAGAAGGCACAGCAGTTAAACTGTATCGGCTGCTGCTCCGCATTTAACATCGAAACCCGTTTCACTGCTTTTCCTGTTTCCGGCATATACCCCATGTCTGCAACCGGAAAAAATCCTCTGCTGCCTATCACGGCCAGTCTGGCATCATCCATGCTTTCCACAAACAAAAAATGATTTCCGACCCCCAAAACATTCCGGAAAAAGCTCTGCTCCAGTTCCTGCTGTTCTTCCTTTGCCACCAAAATACACGGCATATCTTTTAATTGATCCGCACATAGGACTTCTTCTTTTGCAAGCCTGTTCTTCTTTGAAATTTCTGCAAGACAGGGAACGTACCTCAAATGATAGTTCACATAATTATCCGAGAAAGCTCTTCGCTGATAGCTGAGTACAAGATCAATTTCATTATTGCTGACCTTCATAAACAAATCTTCATGACTATATTTCGCAACACTTAAACGAACTTCCGGATAATTCTCCGTAAACTCATAGATGGTTTCCTCCAGCTCCCGTCCTTCGTATCCAATCAGATATCCTACCCGAAGCTGCAGTTCCGCATCCTGACCAATCCGTATTGTCTCTCTTTTTAACGCTTCCGCCCGGTCCAGCAGACTCTGACCATGCTGATACAGATATTCACCTGCTGCTGTCAGCGTAAATTTCCTCTTTTCCCGCTTCAAAAGCTGTACACCCAGCTCATCTTCGAGGGCACTGATCTGCTGGGATATGGCCGACTGTGAAATAAAACACTGCTCTGCCGCTTCTGTAAAGCTGTTGCATTCTACTACTGCTATGAAATATTTGATTTGCCTCAGCATCTGCTTTCCCTCCTGGTTTTGTTACATATCATTAACTATACCAGATTTCACAGCAGAATGCTATCCTTATCTACGCATGGAACTGCCGCCGTTACTGTTCACGGGGCAGCTGTTCCGCGATGCTTTCCGGATATCTTTTTTATGACAACACAGTCATATTTTCTACTTTTTTCGCTGCTTCATTGACGCAGTTCAGGGCATTCAGGCTTCTCGGATACCCAAGGAACGGGAGGCACTGAGAAACAACCTTAATCAGGAATGCCTTGTCATTGCCAACCAGCATATTGTTGACCGCATGAGAAGTAAGCTGCGGCTCGCATCCTCCCTGAGCTGCCAGAAAGCAGAATGTAATCATTTCTCTCTGCTTATAGTCAAGCCCTCTGCGTGTATAATAGTCTCCAAAACAATTATCTGTCAGCCAGCGGTTGATGTGGCGGCTCTCTTCGGGACCGGACTGGGCAAATCCCCTCATAGACTCTCCCATAATATCAATCATCGCCTGCTCTCCGGCTTCCAGACGATTCTCCGTTGTTGTCGCCGCCTGCGGCTCCAGCGGAAGCCTGACTCCCCGGGCTGTCAATACGTCATTTACTGCATGAAGGAAAGGAAATACTCTTCCAATGCCAAGGTAAGCCACTGCCTGATAAACGATCTCTTTTCCTTCCACCGGAGTGACACCGAAATGAAACGCCGCCGTCAGCATAGCTTTAAACTCATCCACGCTCTGGCTTCCGATTAAAGCAGCGAGGATCGCCATCATTCTGGTTCTGTCATCCAGATCATCACTGTTTACTACCTCGTCAAATGCGAAATTATCAAATCGTTCTATAAACTCCGGGTCTGTCTCTGCCAATTTGGAATGATAACCCGGGAACATTCTTTCGTGATATTTTTTAGCTGCCTCCGTAATATTCATTTTCTGACTCCTCCTGTCTTCCATTGATAAAAATTATTTTAGCATTCAAGGCTGTCTGCCCATTTCCTCAGATCATCCACAGACTGTCTGCCGTTCAGCAAACGTCCTTCAATCATATCAGCCCCCGGGCAGCTCCCCGCCAGTTCCTTTACTGTATTTCCAAAACCGCTTCCGCCTGATGTCGCAAACAGTACGATTTTCTTTCCGGAGAAATCATAACTTTCCAGAAATGTATTTATAATGGTCGGGGCTACATACCACCAGATAGGAAAGCCCAGATAAACGACATCATATTTTGAAATATCCGCATCCCGGTCCGCAAGAGCCGGACGGAAAGATTTATCGTGCATCTCAATGGTGCTTCTCGCGTGCGGATCTGTCCATTTCAGATCCGCACGCGTGTATGCCACTTCCGGTTTGATTTCATATAAATCAGCACCTGCTGCTTCCGCCAGAATCTTTGCTGCTTTTGCGGTCACACCACTTGCGCTGAAGTATGCTACCAATGATTTTTTCATATTCCTTTCCTCCATATCTGTACCATATTATAAGTTACTATACATCTCGTCATCTACCGGCTCCAGCCACTCGGCGCTCCCGCCCTCTGCCGGGATCTCCACTGCCAGATGCGAAAACCAGCTGTCGGCAGCTGCACCGTGCCAGTGCTTCACTTCCGCAGGGATATCTACAACATCACCGGGGTGCAATTCCCGTGCAGGTTCACCCCATGCCTGATACCATCCTTTGCCTCCGGTGACAATCAAAATCTGACCTCCTTTATGGTGGATGTGCCAGTTATTACGGCAGCCCGGCTCGAAGGTAACATTGGAAATCGGACCTCCCTTGTCGGTCAGCGGCTGAAGATACGCCTGGCCGATAAAATACTTACTGAACATTTCCGGCAGAGGATTTCCCATAGGGAACGCACTCGGATTATTTTTCTTTCCATCACACATCTTTTCATTCTCCTTTCGATTCGCTGTTCTCATCTATTTCTTTGCTGCGCGGGAACCGCCGAACACCTCTGACATTTCCATCTCATCCAACCGCTTTTCAATGGCGTTGATTTCATCCGGGGTCAGCCTGATATCTGCTGCGCCTGCGTTCTCTTTCAGGCGGTCCAGCTTCCGTGTGCCCGGAATTGGCACAATATATGGTTTCTTATTAATCATCCATGCCAGAGAAATCTGAGCCGGAGTAGCATTCTTCTCCTCGGCCAGCTCCCGGATCAGGGTAAACAGGTCTTTGTTTTCTTCAAAAGCCTCCGGTTTGAACTGCGGCATAAAGCTGCGGTAATCAGTCCCCTTTTCGAATCTGGAATCTTTGCTGTAGCGGTCACTGAGAACACCGTTTGCGAGCGGGCTGAATGCCACGTATCCGATATTCAGCTCCTCCAGAGTCGGAAACAGCTTGTCGTACTCCCGGTACATCATGGAATAACGGTTCTGGATACAAGTCACAGGGCATACCGCATGCGCCCGGCGGAGGTATTCTTCGTCTGTCTCAGAGATTCCCCAGTGGAGTATCTTTCCCTCTTTGATCAGCTCTGCCATAGTTTCGGCTACTTCTTCGGGAGACACATCAGGATCAATGCGGTGCTGATAGTAAAGATCTACATAATCAGTGTCCAGACGCTTCAAACTGCCTTCCAACGCTTTTCGGATCGTCTCCGGACGTGAATCCAGCAGAAGACCGTTCGGTGAGTGCTGTACGCCGCATTTGGTAGCAAGCACTACCTTGTCGCGGTATGGCTTGAGCGCCGGCCCTACCAGCTCCTCATTGTAAGCAGTGGAACCATCCGGATTGACTCCGGTATAACACTCAGCCGTGTCAAAATAGCGGTATTCCATATCCACAGCCTCATGAATCAGCTGCGTCATTTCCTTCACGTCAGCCGGTGCGCCCGCAGCATGAGTCATTCCCATACATCCAAGACTGATCGCAGATACTGTTAAATCCTTCCCTAAAATACGTTTTTCCATCGTTTTCTTTCCCCCTGTAATCGTTTGCTTTGATATCTGCATTTTAATATTTTATCTGTTTTGAAACAATTCAGATTCCGGGACTTATTTATAAGAAAAACTTATGAATGGATTTTCGCAGAAAAAAAGAGACCTCCCGGGAAGTCTCTTTTCTTCATTTCTTTCATTTCTTTAATTCGCATTACTTGCCGCGATCTTCACCCGGCTCCACAGATTACTGATCTCTTTTCTGGTTTTCTCGTTATAGACGAACACCTCGTCCAGATCATTGTCACTTCTCGGAATGTAAGCATTGATTCCCTCGTAATCGCCGCCCTCGCCGGAAAGGTCCTCCATTACTTCCTTATTCGCTGAGGTGTATCCTACATAGCTGGAGTTATCGTAAGCCCCTTCATAATCACAGGCAAAGTTGATAAATGCATGGGCCAGTTCCGGGTTCTTCGCATTCTTCGGGATTACCATCGCATCGGACCAGAGATTTGTCCCCGTTTCCGGAAGATAATAACCCATATCCTCGTTCTCACCCATGACATAAGTCGCATCACCGGAATAGATCAGGCCCATTGCCTTTCTTCCCTGCGCCATGTTGTCGATAATCTCATCTGTGACAATTTCCGGCTTCATAGTCTGGACACATTTCACCAGCCACTCATAGGCTTTCTCCAGTTCCTCCTGATTCTCTGTGTTCATCGAATATCCAAGGGCTTTCAGCGCCATCATGAAGCTGTCCCGCTCGGAGTCATACAAATAAATATCGCCGCGGTACTTTTCATTCAGGAAAATATTATAGCCTTCCTGCTCCAGATCTTCGATGTCCACCTTCGTCTTGTCATACACAATTCCGACGGTTCCCCAGAAGTACGGAACGGAATATTCATTTTCCGGGTCATACGGGAGTCCCTTCACCTCATCCGCCAGCTTGTCCATGCAGTCCAGCTTCGAATGGTCAAGCTTCTGCAGATATCCCTCGGAAATCAGACGCTGGATCATATAATCGCTTGGCACAAGGATATCGTAGGCTTCCCCGTTTGCCACCTTGATGTACATCTGTTCATTGGAGTCAAAATTCTCCATGACCACCTTCGCACCGGTCTGCTCTTCAAAATCCGAGAGGATATTTTCACCGGTATATTCGCCCCAGTTATAGAGATGCAGCGTCTGCCCTTCAAAAGGCCGCCTCTGCTGCGAACTGCCAAGCTGGAAGAATACTGCGAGTCCTGCCAGAGCGCAGACCAGTACTGCCGGAACGAGAACTTTCCGTTTCTTCAGCTCGGCCTTTTTCTGTCTTTTGGCCATGAACCGCGGCGCTACATTGATCACCACCAGCACAATAGTGATAATGACGATCATCAGGGTAGACACCGCATTGATACTCGGGTTCACACGCTTGCTCATGGTATACACCATAATGCTCAGATTCTTCACGCCGCCGCCCGTCACGAAATATGAGATGATAAAGTCATCCACCGACATCGTAAAAGCAATCAGCGCACCCGATACAATTCCCGGCGTAATCTGCGGCACGATGACCTTGATCAGAGCCTGCCAGGGGGTTGCTCCCAGGTCCATGGCGGCATCCGCCAGATTCGGATCCAGTGAGCGGATCTTCGGCATCACGGAAAGAATCACATACGGAATACAGAACGCAATATGCGCAAGAAGCATGGTCATATAACCTTTTTCTACCCGGAATGTAATAAACAGCAGCATAAAGCCGATCGCCGTCACGATCTCCGGGTTCATCATCGGCAGGTTGTCCACCTGCTGCATCAGATCCCGCACCAGTTTTTTGGATTTGCTGAGTCCAATCGCCGCGATGGTTCCCACAACCGTGGAGACAAAGGTCGCGATCAGCGCAATGCTGAATGTCGTATACAGTGCCCCCATCATATCGCCGGACTCCAGCATATGCTGATACCAGCGCAGGGAGAATCCCGTAAAACTTGTCAGGGATTTCCCTTCATTGAATGAAAATACAATCATATACAGGATCGGAAGATAGAAGAAAGCAATCATCAAACCCATCAGAAGCTTTCCCACCGGACGCTTTCCTTTTTTCATACGTCTATTCTTCCTCCTTTCCGCCCTGGTTGCGTACCTCCACCTTGTGTACGCACATCATCAGCAGCATCATGATCACCGCCATAATCATGGAGATCGCACTGCCGAAGTTCCATTCTCCCACGGTAATGAACTGGTTTTCAATGACATTACCGATGAGGAAGTATTTTCCTCCACCCAGAAGTTTCGGGATAAAGAAGGAACTGACTGCCGGCAGAAATACCAGCGTAATCCCATTGATCACTCCCGGAAGTGACAGCGGCAGCGTCACACGCCGAAAGGTCTGTACCGGATTTGCTCCCAGATCTGCAGCCGCCTCCAGAAGCGAATAATCCATCTTGCACAGAACCGTGTTAATCTGCAGAATCATAAATGGCAGAAAGTTGTATACCATTCCGAGAAGCACTGCACCCTCGGTATACAGAAGCTCCGTATTTCCCAGTCCAAAGATTCCCAGGAACTTCTGCACCAGTCCGCCTTCGCTCAGAAGCCCGATCCACGCATAGGTTCTCACCAGCATATTGATCCACATAGGGATCGTAATGCAGAGAACCAGTATATTCTGCAGCCTCTCATCGCAGCGCGAAATATAATATGCAACCGGATAGCCGATCAGCAGGCAGATAATCGTTGTTTTCACTGCAATCCAAATAGAACGCCAGAGGATAATTAAGAAATCCGGGTCGGTAAAAAATTTAATGTAATGCTCCAGCGTAACGGAAAACGAAATAATACTGTTTCCCGGCTGTGTAATCGAATATAAAGCGATCAATGCCATCGGAAGTACCAGCATGATCACGGCCCACACAATATAAGGGATTGCCAGCTGCGAAAATCGCTTCATCTCAGAATACCATCCTTGACATCACATGGATATCTTCCGGGAAGAATGTCAGTCCGACCTCCTGACCTTCCTCAGAATAATCCGTGGTATGGATTTTTAATTCCCTTCCTGTTGTGGAGAAGGTAATCCGGTAAACGCCTTCCGTCACGCTTTCCGGCTCAAAATCATAATCTACGCTGATATCCACACTCTGGTTCTCATCACTTAATTTCCAGCCTTGCGCATTCGCCCAGGTCTTGATGTCCGTATCCAGTGCCTGGGACTCTCTGATCTCCTCCACCGTAGTCTGGAAATTAAATGCCATGACTGCCTCATTCGCTTTCTCGTTTTTCACAAACGGCTGGTTTACTACGAAAATCGTCCGCTCAATACTGGTTCCATTGGAGGTCGAGAACTTCACAGGATACTGTCCCTCTTCTTCCCGGATATCATATTCGATTCTGGAAATGGAGATGTAATCATCTGTCGCCGGATTCCATGCCTGTGCATTAGAACGTGCCACCACCTCTTTGTCATCCAAAGTCTTCACATCCTCCAGGTCCACATAGAAGTTGGTTGCACTGATCTTTTCCTTTCCGTCCTCACTGGTCACATCCTGATTGCGCACCACATTCATATTGACCGTCACCTGAGTACCCGGTACTGTCTCCACCATGATCTCATAATGCACGCCCTTAAACAGGACACTGAGAACCTCGCCGGTCATCTTTCCGTCCTTCACATCCACGATATCGATATCCTCCGGACGAATGACCACGTCCACCGGCTCGTTTTCCTTAAACCCAAAATCCACACAGTCAAATGTAATATCGTCAAACCGGACCTTATAATCCTCCAGCATCACGCCCGGGATGATATTACTCTCACCGATAAAGTTCGCCACATACCGGTTCGCCGGTTCATTGTAAATCTCCTGAGGCGTACCTACCTGCTGGATTTCCCCGTTTTTCATAACCACGATCTTATCCGACATCGTCAGGGCCTCTTCCTGGTCATGCGTGACGAAAATAAAGGTGATCCCTACCTCCTGCTGGATGCGTTTCAGCTCGTACTGCATCTCTTTTCGGAGCTTCAGATCGAGCGCGGCAAGCGGCTCATCAAGGAGCAGCACCTTCGGCTCATTCACAAGCGCACGCGCAATAGCCACCCGCTGCTGCTGGCCTCCGGAAAGCAGCGTCGTATTCTTATTCTCAAAGCCTTCCAGACCGATGAGCTTCAGCATTTTCATCACCTTCTGCTCGATGACGTCCTTACTGATCTTATGGATTTTCAGCCCGAAAGCAATATTCTCATACACACTCAGGTGCGGAAACAGCGCGTATTTCTGGAACACCGTGTTCAGCTCCCGCTCGTAGGGCGGCTTCTGGCTGATTTCCTCGCCGTCGAAAATCACCTTTCCCTCATCGGCATCCAGAAATCCGCCCAGAATCCGGAGGAGCGTTGTCTTCCCGCATCCGCTCGGGCCTAACAAAGTAACAAATTCATTTTCATAAATATCCAGGTTCACACCTTTTAAAACAATCTGTCCATCAAAATTTTTTACAATATTCCGAAACTCGATCAGTTTCTTTTGTTCCATTCTCTTCTTCTCCTTCCCGGGACTCCGGTATCAGAACACTGTACAAAATTGATTACTGCGCCTGCGTTCAGCTGCATATCATACAAGACACAAGACCGGCTGAAGCCGGGCTGTTATATCAAAACATCGGCGGTGTCGTAATCCACAGTATTTTCGCATCACTGCTGCCATGATTGTACAGATAATGACTCTTCGTCCCCTCTAAGTAAAACGTCTCCTGCGCCTTCAGCCTGTACTTCTTGCTGCCACAGACCAGTGTCACATTCCCTTTCAGCACATACCCGAACTCCTCTCCCTGATACGCCAGAAGCTCGTGGCTGCTCTTGTGAGGATGAAGCGTCAGAAGGATCGGTTCCATCTGATTCTTCTGGGCATTCGGAATCACCCACTCGATCGTGTAGTCTTCCTGCACATCCTCAAAAAAATCCTTCGTCTGGAATACAATCTGCTTTTCTTCCTCTTCGCGGAAGAACTCGGACATATTCGTTCCGAGTGCCTCCAGTATATCTTCCAGGGTTGCAATACTGGGTGTCGTCAGATTCCTCTCCACCTGAGACAGAAATCCCTTGGTCAGCTCGCTGCGCGAAGCCAAATCATTCAGCGTCAAATCATTCTGTAGTCGAAGCTCTTTCAGCTTCTTTCCGATATCCAAAATTACACCTCCCGTTTTCTTATTAAAGTTTTCTAATACTATACTTTCTTTTTAAAAATATCGAACAGAGTCTATTATACATATGTGTCGGAGAAATGCAACAAAATTTTTAATATTTATGGGAAATCAGATATGTTTTTATAAAACGGACGCAGCAGGCGGGGACCTATGCTATGCCCCGCCTGCTGCTGTAATTCTAAGACGACGATTTTTTATTACCCTTTTCTTCTTCCATTTTAAACCTATCCGTATCCGCATCTCAGCAACTTCCAAACCATCATTTCAATTCACTTCCCAAATCGTCCTCATATCTTTACAAAGCTTCTCTCAGTACTTCAACCCTGCAGGTATGCGCCTTAGTTTTCCTGTCATAAGCAATTCCAACGGCAAGAATACGTCCGGTATATTTCGGTTTCTCTCCCAGTCTGCCCTCAAATTTCATTGCGTACTTTCTGTCCCTGATTTGCTGAATCGCTTCCTCAACAGTGTGATCTACCTTCAGCTCCAGAATAATACAGTCGGCTTTCCTGTCTGACTCCGGATAAAATATGAAATCAACATATCCGGTTCCTGCCTTGTCCTCCCGTTCCAGCCGATAAAAATCTCTCGCAGAAAGATATACCAGATTTACAACTGCTGTTAATTCCGTTTCATTATTATAACTCAATAGCGGCGTTTCCGTATTGTGAGCAAATTCAAGGATTTGAAGCATGGTATCTGTATCGTTTGCAAGGGTTGCACGAAGCATTTTTTCAGACTTTCCTGCAAGCTGGTACACATAACCCAAAGATGGCTCCTTTTGTAGCATATCACTAAATTTTTCCATAAGCTCTCTGTTGGGAATACTCACATAGCCATTCTCATAGCTGAGGAAACCATACACAACCATCGCTGAGAAAATTTCATCTCTTGTAGTCAGGCTCATGGATGTTGCTGCATATTCCCGCACCTTTGCCGGAACCGGAATTCCCGACACCATCAGAGCAAGGCTGTCACGTACTGCTGCTGTATTATGATTGATATAATAATAAATCTCATCATAAGGACCGGCACTTGTCCAGTAATTTCCCAGATTATTGTTCGTCAGTGCCGCAACCACGGAACGCGGATTGTAAACACGCTCGCCCGATTTTGTATGATAGCCATTGTACCACATCCTCAGACCATCCCGGGTCACTCGCGGGTTCGGTTGATTAACTATAAATTTTTCATACACCTTATCCACTTCTGGTTCCGTAAAACCAAAATAATCACTGAACATTTCCTCAGTTGCCATTGTATATTCAAGAAACATATTTAATTCGGAACCACTGGAATATTTGGCAATTGGCAGGATACCTGTCATATAAGCAAAACTCACATACGGTTGATCCTTTAACAGGTTGCTCAGGAAATCAATATACGCTCCTTTGTCTTTATCCCTGACAAAATCTCTGTGGAAGATAAAATCCCATTCATCTAACACAAAAACGAACCTAACTGCACTATCCGCATTATAAATAGTTTTCAAAACATCCCACACAGCATCGTCTTCATCTATCTTCACATTTGGATACGCTTCTATCAGATCCCCGATCAGTTTACGTTCAATACGGTCAATGTACTGATCGTAACTGCTGCAGCGTTTAGGAAGTCTGTTAAAAGAAATAGAAATTACATTATGCTTATTCAGATGTTCCTGATAGGAAACTGCCCTGGCAATGTCCAGATGATCAAATATATCCTTTGAATCAAGCCCTCTGGTAAAGAAAGACGCAATCATATTCGCCATTACAGACTTTCCGAATCTCCGCGGTCTCGTAATACAAATATAGTTCGTATTTGTCCCAATTCTTGGAATGATTTCTTCTAACATAGCAGATTTATCCACAAAATACGGACTGCTGTATTCTTTTGCATAAGCATCATACACCTCACAGCTATTCAAAAACATTCCCATCTTTCTTTGCTCTCCTTCCATTTCTTCTTCAGCACTTCTTACATAAGTCAGTATGATTCACTATATAAATTTCTTTCGCAACAAGCATAACACAGATTGAGACAGAAATCATCTTACTTTTGATAAAATAGTTACCGGTATGCTTTTATATGCCAGAACCGATGAATGGACTCAACCAAACAATACTTACTGGATGACTGGTAACAGGGTTATCGTCAGAACCTTAAATTTGGACTGTGAGTTCAAAAAAATTGAAGGACAACTGAATGAAATTGCTGATGATTTTTTGAAATGATATTGATTTTTTATGTGAAATCGCATATACTAAATACACAGGTAGAGATACCTGTATAGCAGTTAGATTGTCCAGTTAAAACAATCGTTTAAAAGCGGTTAGGCTGTCCAATTAAAACAGCCGTTTAA
>JAUNGL010000032.1 GCA_030524665.1 Lachnospiraceae bacterium | reverse complement strand
TTGAACACCGAATTTCACAGGATTCCGTGAAAGCCCACCGCCTAAGTAGGTCTAGACCGTTCATTACAGCCTTCTGCGCCCCCTGCCGCTGCCCTCCGATGCCATTCAGGTTTGTCAAAGCAGCCCAAGTGAACACGAATACAGTGAATTGTAACTACTAGTGTTACATTACTATTACTACTGTTGTTAAGTGACTTTATTTATTGCTATATTGATATTTCAAACCTCATATGATATGATTTTGTAATCAGATTAGATTTTGTAGGGATAGTCTGGTGATTGGCTTTTCCGGAAACGGAAAGGAGTACATATGGATACGTTAGAAATTTTGACGCTGCTTCTTGTTGTTTTTGCAGCTCTGACCTATGTTGACAATCACTGTAAAAAGTAAAACGGCTATCACCTACTGCCAATAGGAGATAGCCACCTCTGTAAATTTGTATACGTGAAAAGTTTCCGTTGAGCAATCATCGGACAGCCAACATCCTTTGATCTATTCTGATTATAAACCACTTGCACGTCAAACGCAAGTGGTTTATTTATAACATTACCGTCCGGTTACTGTCCGCGGACCGCAGAGCTGTGAATAGTAACCACCCGAAAGGAGATTACCATGCCATTCAAAAACAAAACTGCCGTCATCACGGGCGGCGCACATGGAATCGGAAAGACGATCGCCGATGAATTCCGCAGACACGGAGCTCATGTCTGCATCATTGATCTGCTTCCGAACGACTATTTTACAGGAAACCTGGCAGACCGGAAGGTATTGGAGGAATTTGCTGCCAAAGTACTTCAGGACTACGGGCAGGTAGATTTCCTGATCAATAATGCTGCACCTTTGATGAAAGGAATCAATGAATGTTCTTATGAAGAGTTCAGCTATGCACTCCAGGTCGGAATCACGGCTCCCTTTTATCTGTCCAAGCTGTTCTTCCCTTATTTTGCTCCCGGAGCATCTATCATCAATATCTCTTCCTCCCGAGACCGTATGAGCCAGCCGCAGACGGAAAGCTACACGGCGGCCAAGGGCGGTATCGCAGCGCTCACTCATGCACTGGCGGTCAGTATGTCCGGAAAAGTACGCGTAAATTCGATTTCTCCCGGATGGATCGATACGGACTTCACGGAATATACAGGTGCAGATGCGGTCCAGCAGCCGGTTCACCGGGTAGGCAATCCGCTCGACATTGCAAATATGGTTCTGTTTCTCTGTTCGGAGAAGGCAGGCTTTATCACCGGGGAAAATATCTGTATTGACGGCGGCATGACCAGACAGATGATTTATTCCGGAGACTGTGGCTGGAGTCTGGATACACACTTCCTTGTATAAAAAATCAGACTATTTGCAAGTACCTACAGTCGGTGGGAATTTCAGGAAGTCTGTTCCATCTGCCAACCTCTTATTGTATAATGAGGTCTACGCTAAAAATGTTAAATGGATATCGTGGGAGAAGAAACCTTTGAAGATAGAAGAATTAGACAGCAATTTTAAACGTGAGCAGACAGATTCCAGTCTTAATTATCTGAAAATAAGGGATACCGCAGCAGAGATTGAGGGATTGTTCCCTGAGACCTGGCAGCGCCTTCCGGATGCTGTTCTGGAAGAAATCAACCGGCCGGAGCTGACAGAGCTGGCACGCCACACCAGCGGTGCCGTTCTGCGCTTTCAGACGGATACCCCTGTGCTCGGTCTTTGTATGGAACTGCTGGAACCGGATTTTATGATGTCCCACATGCCTCTGACCGGAAGTGCAGGTATGGATGTATTTGCAGACGGACGCTACGTTGCCACCTTCCGGGCTGAACCGGGGGAAAAGATGGTAAAGGGAGAAGTTCCCCTTTCCGGTGAAAAAACAGACATAACCGTATATCTTCCTCTCTATAACGGTGTGAAAGAGTTTTATCTGGGAATATCCGAAAATGCCTGTATCCTGAAACCCTCAGAGCATAAAATAAAGGAGCCGGTCATCTTTTACGGTTCCTCCATCACACAGGGCGGCTGCGCATCCAGAACTTCCAACGCATATCCGGCCCTCGTCACCAGATGGCTGGATGCAGGTATGTATTGTCTTGGATTTTCAGGCAATGCCAAAGGAGATTTGCCGATTGCCCGGTACATTGCCGGACTGCCCGCAAGCTGTCTGGTCTATGATTACGACTACAATGCTCCGGACGCTGCTTTTTTAGGAGAGACGCATAGACCGTTTCTGGAATATATTCTCTCATGCAATCCAAAGCTTCCTGTACTTGTAATGTCCCGCCCGAACCCGGAGTTCAAGTCCGAAGAACTCCAGAGCCGAACACGCAGACAAATCGTGCAGGAGACCGTCCTCAAATGCAGGGAAAAAGGTTATCAGGTGAATTTTTTAGATGGTGTCGAGCTATTCGGAGAGGAGTCACGGGAGTGCTGCACCGTGGATGGGATTCATCCCAATGACCTTGGATTCTACCGAATCGCGAAGAAGGTTTTGAAAGAAATCCAGGAATTGCTAAAGTAGAATGTCTGCCGTCACCGATACCATGGTTCCAACAAGGAGCGAATCCAGTCGGCGGCGGCCGCAGCATTCTGTGCATTTGCCATGACGCTGATATACGCCGTATCATATCCTAGTGTCATTATATCGGACAGCTCCGATGTCTCCACCACAATGGCTTCCTGTTCCATTTCATCTGAGTGCTGCTCACAGAAATCTCTCCCAAGCAGTGTTTCCATATCCATCAAAAATTCTTTATCCCGGCAAAATTCATAAACTGCCTGATCCATGATCATCAAGTCGATCTCAGCGGCGGCAACATGCACATTTACAAACATCATGGAATTATAATCAAACATGCCCTCGCCGTCCGTATAAATATCCGTATAGACCGTAATGATATCGTATTGACTCTCTGTCCCTTCCAGATTCCTTACTATTTCCTGCAGCCTGTCAGTATCTGTTTTCACTGAGTTGACCACCGCAATGCTTAGAATGATATTTTCTTTCTGATGTTCTACCCACTGATGGATACCAAACGGCAAAAGAAGCAGTGTGGCCAGACCCGCGGCTGCAAGCTTATGGTATGCCAGAATATATGCGATCTTCCCCTTTAAATCCAGTCTCTGCAGGCGCCGCAGCTCCAGCAATCTGGTCTGCTGCTTTGTCCTGTCCGATTCATGGATATGTTCCAGCTCCTCCAATGTGGGCTGCTCATCCTTTCTGCTCTTTTTCATGCTCCTTCTCCTCCAGCCTCTGATCGAATTCCGCATGCGTTTAACATTCATTCCCGGGATCTGTCCTCTCCGCTTTGCGGTATACCCGCTCCGTTTTCAGTCAACGCATCTTCTTGTTCTTCCAAAACATATGGCCGGAATATCGTTCTCAAATAATGTGTCTGAAACCATGCAATCGCTGCAAATCCGATCATAAGCCAAAATAAGATGGAATACCACATCGTCGTTATGCTTTTCACGGTAAGGATCACCGGTGCAGTCACCATCACCAGCATAGCGACCGTCTGCTTTACATTGGCTGCGGCCATAAAAAGAGCATTTCTCATCGTATTTTTAATCGTATTTTCAAATCTGGCCTGGAGCGGAAATACATATACAGACGTACTCCCCCACAGTATCACAAGCAAATAAATGATTACCCTTAAAACCCCGGCCAGAATTCCTGTTTTCTGTCTTAAAATTCCTATGTCCTGTCTGAAAATCAATCCCAGAAAAAGCATGATCAGCCAGATAGCCGTACCCTTTTTGAAATTTTCCCGAAAGGCTTTCAGAAATGATCTTGCAATATATCCCTCTTCATTCTCCCGCATTTTCAGCAACACATAGAACAATGCACACAATGATGCCCCGATCGTGAAAACCGGTAAGCTGCATAAAATAAAAAGGATGTTTAAAATCATAAGATCCGCCATGCGCGACAAAAAACGAAAAAAAGAATTGTCTATATTAAAAAAATCTCTCATCTTATTCCTCTGATATCGTCATATAAATATAATCCTGATAAACCGGACTCCCTGTCACAATGGTATCAGCTGTTCCCTGAATTGTCATATAAATGTAGTCCTGATGAACCTGGCCCCGGTCACATCGATGTCCGTCATTCCCCGAATTGCCATCTAAATATAATCCTGATGAACCTGGCCCCGGTCACATCGATGTCCGTCATTCCCCGAATTGTCATCTAAATGTAATCCCGACGGTTCCTGTCAAAAGGAGCGGGAAGGAAAAACCTGCCCGCCCTTTTTCGGTCATTGTATCGAATATAAAAAGATACTGTTATTTCGCTTCATAACCGGCAATAATATCCTCCAGAGGCTGAAGGTCAGCCAACTGGTCCATCATCTCGTTATATCCGAGACGGTCAAGCTCTGCCAGATAGTCATCCCATGTTGCGTCTACATCAATCTTGCCCATGACAGCCTGTGTTCTGTAGCTTGCGGTGTAAGCATCCAGATCGCTGCTGATTTCCTGCTGAATGTCTCCATATTCGGTAGTACTAGAAAGATCTGCCTTGTAAGGGATATGCTGCCATTTCATCCAGCTGCCGTCCTCTCCTGCAGACCAGTATTTTCCGCCTGCCTGGAAAAGCTCTTCTTCACCACTCCACTTTGTAACCTCCTTCGTCTGGCCAAACTGGCTGAAGGACCATGTTCCTTTATCTCCGGAATTGAGTGTGTTAATCTTCACAGGCCTATCACCCTCTTCATTCCAATCCCAGTCTACTCCCTTTTCACCATAGAATGAGGAAGCAAGCACATCCTTATCACCATCACCAAATAACGTATAATTCAGGAACTGAAGAATCTTAGCAAGTTTATCATCCTCCACGGAAGCATTTACAAAAAATCTTCCATAGGCAGGTGATGGATTCGTGATAGCCTGAACTTCTCCGCCGTCCGGTTTGATACCAGGAGTCACAAGGATAGTGGCTTCCGGATCTCTGTCAAGGATAGTAAGAGGAGGTCTGTCAACTGCCCAGCTGTTCAGAGCATTCGTAGATGTGATCCAGTAACCGGCCACACCTGTGTTCACCTTATCCCATGCCAGTGTTCTGTCATTACTGATAATTTCAGGATCAATCAGATTTTTTGCATAAAGATCCGCAAATCCTTTCAAAAATTCTTTGTACTCTTCTGTCGCATAATACTGCTCTGCTTCTCCATCCACATCATTAATATCACGGTGCAGATTATAGGCAGAATAAAACTGTCCCACATCAAGACTCGGTGCTGTAGCGCCAACTGTATCATTTGCACCCGACCGATTCGGATCTCCGTTTACGAAACCATCCATGATTTCGATAAATTTGCTGAGTTCAATCCCATCGTCTGCCACATACAGTCTGTCAGATACCTGTTCTACATTTACTCCAGGATCAATCCCCAGATTCTGGATCCAGTCGTACCGGTAGAAATCACCTGGCAGATAATAATCTACAAACTGGAATGTCAGACCGGTAAGATTTAAAAATTCATCCGGATTCTCCGGGTTCAATGTCTGCTCGTACAGCAGCGGATACTCATCGTAATATTCGATCAGCTTCGGACAATAATATTCAACCATGTCACGCGGGATTGTTCTTACAAGCTCCTGCTCATACATCCAGCTTGCCGTTTTCGATTCTGTCCACATCACATCCGGCATTTCCCCTGAAGCAAGCAGAAGGTCAATCGTATCAGATGTTTCTGCTTTCTCAACGGTAATATCCATATTTAATGCATCCTCAATCATGGTCTCAATATATGAGCCATCCTCGTAATCAGAATTGCACCAGTATCCGGTATAGGTGAGCTCATATCTCTTGTCCGGATCCGGCTGCGGAACCTCTGCTGCACTGGCAGACACCGCCATCCCGGAAACCGCTGTTGCCATGGCCACTGCCAGGGCTGCCGTTTTTTTCCATGTTTTCTTTTTCATCTCTTATCCTCCTTCTAAAATAGTGAAATAGTGTAGTAATCACTCCATTTCCATAAACTCTGTCAATGGAATCCGTCTGATTCTAAGCCGGTTCAGACATCCTCCATCTTCTGTTGATCCGGCACAATAGGCCAGTAGAAGCGCTTTTTCCGTCATATGCATTGCGCAGTAGCAATAACCGCTGTCCGTATCATCTTCAAATGCGGCAGGTTCTGAAAATGTCCGTCCGCCGTCTTTGCTCACGGAAATCACATACGGTGTTCTGCCTCCGGTAAAAGCTTTCTGATCGGAATTCCGCCCGTTATATTCCGGAACTGGATTCCAGACTGCATAAATAGTATGTTCCCCATAGCGCTTCATGCTGAGCGGACTATTGGGAGAGGTAAAACGGGAGGGCTGACAGGATGTCCAGGTATCT
The DNA here is from genome assembly GCA_030524665.1 of Lachnospiraceae bacterium. Taxonomy (GTDB): domain Bacteria; phylum Bacillota; class Clostridia; order Lachnospirales; family Lachnospiraceae; genus Choladousia. The sequence continues at coordinate 19,010 of JAUNGL010000032.1, read as the reverse complement.
CCGCCATCCATGGAAAACATTTCGAACTGCCTTCCAAGGTCTGTCCTCGCCCATCCCCACAGGACTCCATTTTCCAGCTCTATTACGCCAGGTTCCTGCAGGCCGGAGTGACAGACAGGTTTCCCGTAAGGATTCGAAACTCTGCCAGAACTGCAGAACCAGTGAAATCCGTCATCATCGGAATAGAAGAAAACCACATCTGAATTGCTGTCGAAATAATTCTCTCCTGAACCGGCATCCCCCTTCCAGCCAGTCCTGTGAACAGCCGCCGGGATCAGAATCCTGCCATTAGACAAACGAACCACCCTGTCGTTGTTTACCACAAAAAATCCATCCTGATTCGTGCAGATTACCCGCGGTCCCCAGGTTTCTCCTTCATCCCGGGATCTTCGAAGGAACATCTGAAGCTGCGTGTAGGTAGTACGTACCAGATAAAACAGGCCGATATCGCCATTGTCCATGCGCATCAGTGATAAAGACATAATATTAACCGCTGCTTCCCCCTCGCAGGTAAGGATCAATTTCTCTTCTCCAAAATGATTTCCATCATCTGTCGAGACAGCCATATAAATATCTGCCGTCGCGGCATCTGCACAGGATTTTCCCTTGAATCGGCTGTAAACAAACAAAATACTTCCATCCTTAAGTGAAAGAAAAGCACCTTCGCTGTTCCTCGGATTTTCCTGCTGAAGACCCGGAGAATATTCCTTAACGACCGTACCAAGTGTTTTATGTATCATAAATATCCTCCACGGCCATCAGCCTTTTACTGCACCTGCCATAATGCCCTGCACAAAATATTTCTGCAGGAATGGATAGACTACAACGATCGGCAGTACAACCAAAATCGTTGTCGCTGCTTTAATCGTATCCGGGTTCGTATCCACAAGAGATCCCATAGCTTCCACACCGGAAGCACTTGTATTCGTACTGTTTGTAATCGCATCCAGCATTCTCCGCAGCAGATACTGCAGTGTCGTCAGACTTTCTGTTCTTCTCGTGTACATCATATTGTCAAACCATGCATTCCACTGGCCAACCATCTGCCAGAGTGCAACGGTTGCAATCACCGGTTTGGACAGTGGAAAGATAATGGCTGTAAAAATTTTAAGCTGCGAGGCGCCATCAATGCTGGCAGATTCCTCCATACTCTTATCAATTGAGTAAAAATAATTTCGGATAATAATCGTGTTGTACATGGAAAATGCACTCGGCAGAATATATACCAAAAAGTTATTCAGAAGCCCCAGATTTTTCATATTCAAATAGGCCGGGATCATACCACTGTTGAAGAACATCGGAATCAGCAGGATTGTAGTAATGATGCTCCTGAACGGCATTTCATTTCTGGTCAGCGTATACGCTGCCAGAGAACATACGATAATATGCAGAATCGTCCCAAGCACCGTACGTGCAACCGATATAAAAAGTGCATGTAAGATGCCGTCATCTCTCAGCACATACTTATATGCATCCAGTGTCCAGACCTTCGGCAAAAAGTTAATATGCATATAGGAAATATCCTGAGCCCTTGAAAATGACCTTACAATCACATCCCAAAACGGAATGATAATAGAAATGCAAAACAGCACCATAAATATGATATTCAGGGTATCAAACACCTTGCTGCCTGTAGATCTTTTCATTTTCACATGTGTATATTTCTCTTTCTTACGTGCCATGCTTCATCCCCCTCTTTCATTTAAATGACCTTATATTCAGGATTGGCCTTTTTCGCAAATCTGTTTGCAATCAGTACAAGCGCAAGACTCACTACGTTCTGGAACAAACCTATGGCCGTCGAATAATCGTACTGGCTCTCAACCATACCTTTTCTATACACATAAGTTGAAATTACATCAGCAGTCTGATAAGTTGCGTCGTTATACAAGTTGAAAATCGGATCAAAGCCAACACTGACGAGAGTTCCGATCTGCAGGATCAGCATCGTACACATCGTTGGGAGCATTGCAGGTAAGGTAATGTGGATAATACGGTGAAAACGATTCGCTCCATCCATTGATGCGGCTTCATACAGAGATGCGTCAATTCCGGCGATTGTTGCCAGATAAATCACAATACTGTAGCCTGTGGTCTTCCACAAATTTGTGATCAGATAGATCGGCACAAACATATTCTGCTGTGCCATAAAATAAATGGGTGCATCAATGACTCCAAGCTTCAGAAGAACCGCATTGAATACACCTCCTGTCGGTGAAAGCAGCTGGTATACGAATGTTCCAACAACAACCCATGAAAGAAAATGAGGCATATAGGTAATCGTCTGGACCACACTCTTAAACCTCTTATTCATCAATTCATTCACCAGAATCGTAAACACAATTGTCATCGGAAATGTCGTAACAAGGGATAGCAGGCTGATTGTCAGAGTGTTTTTCAAAACCCTGTAAAAATTGGGATCTGAAAACAACTTCTGGAAATGTTTTAACCCTACCCAATCACTGCCTGCAATACCTCTTGCCATCTTATAGTCCTTAAATGCTATTGCGAGACCACCCATCGGCAAATAGCAGAACAATACAGCTACAATGATTGCCGGAAGTACAAACAGATAAAATGGGGTATATTGCTTTATCTGCTTTTTTCTTTTAGATCCCCTTATGGTTTTCTCTGTACTCATTTTTTCTCCTCCATTCCTTTTTTGTGATTTCTGCAGTAACACATCCTGTCAGGATGCCATCGTTTTTACGTATTGATCCCCCCCTTTTTTTGATGAACTAATCATATAGGAATTTCATTATTTTTCAATACAATTTGAACATTCAGAAAGGTTTTTCTTCTTTTGGGCAAATGATACAAAATTCAGCATCTGCAGCTCTTTCTTTTTTACAATTCCACAATTTTCCAGAAACTACTTTCAGTTTTTTTCGAAAAAAACAGCATCTCTGCTATAATGTTTCATAGCAGCGACGCAAACATGAAAATGCTGCCCGGCATTCACCGGGCAGCATAAAGATTTTTTTTTATTGTCTGTATATCCGGCGGTACATAGTACCGCGAAGGAATCTCATTTCTCTCAGTCGTTTCTCGCCGTCAGAATCTCCAGCAGTGCTCCGTACAGATCCGCATCCAGCCTCATCGCATTCAGTTCTCCAATCAATACAGGAATGCTGCTCCTCTTACGGATCAGACCGTAAATCTGATCCTTCAGAACGAAACCAATCTCTGCCTGATTCAGGAAATCAAAACATCTCTCCTCTGCTTTGTTTTCACGAACCGGCTCCGGAGCTGCCAGACATACTTGGATTTTCTTTGTCACCGCGGTCTCCGGGATCGTGAGAATCCATGCCTGCCTGCTTTCACAGTACTCTGTACCTGCTTCCACATGCCTGTCATCCACAAGCACCTGAATCTGCTGTGTTTTCCGGTATCCGACGAGTTCTATCACATAGCTGCGCTTCTCCGGGATCAGATTCAGCGCTCCCTGTGAGGGATGGATCACAAATTTGTTTTCTGCGGCATCCTCCACATACTCCAGATCGGTCAGAACACAGATTCCCTTTTCATAATCACACGTCTCATTGTCATCCTCATACAGGGTGAAACTGCCATTGCTTCCGGCAAATACCTGAATTCTGAAAGAATCCGGATTCCTGTCTGCCTGTATCCCGCTGATTTCATCCGTGAACGGCAGAATGCTTCCGGCTTTTGCGAGCACGGGGATTTCAGAGAGCATTCGGTACATATCCAGAGTTCTTCCTCCGCTGTACATCATACCTGTATGGATATCATACCAAATACCTTCCGGCAGCCATACCTTCACTTTTGCCGCATTGATTCCTGAAATTCTCGGTGCAGTAACTGGAGCAACGATCAGTTCGTTTCCAAAACAGAACTGGTTCCTGACCTCATAAGCTTCCCCTGCTTCCGGATACTCATAATACATCGGCATTACGACGGGCAGATTTTCCTGATAGCTTCTGTAATTCATCGTGTACAGATACGGCATCATCCTGTGACGCTCACGCAGAGCCTCATCCATGGCAAGCTCCGATTCCTTTTTGAACCTCCACGGCTCTTTTCCGTTGAATTCGCTGCTGGAACTGTGAAGCCGCATGATCGGGGAATAAATCCCGAACTGTACCCACCGGGCTGCCATCTCATCGTCCTTATATCCCAGCATGTGGCCGCCGATGTCATGGCTCCACCAGCCATACCCCACATTTGAGGCAGTCGCCGTAAAATACGGCTGGAAATCAAGTGATTCCCATGTAATGACCGTATCCCCCGAAAATCCTACCGGATATCTATGGCTTCCCGGCCCTGCATATCGGGAAAATGTCATCGGGCGCTTCCCATTCCTTCTGCTGTCCAGAAAATGGAAATGATTCAGAATCCACAGAGGATCCAGACCCTCTATCTTGCTGTTGCTTCCCTGCTGCCAGTCGATCCACCAGAAATCGACTCCTTCCTCCTCACGCGGATGGTGCAGATACTTAAAATACGCCTCCAGAAATGCCGGGCTCGCCGCATCACAGTTGATCGGGTCTTCGTGTTCATAATCCACACCAAGCTCCTTTGCCATCTCCTCATACATTTCTTCATGCGCTTTCACACCCTCTGCCGGATGTACGTTCAGTGTCGTATGCATTCCCCGGCGGTGCAGTTCCTTCAGGAAACGGGCAGGATCCGGGAACAGTTCCCTGTTCCACGTATAACCTGTCCATCCGCTTCCATATTTCGGATCAATATCTACCAAATGCCAGTCCATATCGATGACTGCGACGGTAAACGGAAGATTTTCCTGCTCAAACCGGTCCATCAACTCCAGATAGGACTCTTCCGTATATTTGTAATAACGACTCCACCAGTTTCCGAGTGCATATCTCGGAAGCATCGGTGTTTTCCCGCACATATAATAGAAATCCCGCAGGGCTTCTTTATAATCATGTCCGTATCCGAAGAAATATAAGTCCTGAATTCCCTTTTTCCGCGGTTCAATCCATCCGTCCTGCAGAAGTACCTGAGAGCGGCTGTCATCCAGAACAGAATATCCAAATCTGGAAACCACGCCGTGCTCCAGAGGAATCGCCCCATCTGCAAGATCCAGAGTCCGGGCTGTTCCCCCAAGATCATGAACCTCCTCACCATAGTGCCAGATACTGTGGTAAGCACTCAGGTTCCCTTTTACCTGAATACTCAGTCCGAAACTCGTAAACTCCTTTTCATTGTAAATAAGATGTATCCGTGACGTATGGATTTCTATTCCGTCTTCCGTACGCACCACACGGTAATCTGAAGAAGGAAAGTCGCGGTAAAACGCCATCTGCGTGGCTCTGTCCTCAAATACTCCATCCTCACTGTATTCCAGGCGAACCAGCCCTTCTGTCAAAACCGTAATCCTATATTTTTCTCCCGCCACAATATTGGCATCCAAAGCAATCGGACGGGTTGCTACCTGATATATTTCCTTCATAGCAGCTCTCCCTTCTCTTGATTCTTATCTCAGACAGTTGTCTGCAAACCTTATCAGCATGATTGCCGTATACGATCACATCATCTCCTGCAATGTACACGTTCATTCCATAAATCTGCTATCATTTTACCCTTTTACAGCCGAAGCTGCAATACCCGCAATGAACTGTTTCTGGAAAAACAGATAGATCAGCAGTACCGGAACAATCGAAATTGCCGTTGCAGCAAACAGTGCTCCGTAATCCGTCGAATACTGGCCATTGAACATTTTCAGTCCAACTGCAAGGAGCTGTTTTTCCTGCGTGTTGATCACCAGATACGGCCAGAGGAAGTCTTCCCAGGTCCAGAGGAACTGGAAAATCGCGATACTGGAAATTCCGTTCTTCGACATCGGAAATACGATCCGGTGGAAAATATAGAATTCATTTGCTCCGTCGATTCTGGCTGCTTCTAGGATCTCATCCGGAAGACTTGTGATGTGCTGTTTCATCATGAAAATACCGAATCCGCTGAACATGCCCGGAATGATGAGCGCCTTATAGCTGTCCATCCATCCAAAATGCTGAATCATGGAGTATTTCGGGATAATCGTTACGCACCACGGAATCATCATCGTGGACAGAACGAATCCGAACAGGAGGTTCCTTCCTCTGAAGCGGTATTTACTCAAAACATATCCGCAGATCGTACTGGTATAGAGTACAATCACGGTCACTACAACGGTAATCAGCAAGCTGTTCGCAAAAAAGCGCAGGAAATTAAAGTGCGCATTCATATTGATATAATTGTCTGTGATAAACTGCTGCGGCAGCAAGTGCTGTTCCAGCGCCATGATTTCTTTATTCTGTTTAAAGGATGAAGACAGCATCCATACGAACGGATAAACCGTCACAACACCGAGCAACAGGAGTACAACATTCAAAATAATACTGCTGGTTTTCTTTCTCATAGTACGATCCTCCTATTCTTCTGTTCCGGATACACGGAAGGATAACATCGTAAATGCTGCTGTGATTACAAACAATACGAATGAGAGTGCGGATGCATAACCAAAATTGTATTTCACAAACGCCTCATCATAGATAATGTAGGAAGCCAGATACGTAGCCGTTCCCGGTCCTCCTTCTGTCATGATCAGGATCTGTACATACGCCTGAATATAAGAAATAATAGAAGTAATAACCACGAACAGCGTCATCGGCTTCAGAAGCGGAAGCGTGATATAACGGAACGTCTGCCATGCATTTGCACCGTCCACCTTTGCTGCCTCCATTGCATCTGCCGGAAGTGAGTAAAGCCCTGCCATATACATCACGACTGCATATCCAAAATCCTTCCAGATCGTCATAATCATAACTGCCAGCAATGCAGTACTTGGATTCATCAGCCAGTTAATATCCAGATGGAAGAGCTGGTTGATCGTACCGATCTGCGGATTGTACATAAATTTCCACACGAATGCTACCGCGACCATCGGAGTAACAACCGGCATATAATAAACTGCGCGGAAAAAGCTCTTATATTTCACCAGCGGAGAATAAATTGCATAGGCAATCGCAAGTCCCAGTCCCACACGGAAAACAATTACAACTGCTGAAAAAATTACCGTGTTCAGCATGGATTTCCAGAAAAGTTCACTGGTGAACACTTCAATATAATTATCCAGTCCAAGGAAATTATAAGTCCCGCTCAGCGGGTTCCACTCATGAAAGCTGCCCGCAAACGCAATCCCTATGGGAACGATCAGGAAAACCGAAAAGAAAATTACCATTGCGGTCACAACGATATTCCTGAGTATAATTTCACTTCTGCTTTGCAGAGGGTATGACTTTTTAAACATAAACTCCTGCCTCCTTCATTCTTTCCTGTCACATCAGAGAAAACATCCGGCCCGCCGCTGCGGGGATTTCCCGCCGGTCTGCCTGCCATGTCCGGTGCATAGTATGAGAAAGGATGCCGGATCATTCTGCTTCATCCGGCATCCTCATATCCGGGCCTCTACAGCCCGGAATCATTTCACCTCGTCGGCTGCACAGTCCTTACAGCGTGTGCCGATTCTTATTCTGCATAAGCATACAGACTTTCCACGGATTCAAACGTACTGTTCTTCATGTCTCTGATAATGTTTTCCTGTGCCTCTTCGAAAGCAGTATCAATATCCATGCCGTTGAAGAAAATATTCTGTCCGGCTGTCTGAAGTGTCGTTTCCATCGTTGCAGGCATTGGACCTGGCCATATGTAACGGTCGATATGCTCTGCCAGTACTTTCAAAGACGGATTTGCCAGAATTTCTTCATTCTCAGCCAGAGATTTCTTCGCTGGGAAAGTACTCATAGCCAGATTAAAAGTAACCTGAGCTTCATCGTTTGCAAGGAAATATTTTACAAAATCCTGAGCAACAGCCTGCTGGTCTTCCGGAGCATTCTTGTTGATTCCAAAGGTTGACTCACCATTGTAGCGGTTGTAAGCGTACGGCTCGCCATCAAAAGTCGGAATTTCAAATACACCGAAGTTGATATCGCTCCATGTAGTGTTCAGTGTATTGTAGTAGTGGCCCCACTGGATTACCATCGCTGACTGTCCCTGACCGAAGCTGTCTGCACCCTTCTCGCCGAAGTCCTTGGAACCTACGCCGTCTACCTCATACATATCTACGAGCATCTGCATCACTTTCTTCATCGCATCGGAATTGACATTCGGCGTCTTTCCGTCTTCCTGGAACAGGTTCTCACCCAGCTGGTAGTTCAGGCCGAGCAGATAGTTCTGATGGAAATCACCGTTGAAGTTCAGTCCTGCCTGAACCAGCCTGTCTCCGTCCTTAATTGTCAGTTTCTTCGCTATCTCACGCATCTCATCCCATGTCTTCGGGATATCATCCTCTGTCAGGCCTGCTGCTTCCCACATATCCTTGTTGTAATATACAGAACCGGTCATCATACCATAATCAATATAGTACACATTCCCGTCAATTACGTGGGCATCTACACCTGTGAAGTCAGCCTGAAGATCCTCCAGCGGAATATCCAGCGGAGCCATATAGTTAATCAGGTTCTCATGATAGCTGTTATGTACATTGAAGATTGCCGGGCCGTTCTTGCCACTCAGTGCCAGCGGAAGCTTGGTCCAGTAATCCTCCCACGGATTGTTTACCAGCTTGATGCTTACGTTCGGATGGATCGCGGTGTATCCGTCGATTACCTGCTGGAACAGATCATCGCTTCCCCACTCCCACAGCTCTACGGAAATGTCCTTCCCGTCATTGATCTCTACAGTCGGATCATACTTGACCGTATCTCCAAACGGTTCTGTCGGAACTGCTTCACTTGCCATTACGATGCTTCCGGATAATCCAACAGCTGCCGTAATCGCCGCTGTCATTGCTGCAATCATTTTCTTATTCATGCTCTTTTCCTCATCTTTCTTAATTAGTCTTATTTCTTTTCACGTTTCGTTTGTTTTAAGTTTAGCGCTAAATCTATTATTAAACTAGCACACTTCCTCTTTTTCGTCAATAGTCTTTTGTCTTTTCATCAATATACATAGTTTTTAAACCTATTTTTTGTAGTTTTTGCATAATTTTAGTTTTTTCTTTCTTCATTGCTTTTTTTCATGAAATAGGGTATAATAAAGTTTATAAATCTTTATATAGTTTATAAACTTTATGATCCATAGACTCCTGATTTACCGGCTTTCATTCCATACGGATTTGTCACCCATACAGGTATGGCAGCTGGACTGACTGCATATCGGGCAAATATACCGACATATAGATTTTACCGGATCAAACAGAAAGGAAATTTGAATGAAATGACGTTAAAAGATATCGCCGACAAAGCCGGTGTCAGTATGATGACTGTATCCAATGTGATCAACGGAAAACATAACCGGGTATCGGCAAAGACTATTGAAAAAGTGAATCGTATCATAGAAGAATGCGGCTACGTTCCGAATCTCAGTGCACGGAGCCTGACAAAGAAGACCTCAAATATCATCGGAATCATTATCTCCACAGATGACAGTGATGATATCAATCATAATTATCTGGAAAACCCATACATCAGTACCATGCTCGGTACGATTGAACGTGAACTGCGCCTGAACGGCTACTACACTATGATTCGTTCTTTCTCACAGATGACTGATATCATGACTCTTCTGAAGAACTGGAATGTAGACGGGATCATTTTTCTGTACCCGCTCCCCAAAGACTTTCTGGCATCCCTTCTGAGCACAGATATCTGCCCTATTGCCGTTTTCGACAGTAACGCCGAACTGCCCGGATTGATTAATGTGCGTTCAGATGACCAGAAGGGACTGTATCTTTCCACCAGATACATGATTAACCACGGACATTCACACATTGCTTTTGTAGCAGATTATGAAGATAATTTCGTTCTCACTGCCCGATTTAACGGATACCGGCAGGCGTTGGAAGAAAGCGGAATCCCCTTCCGTCCCGACTACGTTTTTTCATATTCCCCTTCCTACGAAGGCGGAATTGAAGCCGGGAAAAAAATCGCCTCACTCCGGAACGAAATCACCGCCGTTGTGACAACCGCCGATATCTGCGCCATCGGAATCATGGAAGGTGCAAGACTTGGCGGCTATCGTATACCGATCAACCTTTCGGTAATCGGCTTCGATAACCTGCAGCTTTGCCAGTTCACTTCTCCGAAGCTGACCTCCATCTCGCAGGATGTCGAACAGAAAGCCCTCTGTGCCACACGGCTCCTTCTGGAAAAAATCCGTACCGGAACGATTGAAGGTTCTTCCCAGCTGACCATGGATGTCGAGATTGCAGAACGGCAGTCTGCGATTGCATTGTTTTGATCTGACATGAAATAAGCATCCTGTTTCACGGAACCGCCTCTGCCTGCTTGGCAGAAGCCAGTTTCACATGAAAACAAGATGCTTATTTTTCTTTTCCTGCTATTCCCATATCTTTTCCAGCAGCTTTGAAATCTTCTCCAGACCGTCCCGGTCTTCCTCTGTAAAACGGCCGACAAACGGACTGTCGATATCAAGCACACCGACAATCTTCCCATCCGCATGAATGGGAACTACAATCTCCGATCTGGATGCAGAATCACATGCAATATGCCCCGGAAATTCATGGACATCCCTCACCAGCACAGTTGCATCTTCCGCGACAGCAGTTCCGCAGACTCCTTTTCCTACCGCAATCTCAATACACGCCGGCTTCCCCTGAAATGGGCCAAGAACAAGCTTTCCGTTCTCCATCAGATAAAATCCCACCCAGTTGATCCGCTCCAGCTCCTGATTCAGAAGTGCGGACACATTCGCCAGATTCGCAATCAGATGGGGAACCCCCTCTGTCAGAGCGGAGACCTGTTCTGACAGAGAACGGTATAAGGTTTCTTTTGGCTGATTCATATTACTCCAATCCTAAATGTGCAGCTCCGACCGCACGGATTCCCATCGGATATACATTCTCTCTTCCAAAATATTTTGAGATGTAATTTACATAGTTTTCCGACTCACTTTCCGGTACCACACACATGATAACACCAGCGAACCCGCCGCCATGCACACGACAGATTCCATCACCGACCCGATTCAAAAACAGTCTGGTCAACGCAAGTGCGAGCGTTATTTTCTGTTCCTTGCAGTTCTGCAGAGAGTAGCAATTCTGCAGCCACTCCCAGGATGAATTTCCGGATTCATCAAGCAGACTGAGGACTTCCTTATAGTCTCCTGCTTCCACGGCCTTCGCTGTGCTGACAACTCTTCTGTTTTCTTCGAAGAAATGGAATGCACGCAGAATTGCCCTGTCATTGTCAATCTCGGATACTTTTTCCAGAACATGATCCAAATCGGTCTCGCACAGACGGCTGACACCTGCTGCCGCTGCTGCCTGCTTCATCTCTGACGGTACATCGGAGTATTCCTGGCTCAGATCTGCATGTCCCTTTCCTGTATTTACGATTACCAGATGGTATCCTGCCTTCTCAAAGGAGAACTCCATCTGACGGTAGGTCGGGGTCTCCTCTGAAAAATCCAGAAGAATCGCTCCGCCCGCCGCACAGGCCATCTGATCCATCAGACCGGAGGCTTTCAGCCAGTATACATTCTCCGCGTACTGTCCGATCTTGGCATAATCTGTAATATCCATCCGGCCTTCATTGAAGAAATAATTGATAATTGAGCAAACCAGCATCTCAAACGATGCAGAAGAGCTTACTCCTGCTGCACTGATGACTCTCGTAGATACGTATGCATCGAATCCTCCGACTTTGAATCCCTTCTTCTCTGCTGCCTCCACCATTCCTGCTACCAGAGCTACCGTTCCTGAACCTTTGATGATCTTATCAAGTGCTGAGAGGTTCACTGTAATCTCTTTTCTGTAGCCTTCACTGACAATATGAATCACATTTGTCTCATTCGGATAAGCCGCACCGATGGTATCCAGATCAATGCTGGCTGCCAATACCTTTCCGCCATTGTGATCCGTATGGTTTCCGACAATCTCGGTCCGTCCCGGTGCAGAGAAAAATTCTGCTTTCTCATGGCCAAAACGCTCTGAAAAGTTCTTTGCCAGTGATTCATAACGCTTCCTGCTTTCCTGGCACTCTCCGTACACTCTGGTTAATTCCGCTTCACTTGGTATTCTCATTTTATGATCCCCCTGTCATTTTATTTTTCTGTTTATCATCGTTCTTACGGTATACACCAGACAAACATTCCATGAATATCCGGCGCTGCTTTATCCCTTATTCGCTATTCAGGCTACGACTGTTGTTTCTTCTATTCTATGCCATACCCAGAAAATTTCCTTGATAATCCTGCGTACAAAAGGTAATATCTTGCGTTTTTTATCTGAAATATGGTATGATAATCGTAGAATTCCGGTAATATCTTGATTCACACTGTGTTCCCGGCGAAAATATCCATCTGAGCAATTTCAACCTTTCAAAGGAGGCATTCCGATATGCAGATCATTACGGATCAGTTTCAGAAGGAACTGAAAAACCACGGCAATTACCAGTTTCCATTTCTGGTAAGTTATGAAAAGCTATCCAGCTATGAATCCGGTTCCTTTCCCTGGCACTGGCATCCGGAAATCGAGTTGACCCTGATCACAAAAGGACAAATGGTCTACAAAGTCAACCGCAACACCTTTCATCTTCAGGAAGGACAGGCCCTCTTCGGGAACTCGAACACCCTGCACTCAGGTTATATGGAATCTCTGTACGACTGCCAATATACTTCAGTGACCTTTGATCCGAAGCTGATTTACGGCTTTCCCCACAGTATCATCTGCCAGAAATATGTCGAACCCATCACGCAGGATTTTTCGTTATCGGCTATCCATTTTGATCAGTCCTGTCCGTGGCATCAGGAAATTATCGCTTCTATTCAAACGGTTATCCGGCTGGACGAAGAAAAGCCCCCCTGCTGCGAATTGACGATTATTATGGAATTACAGAAAATCTGGCAGCTTCTCTACCTGTATCAGACTCCGACCTCTGCCGTTTCTGCACATGAACAGGCAGAATATAACCGCATCAAGGAAATCCTGAGCTATCTGGAACAGCATTATATGGAAAAAATCAGTTTGTCTGATATCTCTGCCCATATTCATCTCTGTGAAAGTGAATGCAGCCGTATCTTCCGGCATTGCATGAATGTATCTCTGTTTACGTTTCTTCAGGAATACCGCATCGAACGAAGTCTGGAATACCTTGCTGATTCTGCCCGTTCCATTACAGAGATCGCTGCTCTGACCGGATTTTCTGATTCCAATTATTATTCCAAGGTCTTCGTAAAGCTGAAGGGCTGTTCTCCCCGTGAATACCGCAAACGCCTGCAGCACTGACCGAAAGGTACTGTTCGCAAACCACAGAACTGCGAACAGTACCGGCAAATAAGACTGTTTTCCACGTAATACTCAATCCACTGTACGTGAATCATTCCGGTTGAAGGCTGCCACAGCAGACGCCGCATTTACACTTCGCCCTGCACACCATGCGGGTGCAAGCATCATCTGTCAGACCACAATTTCTATGCTGCTCCCTATCCCGTCTCTGCTTCTGCTTTTTGTCACGATGATCTTCTTTTCTATTCGCTCCTTCAGCTCGGCCACATGGGAAATGATACCGACTATCCTTTTTCCCTCCGTAAGGCCATTCAACGCTTTCATCGCCTGATTCAGTGATTCCTCATCCAAAGAACCGAAGCCCTCATCGACAAACATCGCATCCAGCCGGATTCCTCCGGCCAGTGACTGGATTTCGTCGGACAGTCCAAGTGCCAGAGACAGGGATGCCTGGAAGGATTCCCCACCCGATAATGTTTTCACGCTGCGTTCTGTTGCATTGTAATGGTCAATCACATTCAGCTCCAGCCCCGCCTTTTCCTTCTTATTATCTCCGTCCTCCTGACGTTTCAGCTCGTACTGTCCGCTGCTCATCATCAGAAGCCTCAGGTTCGCACGCCGTAGAATTCTGTCAAAATATGCCATCTGAACATACGTCTCCAGCTCAATCTTCCTCTTTCCGTTCAATGCTCCGTTTGCTGTATCCGACAGTGCTTTGATCCAGACATATTCCTGCTCCACCTGAATCATATGCTTCTGTTTTCCGCACACAGAATGATAAATTTCCTGATTCCTTTTTCTGGCCGCATACACTTCCGTTTTCTGATGCAGGAGTTCTTCTTTCTGCTCCGTCCAAAGCTTTCTTCTGGCCGCGATCGTATCTTCCTGTACGCTGTCATCTCCTTTGATCTGCTTTTCCAGAACTTCAATGGCTGCCCGAAGAGCAGTAACCTGTGTATGGCAGTCAAGATACGCCTTTTCCGCCTGCTTCTGTTCCTGCTCAAGCTTCTGCTGCTGTTCCAGACATCCACGGATCTTTTTCCTTGTTTCTTCCTTAGTTTCTCCATGCAGTCCTTCGGATATCTGTTCCACCTGTTCCCGTTGTTTTTTAATCTCGGTACTCAGACGCTCCGCCGAGAGCTCCATTTGCCTGATTTCTGTTTCCAGCTTATGAACCTGCTCTTCCTGCTCAGGGAGATGGGCTTCCAGCATTTTCTTCTGTTCCAGCTTTCGGTCATTCTCGTCAATTTCCTCCTGCTTCCGGTGCAGTGCAGTTCCCAGAAGCTGTTCTGCTTCTTTCACGGCCTGTTCCTGTTCCGTTTCTGTCCATTGGAGCATATTCTGGTATTTCATTCCCCATGGCATATCCGTTCTCAGCAGAACTCCCTGCCTTTGTTTTTGTATCTCCTGCAGCCGGTTTCTCATGACCTCCAACCGACTTTTTTGCTCCTGTATCCCCTGCTGACACTCTTTGAGTACCGCATCCAGCCGCTCTTCCTCAGCAGTAGCAGCATCTCGAACCCGGATTTCTTCTTTAACTGCCTTCTCCTTCTCTCTCAAAGACTCTGCCTGCTCTGACAACTGGCGAATCATCTGTTCTGCAAACTCCAAAAGCAACGGAAGCTCTTCCTGTTTAAACAGCAGCTTCCCGTTTCTCTGGCATAATTGATACAGATCACGACATTTCTGTTCATTTGCAAAACAACTTTGATTCTGTTTCTCATACAATATTTCTGCTACCGTTTTCCTGAGCAGTTCTCCCCTGCTTCTGAGCTGTTCTTCTGCCACTGCCAGCTCCTGCAACCCTTTCCGCAGTTTTTCCTGAATTTCTTCCAGTAATCCCTGCTCCCTCTGCAGAATCTGATCCAATTGTTTTTTTCGTTTCCGGGCTTTTTCTGATTCGTCAGCCTTTTGTAAAAATTCCTGTCTACATGTATCTGCGTGTACCTGCATCCGCTGTATCTCTGGCTGCAGTACAGAACAAAAGTTTCCGGCTTCCCAGGCATTCTCTGATAATTTTGTCAATTTTTCCATGAGCGTGTTTGAATGCACTTTCTGGGAAGCCTCCTGCATTTTCATCAGTTTTTTCAAAAGTTCCTGCATCTCCTGCTGCATTCGAAGCTGCATCTGACCGTTCTCGGCACTCAACCGTTCTGCCCTTGCTTCAGCCTCCGTCAGATCTTCCTTCTTCTGATCCAGCTGGCTTTTCTCCGGTACTTCTTCCGGCAATACTGCAGGAACCGGATGATGAACAGAACCGCAGACCGGACACGGTTCTCCTGCCTGTAACCGGGTTGCCAGAATTCCTGCCTGCGCATCTAAAAACAACTGTTCCATCCTCTGCCACTGAATTCTCATATCATTTCGTCTTTCCGAAGCAGCCAGATACTTTTTCTTTTTTTCAACTGCTGCTGTATACAATGACGCCAGCTTCTGCTGCTGCACTGCTAAATCATTCCATTGACGTTCTTCTGCTTCCAATGAAATCCTCTCCTGCTTAAGCAGAGCCAGCGTCAGCTCAGCGTCTTTTACCAACTCCCATTCTCTCCGATCTTCCTCTAACTGCTGCCTTATTTCTTTTTCCTCTGTGCAAAGCAGATCCCGGACTTTTACTTTTTCCATCCTCTCAATCTCTGCTTCTCGAATCTGTATGGAATGATTCCCCAGTTCCTTTTCTCTTCGCTCCAGTCTCTCCTTCTCTGCCGCCAACGAAACAAGCACCGCATCCCGGTCCTGCAACCCTCTGATTTGTTCCCGCAGCCTTCCGATCGAATCTTCATATTCCTTCTTCTGTTTTTCTCCAAGACCAATACAACTCAGCGTATTCCTGATCTGATCCTCCAGCGTATTCTTCTGTTTTCCCAACAACTGCAGTTCCTTTTGGTACTGCTCCAGATACCCTTCCTGATGTTTCAGGCGAATCCTCTCTTCTCCGACCTCCCTCCACGCATCCAGTCTGACCCGTGCATGTCCGATTTTTTCCTTTAACGCCTGCTGCTGTTCGAATTTCTCCTGCATGATCTTTCTATGCACCTGCAGCTGTGCGATTCCATCCTGCATGATTTTCCGGTCATTTTCCAATGCTTCATGCTGTTTCAGGCGTTCTTTTCCCTCCTGAATCGACTCTGTCAGACGTTCACATTCACTGGCCATCTTCTGTGTCTCAGACTGAACTATTTTTGCCTCTTCTTCACGTACCAGCAGATCATCAAGCAAGTTCCGATTTTTTTCAAGCTCCTCCCGCATCTGCCGGTCCTGCTTCGCTTTTCCCAGAAGCTGGTCTTCCTCCCTGATCTTCCGGGTCATCTGCCCGATCCTGTTATCCAATTCCTGAAGCTTTCCGTCAGACTGCTCCAGCAACTCCGCCAGAATCTCCAGACCACGCTCTACTTTTCCCTCGAATTTCATTTTTTTGAGCTTCGTTAATTCTGATGCAAGAACCGAATCACTCCCATACGATACGTCACCGAGATATTGACTAATGCTCCTGCGCATTTCGTCATATTCTTTTCTTCGCTCCTTCTCGGCATCTTTCAGCTTATTCTGCACTTCCTGATACAACCCTGTGCGGAAAATCCGGCGGAAAATCTCTCCGCGTTCTGCCGTTCCCGCCAGCAGAAGCTTCTGGAAATCTCCCTGCGCAATCATCGCAATCTGTGTAAACTGGCGGTAATCAAGCCCCAAAAGCTCAGTCACTGCACGTGTGACCTCTTTTGATTTTGTAATCGGCTGCCGCTCATCCGGAAAGATCAATTCCGCATCGCTTTTCTGCATCGTGAATCCCGTCCCTCGCCCTTTCGGACGCATATACTCCGGATTTCTCCTGATTCTGTAAACCTTTCCCTGATATTCAAATACCAGTTCTACAAAGGTCGATGTTTCATCCTTTGCGTATTTACTTCGAAACATTCCTGCTTCACGTACTTCACCGCTCGCCTCTCCATACAAAGCAAACGTAATTGCATCAAAAATCGTAGTCTTTCCTGCACCGGTATCCCCTGTGATCAGATAAAGTCCATGGTCTCCCAGCCGCTCAAAATCAATCACAGTCTGCCCTGCATACGGCCCGAAAGCACTGATGGTAAGTCTCTGTGGTTTCATATCACTATCACTTCCGTTTATATTGTAAACTGCCCGGCAATCGAATCACCGGTACTTTCTGCTTGTTATCCTGCATTTCAAAAATTTCTGCCGCCCCGCCCTTTCTCAAGAAGCTCCTGTATCATCTGCTGTGCAAACGCTCTTTGCTGTCCACTCATCTCCTGATTGTTCTGCAATTCATAAAATTCCTCAAACAGTTCCAGCTCCGTCTTTTTCTCCGCCTTTTCTGCTCCCTCAATATTACGGACACTCCTGGTCCTTTTATTATCATACTCCAGATGCATCAGATTCGGATAAACCGTGCGAAGCCTCTGCAGTCCGTCCGGGATATCCTCCTCGTCCGTCAGCGTCACCTGAATATAATCTTCCGTATTCATATTCTGATAAAACTCCCGGAACATCACCTCCTGATAACTCCCGCAGATTTTCTTCATATCGCGCAACGGTATCAGCGGTATTGTTCGAATTACAGTCTCTCCTTTTGCCGCTAATTCTACCACCGTCACAGACTTTTCCTGGCCAGCCTCCGAGAAAGAATATTTCAGAGGAGTTCCACAGTATCGGACCGTTTCACGTCCCACAGACTGCGGACTGTGCAGATGCCCCAACGCCACATAGTCAAATTTATCAAAAACAGACACATCAATCTGATCTAACCCGCCTACCTGAACTTCCTCCGATTCACAACGTGCAGCCCCTGTCACAAACTGATGTGCTACCAGAATATTCCGCTTTGAAGGATCAATCTGCATGCCCTGCACTGCCGCCGTAAGCGCATCCTGATACGTCTCAATTTTCAAATCCTGTATTTCTTCCCCGTTATCACTGTCTCTCTTCTCCATCGCATGCCGCACAACCACCGGTTTGATAAACGGCAGCAAATAAATCCAAACCTCTCCCCATGTATCCTGCATACAGACTTTCTGTACACGTCCATCATACACCGGAGAAAGATAAACTCCTCTGCCGCTCATCAACCTTGCACCGAATGCAAGTCTCTCCGCAGAATCATGGTTGCCGCTTACTACAAACACCGTAATTCCCAGCGCTGCAAGCTTCGTCAGGAAATCATCAAATACCTGTACCGCCTCCGCCGGCGGAACCGGCTTATCATAAATATCTCCGGCAATCATGATCCCGTCCGCTTTTTCCCTCTCTGTAACTGCCAAAATCTGCGCCAGTATATATTTCTGATCCTCCAGCATCGGAAATTCATATACACGCTTTCCAATATGAAGATCCGATATATGAATCAGCTTCATAACTATTCATCTCCTTTCAGCTATTCCTGCCGAATACAGCTTTCCCATACTCTTTCAGTATACCTCATTTTCCCATGATTCTCCACCAGGAAATATTTCCGTTCTGCCAGATATCAATGAATCAACTTCGTGTTTAGTTGACGATGGACGGACGCCGGGAATCCGCCTTTGGGCTGCTCTGTAGGTTTACAAAAGGCATCGGAGGGCAGCGGCAGGGGGCGCAGAAGGCGAATCATTCACGGAGACCTACTAAGGCGCTGGTCTTCCCCTCCATCCTGCCGTTCGCCAACTCGCTCGCTGGCTGATGCCAGCTCTCTCAAACAGGGCTCACTTGAAATTCGGTGTTGAACACCGAATTTCACAGGATTCCGGGA
>JAUNGL010000211.1 GCA_030524665.1 Lachnospiraceae bacterium | reverse complement strand
TCTGGAATTGATTGAAGCCTGTGGAACCGGGATGTTAAAGATTCAGGAGGCTTATTCCGGAACCGGGAAAACGCCCCAAATAGAAACTTCCGACAATACCTTTAAGATCATTCTTCCAAATCTGAATGTGCATACGAAGCAGGAAGAACCTGCTACAGATAAACTGACAGGCGATATACAGGAAGATTTAGTGATCGATCTGGCAAAGAAACAAGGTACTTTTATGAGAAAGGATTTGGAAAGAACCCTGGGAATCAGCCAGACAACATGCGGGCGGTTATTAAAGCGGATGATAGGGAGCGGGCAGATTGTTCAGGAGGGAAAAGGCAGGAATACGCATTACCGTCTTTCAGAATAAATTACAATCAACAGGAAAACGATGACTGACTGGCTCTCGCTTTTCTATGCAGATTTTTAGTGAAAGGAGAATAGTTTTATCCTTCTGCCTGTATAGGATGGCGCTTTCTGGTATATGCTACTAACAGGAAAATTTTCAAGATGGTTGACACGGACTTGTTTTTAGGAAAATATAAAGTATACTTTATATTTTCCTAAATAAGGAGGCCGAACAATGAAATATCTGGAGCGCGCATTAGAACGCAAATTTTTACGCATGAGTTCTTTTTTAAGGCGGTTCTTGTAACAGGCGCAAGACAGGTTGGAAAGACGACCATGCTGAAGCACCTGGCTGCGGAACAAAAGCGTACTTATGTCTCTATGGACAACACTATGGCGCGGACACTTGCAAAATCTGACCCGGTGTTGTTTTTCCAGACCTATAAGCCGCCGATCATCATTGACGAAATACAGAAAGCGCCGGAGCTGTTCGAGCAGATTAAGATCATGTGCGACGAAAGCGAAGAACGGGGCCTGTTCTGGCTGACCGGATCACAGCAATACAAGATGATGAAAAATATCCGTGAAACGCTGGCCGGAAGAATCGGGATTCTGGAACTTTACAGCTTGTCAAAGAACGAGGTCGAAGGGCTGAATTTTCCTAACGAACTTGATTTTTCACTGCCCTGCTTCCTGCAAAGACAGCCTCTTACTAAAAAGAATGACATTGTAGATGTGTTTGAACATATCTGGCGCGGAGGGATGCCGGACGCATTGCTGGCAGATGCGGAGCAAAGGCAGGAATATTTTAACTCCTATATTGAAACCTACCTCATGCGGGACGTCTCTGAAGAAGGCGGCATTACGGATACGGTCCGTTTCTGCAAATTTCTGAACGCCTGCGCCGCTCTGGTTGCGGAACAGGTCAATTATAAGACACTGGCAGACGCAGCGGAAATATCACAGCCAACGGCAAAGGAATGGGTACGTCTGCTGCAGGGCTTGGGTATTATCTATCTGCTGCCGCCTTATGCTAATAACGAACTGAAACGTCTTACGAAAACGCCGAAGCTGTATTTTTGCGATACGGGTCTGTGTGCTTATCTGTCGATGTGGCTTACCAGGGACACTCTGATGAATGGGGCGGCCAGCGGACACTATTTTGAAAACTATGTAGTGATTGAACTGCTCAAAAATTTTGCCTATGCGTCCTCTAAAGCCAACCTGACTTATTACCGGGATTCCAATGCAAAAGAGATTGATGTGTTTGTGGAGCAAAATGGCGTGATCCATCCGCTGGAAATTAAAAAATCCGCAAACCCTGACCGGCGGGAAGTCAGGAAGTATGAACTGCTTGACAAGGTAAATCTGGAGCGAGGCAGCGGTGGTATTATCTGTATGTGTGAGGAAGTCATTCCGATTGATACCAAAAACTGTTTCATTCCCTGTAACTTAATTTAACAAAAAGAAGCGGCCAGAAATGGTCGCTTTACTTTCTGCTGCTTAATTCTCTCATAATGCCGAGGATGTACTGCATGGCAGGAAGTGACTTTTTATTTTCAATGTTATTGATGTAGTTGTTGGCCTGCCCCAATGATAATGACATATCCCGTGCAGACACACTTTGAAAATGTCCTCCTTAAGTGGTTTTCCGCCATTATGCAGGAAGAATGGGAGGGAAGCCATACCCTGGGACTGGAGGAAGGGCTTTGTAAAACGGCGGACAAAGGCGGAGGCAAAAGATTTTCTGAAATTTGCAGTAATTACCGGGTGTCTTCGTATATCGAAAGAAAGTATCTTTACGGGATTAAATCATCTGAATATTATTTCTGTGCTGGACAAGAGGTACAGTGAACATTTCGGATTCACTGAACTGGAAGTACGACAGGCTATGGCGTATTATGATGTGGAAGATCGTTTTCAGGATATGAAAAAATGGTATGATGGATATACATTCGGTGATGCGGAAGTGTATAATCCGTGGAGTGTGATTAAATTTTTGTATGATCTGGATGCAAGCATATGTGCGTTTCCACGTCCATACTGGATTAACACCAGCTCCAATGAGATTATCAAAGATATGGTCAGACGAGCTGACCGCGAAATGAGGGGGCAGCTTGAAATGCTTTTGGATGGGAAGACAATGGGTATTCCTGTGCATGAAGAGATTACTTATGCAGATATGTATGAAAATGGAGAGAATCTGTGGAATTTTCTGTATTTTACGGGATATTTGACGAAGACAGAAGAGTATTTGAAAGAGTCTGCTATTTTTCTAAAAGTGCGGATTCCAAATGCAGAGGTAAAGACCATTTATCAGAATACGATTCTAAATTGGTTTCGTGAAAACATAAAGAAGCAGGATTTCCGAGATTTGTATCAGGATATGGAACATAAAGCTTCCGGTAAAATGAGAGAAATTCTGAATGAAAATTGATACCTACAATCGGTTTTTATGACAGCGCCGAGAATTTTTATCGTGGATTCCTTGCGGGGATATTAAGCCAGAGTGACCGGCATCTGATCAAATCAAACAGGGAATCGGAAAATGGTCGTTCTGATCTGATGGTGAGAAACCCATCCCTGCGTGGGAAAGCATTTATTATCGAAGTAAAAGTATCAAAAGGAATACATGATTTGGAAAAAGATACGGAAGATGCTGCGAAGCAGATTCATGAAAAAGGATATATAGCGGAGCTTCAGACAGAAGGATACCGTGACATTATCTGCTATGGAATTTCCTTTTACCAGAAGGATTGTGAAGTACAGTTGGATAAAGGATAAGCAAGACGGCGATAATCAGTCAGTCAAAACCTGACAGCTATGTCACCTCGATAGCTTTGAACAATCATAATCCCTTTTTAAAGAATCTTGTCAGAAATCAGGTATTTGCAGGGACTAAGGAGAATTTTGTGCAGTATGTGCGTAATACACGTCGTGAAATGTCTCAAAATCTCTCTGAATGGCAGATTTAGGTGGTTGTCAGAAAAAGTAATTTACTCAAACTTCCCACATTAAAAATGGGAATCGTTCCTTGAAAAATCAATAC
>JAUNGL010000031.1 GCA_030524665.1 Lachnospiraceae bacterium | reverse complement strand
AACCTTTTGGCTCTTCAAATCGGGTAACCTTAACCTGTAACAGAGATAATATCCAAGCATTAAATTTGTATAAAAGCAGAGGTTTTACAGAGACCGGAGCAGTGGACGAAGATGAAATAGAACTATCATTGATGATGCAGTAACAAATTCCCATTTATTGAGCAGACAAGGAGGGAGAGCATGGAATATCCATACAAGAACGCCTAAAAGACCTGCGTGTGGAGCGTGGCTTGACGCTGGAACAGCTTGCGGAGCAGACCCACAGCAGATATTTAAGATGTTTGACGGTTCTAAATTTCATATATGGCACGAGGGGTTTATGCCTGAGTACGAAACGTACAGTATTCCACAGGCGGTTGAGGAGCATTGGCGCAAAGCTCTTTTCATATGATAGTTATCCTTTTATTGAACGGATTGAAGTACGTCTGAAGTTGTTCCGCGAGGTGTTTCCGGGCAGAATGCACGGAAATCCCGAGTACTGAATGCGCGAAATTGTGCCGAAGGTACAATTTCTGTGCATCGCGAAGCGTGAACAGTAACATATTATAGTTCAGCCAGGAAAATAAAGAGACAGAACGTGAAAATGCATAGACTGTACGGCATATGGCTGAGCTGCATTTTTCATACTGCATGCAGCGATACAATAAATTATAACTGAAAAGGAGACTGCTGACCTTTGTCATTCCGCTGACACTTGTACAATATTATCCGCTGCTGTATCTGCTGGACCGGGAGACAGGGCTGCTGTATCTGATGCTGCCCTTGATCTCACTGCTGTTTCTCATACCGACTTATGCCGTTTACCGGATCGGGGTGAGGAATTATAAGTCGGTGGGGTCGTAGAAGCAGCCATTGCCGCAAGTCTTTTTGGGTACATACACAGGTGCTGCTTGTTTCTACAGGCAAATAATAGTATAATCAATGAAATAGAGGAGATCGATATTATATCATTACCACAGGAAAGATCTTATACTATAGAAGATATTTATGCTTTACCGGAAGGTGAACGTGCAGAACTGATCGACGGTCAGATATATTATATGGATCCTCCAGGGAGGACGCATCAGAGAATCAGTATGGCTTTGTCAAGAAAAATTTCTGATTACATTGAAAAAAACAAGGGAGAATGTGAAGTATACGCAGCTCCTTTTGCTGTTTTTCTCAATGAAGATAAACGAAATTACGTAGTGCCTGATATTTCTGTCATTTGTGATCCGTCTAAATTGGAAGAAGATGGATGTCATGGTGCCCCTGATTGGATAATTGAGATTGTATCGCCTGGCAGCAAGAGAATGGATTATTCTACGAAGGTATAATAATCTGGCTATTATTACAACAACATCAGAGAGGTACAGCACCTGTTTTGGATTTACTGAGGATGAGGTATTTCAGACTCTGGACCAATATAGCCTGTCTGATTCGAAAACAAGCGTGAAGGAGTGGTATGATGGTTTCAATTTTGGGAGCAGTAAGGGCATCTATAATCCATGGTCCATTATTTCGTTCCTGAAGGAAAAGAAATTTAAGGCTTATTGGGCAAATACGAGCGAAAATTCTCTTGTCAGCAGGCTGATACGGCAGGGGTCACCGCAGATCAAGATGACGATGGAAGACCTGCTGGCAGGAAAATCATTTACAGAGGAAATTGTGTTCAGCCAGTTGAACCGGAAAAAGGGTGCAATATGGAGCCTTTTGCTGGCGAGCGGATATTTAAAGGTAGTATCTGATGAATTTAATGGGGAGAGATACATTTATCAGATGGAACTGACGAATAAAGAAGTCAGGATTATGTTTCAGGACATGATACAGGACTGGTTTGCTGAAGAAGAAATACCCTATAATGATTTTGTAAAGGCACTTCTGCGCGGGGATATTGACTATATGAATGAATATATGAACCTGATAGCAGAATTGACATTTTCTGCGTTTGATACCGGGAAAAAGGCTTCAGGGCGGAGTTATCCGGAGCGGTTCTATCATGGTTTTGTGCTCGGGCTGATCGTAGAACTTACCGGGGAATACCGGGTTACATTAAACAGGGAAAGCGGATTTGGACGGTATGACGTGATGCTTGAGCCACTGAAGGCCGGAAAGCCTGCATTTGTACTGGAATTTAAAGTCCGCAGGACAGCGGAAAGCAGTCTGGAGGAGACCGTGAGACATGCATTGAAACAGATCGAGGAAAAGAGATATGATGCAGAGCTGATGGCCCGTGGAATAGCGAAAGAGCAGATTCGGTATTTTGGATTTGCATTTGATGGAAAGAAAGTGTTGATCGGGGAAGGAACAATGTGATACTATAAAAATAGTATTTTAATTTGGATTGTTTAAAATCATCAAACCCTGAAAATCGTTGAAAATACTGACTTTTTTCCTGTCAGGGCACTTGAAACTACAATATTTTTTGATGTTCTGGTGTCCAAATGCTACTCTGATTTCCTGTGGCAATATAAAACAATACAAGCAGATGTAAGGAAAATTATATTTTTCGAGACGAAAGCACTCATTGCTTTCGCCTTCTTGTCTGCCACACAAGCAGGGACATTCACATTTGTCAACGGTGGGTGCAGCGCACCCGTTCATCTTGACTGTTGACGAGGACGAATGGCTCTGCTACTTTGTAACAGCAAAACGATGATAGATAAATTCACAGTTTGGTGCTATTATTGAATAAAATGATAAAATTGAATTGACTGAGCTGAAAACGGTGGAGATATTTATGAAAACAATTATTACTATTCAGCACACACAATCTATTCATCATACAAATGGTATGGTAGGTTCGTGGACTGATTGGGATTTATCCGAATTAGGTAAATTGCAAGCTGAGAGCATTGGAAAGAAACTTTCTAAAGAATTGCAGGGCAGAAGTTTTGTGATGTATTCTTCAGATTTAGCAAGAGCGAAACAGACAGCCGAAATCGTAGGTAAACATTTGAATATTACTCCTACATTAAGACAAGAATTGAGAGAAAGAAATTTGGGAAAATGTGTTGGAAAATCTGTTCAGTGGTTAAAAGAAAATGTAGAATGTCAAGAAAAGACCATTGATGATAGATTATTTTCAGATGCTGAAAGCCGCCGGGATGAATGGAATCGATTGCTTCCGTTTTTTGTCGAAATCATTTCAAATGAAGAAGAGAATATCATCATTGTATCACACGGCGACTTGCTTAGTGTATTCAATACCATGTGGCTTGGATTGTCGGTAGAATCTCTTAATGATTTTGAACTATTTGGCTTTGCTGGCGGTGTAAGTCACTTGCTCCTAAACGATGATGGAAAACGCTTTATTAAACGCATGAGCGATATGTCGTATATTTTAGGTTGATAAAATCCGATTTGAGGAGATACATGGGAACTTATTCAATAGAAAAGTTGAACGGATTATAAAGATGTCAAGACAAATACGTACTTCTGCAAAAGCAATTATAATTCAAAATGGTAAATTGCTTGCAATAAAGTTGAACGATGGCAAAGAGGAATGGTATATTTTGCCCGGCGGTGGTCAGGGTGGCGAGGAAATGCTTACTCGTACGGTTGAACGGGAAGTAAGAGAAGAGGCAGGAATAGAGGTTAAATGCAAAGAGTTACTTTTTGTTATAGAAGGGGTTCATGGCGAGAGTTTTCATAGGATTGACTTAGTGTTTTTATGTGATTACCTGGGAGAAGCTGAAAATGCAATGCGTCATAATGATACTAATCAAATTGGATTTGATTGGTTGGATTTGTCGGTGTTGAATAGATTACCGTTATTCCCGTCAAAACTTCGCCGCCCGATAATGAACTTTTATGAGGGAAAAGAATACACAAAGTACCTTGGTAATGAAGAAGTGGGTGATCCGGAATGTTTAGAATAGATGAATATATTGATGAGTTAATACGTTAAAAATGCTTTTGGCGAAAGAAAGAAACACGGGAAGCGGATTGTACAGAGCGTATCAATGCTTTATTGAAAGAGTTAATATAGAGATGATTCTACTAAGCTTCAATTGGCGAAAGCGTTAGAACATCTCTGACAGTAATTTGAGTAATCGGAGGAGATTGTATGATTTTAGAAATTGCAGGCGCTCCATGCAGGGTTTGAGGACGATGCATGGAGGCGAATGGCCCGTAAGCGGCTGAAGTCCTCGGACTTTGCGACTTGATTCAGATACAAACTAAAATCAAAGGAGCAAAGTTATGATGAAAAATACAATAAAGGAATTGAAGACGTTTTTTATTCTCTGGAGCACACAGTCATTATCACAGCTTGGAAGTGCGATGACGAATTTCGCATTGACGCTGTGGCTTTATCAGAAAACAGGTTCTGCGCTGCAGACAGCGCTTCTGTCGATCTGTTCCTATGCACCGTATGTAATGCTTAGCATTTTTGCAGGTGCACTCAGTGACCGGTGGGACAAGAAAAAGGTAATGCTGGTTTGTGATACGCTTGCTGCATGTTGTACGGTAGTGGTTTTGATCCTGTTGAAAACGGAAGCGCTCAGGCCAGTCCATATGTATCTGCTGAATGTCATAAACGGTTTGATGAATACCGTCCAGCAGCCGGCCAGCGATGTCGCGATGACCTTGATTACACCTCAAAAGCATTACCAGAAAACGAGTGGGCTGAGATCATTTTCCAATTCTTTAGTGACAATCTTAAATCCCGTGTTTGCGACTGCTTTGTTCGCATTCGCAGGGATGGAAGCTGTCATATATACGGATTTGTTCACTTTTGCGGCGGCATTTGTGACCTTGCTGCTGTTTGTTAGGATTCCCTCAGTTCCGCAGTCTGCCGCGAAGAAGGAATCGTTTTTTGCCAATGTGAAGTCCGGACTGAAGTATTTGCGGGACTACCGTTTGATCCTTGTTTTGATACTTTTCCTTGCGGGGGTGAATCTGGTGGCTTCCGCGTTTGATGCGGTTCTTCCGGCGTATGTACTTCCGAGAGAAAATGGAGGGGAGGCTGTCCTTGGAGTTGTCACTTCCTGTGCAGGGATTGCAACGCTCGTCGGAAGTCTGATTGTAGCTGTACTTCCTGCGCCCAGGAACCGGATTCGGGTCATCTATGTGACGATGCTGATTTCGCTAAGCGTAGAGAATTTTCTTTTGGCCTTTAGCAGAGAGCCGTTTTTATGGTGTGTGGGTCAGATCATTGGCTGGCTGCTCGTGCCAGTAATGAGTGCGAATCTGGATGTCATTCTCAGGACAACGATTCCGGCGGATATGCAGGGCCGGGTGTACTCCTGTAGGAATACGCTTCAGTTCTTTACAATCCCGGTCGGCTTCTTTCTCGGCGGATTTATCGTAGATGAAATCTGCGAACCCGTAATGTCCGCAGCCTCTGACCAAGGGATGCTGAGGGCGTGGTTTGGCAGCGGGAAGGGCTCAGGAGCTGCGATGATGATGTTTATACTTGGCGTTATGGGCATAGCAGTTTGCCTGTGCTTTGGAGGTATTCTGCGCAAATATAAATATGAAGAGAAAGAATGAAACTGCTGTAAGGTGACGGCGCGCAGGATGTGACAGAAATTGAATAAAATGATGCAGCGGATTCAGGATGGAAGCACTCTGTATGGTGAAGTACAGAGTGCTTCTTAAATGTTACTGGTCACACGTCTGCCAAAATGGCAGCCGTCTGACCAGTAACGCGCTTCGCGATGCACAGAAATTGTACCTTCGGCACAATTTCGCGCGCGCAGTACTCGGGATTTCCGTGCATTCTGCCCGGAAACACCTCGCGGGACAGCTACCCCGTGAACAGTAACTCTTAAATTGCATTCATGGTTTCCAGGTCGCTGGATGCTTGTGAAACCGGAGGCTTCATGTTAAAGTATAAGAAAAGTCTGCCTTTTAAGAAAAAGATGAATGAGAGAAAGCTTTCACTGAAAAGGCAGCCTGCCAGCACATCAGGTGTAGAAATTGCACAGGGAAGGAGTGTGAAATGGTATGGGAAAAAAGTTGCCTGTTGGCATTGAGAATTTTGAAGAATTTGCCTCGCAGGGTTTTTATTACGTGGACAAGACAATGCTTATTGCAGAGCTTTTGCATAACTGGGGAAAAGTGAATCAGTGAACTGGATTCTTCCATTGAAAATCTGTGGAGTGTGCTGTTTACTACAGGTTATCTGACACAGCGCGGCCGGGTGGAGAGAAACTGTTATGAGCTGGCAATTCCGAACCGGGAAATCACAGATCTTTTTGTCTCACAGATCAGGGGCTGGTTTGAGGAGACTACCAGAGCGGATGTACCGCGAATGGAAAAGTTCTGTGCTGCATTTCCTGATGGGGATGCCGCTTTGGTTGAAGAGATGTTGAATGATTATCTGTGGAATAGTATCAGCATCCGGGATACCTCGGTCCGAAGGGATAGGAAGGAGAATTTCTATCACGGTATGCTTCTGGGGCTTTTACAGTATGAGGATAGCTGGTTCATAAAGTCGAATGCAGAATCAGGGGAAGGTTTCAGCGATATTCTGATTGAAACAAAAAACAGAATCGGTGTAGTAATCGAGGTAAAATATGCGGAGGACGGCAATCTCGATAAGTGGTGTGCGGAGGCACTGGACCAGATTGAAAGAAAAAGCTATGCGGCCAGACTTTTGGAAGATGGAATGAAGTCGATTGTGAAATACGGAATTGCTTTTAATAAAAAACATTGTAAAGTAGTGTCGGGGTAAAATTGGATTGGTAAGGATACTGGAAATGTGTATTACAGAATGCGGCTGTATCGTTATCACAATATTTGAGGAGGGCTGTTATGAATCGGTGTGGCTGGTGCTGCGACGGTGGCATTGTACAAAAATATCATGATGAGGAGTGGGGAATCCCGCTTCATGATGACAGAAAACATTTTGAATATCTTTCAATGGAAGTCATGCAGTGCGGTCTGAACTGGACCATGATGCTGAAGAAGCGCGACATATTCAGGAAATGCTTCGCTGACTTTGATTACAATCAGATTGCAAAGTTTGAGGAGCCGGATATCATCAGAATTATGAATGTGGAGGGAATGATAAAATCCCGGAGGAAAATAGAGGCAATCATAGGAAATGCAAAAGCGTATATCTGGATCATAGAAGAGTATGGAAGCTTTGACCGGTTTCTGTGGTCCTATACAAACCATGAAAGTCTGATCTATCTGAAACATCAAAATGGACAGGGGGAGGCAAGCAATGCCCTGTCGGATCAGATCAGCAGAGATTTGAAAAAAAGAGGGTTCAAATATCTGGGATCGATTACGGTATTCTCGCATTTACAGGCTTGCGGGATAATCAATGACCACTCTCCGCAGTGTTACATGTATGAAAAACTGATACAT
The DNA here is from genome assembly GCA_030524665.1 of Lachnospiraceae bacterium. GTDB lineage: Bacteria > Bacillota > Clostridia > Lachnospirales > Lachnospiraceae > Choladousia. The sequence goes on along the minus strand of JAUNGL010000031.1, from coordinate 18,135 downwards.
ATGGGGAATGTGAGGTATATCAGTGATTGAGAAGAGGGAAACAAAGATCAGGGATTTTGCACTGCTTTTTATCGGGCAGACGGTTTCCGGGCTTGGGACAAGTACGACAGGCTTTGCGATGATCATATGGGCATATACGCAGAGTGGTCAGGTGATGGCCTCCTCACTGCTTGCAGTATGCAGTACCGTGCCGTATCTGATTGTAAGCATGCTCGGCGGCGCCGTAGTAGATCATGCTCCAGACGATAGAAGCAGAGTATGTTCATAGAGTCAGGAGGGAATCATATGGCAGAGATGGGGATCAGTTTTTTTATATTTCTTTTGGCAGCAGTGATTATGATTTGCATCGGCATATCGCAGGTCAGGAACAGGAAGCCTGTGGGATTTTATTCTGGTCAGGAGCCGCCCAAGGAGGAAGAAGTATCAGAGGTAAAAGAATGGAATATGAAACATGGTGCGATGTGGATCATATATGGAGCCGCTGTTTTTGGAGTATATATTGCAGGGATATTTATGAAGGGGATGATTCATACAGCTGCTCTGTTAATTGTGATGTTCGGCGGGGTGATCTGTATGGTCTGGTACCATCACAGGCTTGAAAAAAAGTACTTGAGACAGAGGAATGGGAATAATATATAAATCAAATGTGAATAGCAACTATGATTTTAGCCTGTGAAATTTATCGCAGAAACATTATATTTAAAGAGTCGTTTTTTTGTGAATGGTATTATATCCTTTATTTTTACAAAACGGGAACAATGATAAATTTTTTGTCATTGTTCCCGTTTTGTAAATGGAAAAAAGAATGAAAATGCTGTAGGGTGGAAACATACAGGAAAGGGAAACAACTTCAAAGAGTTCAGAATACAGGAAAGGCGGTCATTATTATGGCAAAAAAAGGAATGAAGCTTGGCGTTACGATTCTTGCAGGCGCAGGTGCGGCAGCACTGATGGTTAAGAAATCAAAGGAAAATGAGAAACAGGCGGCGAAGAAAACTACAGCAGGGAACAGTGAGTACCGCAATACTGAGAGAGGAAAAAATGCCAGAAACAGTAAGGGGATTTATTACAGCAACGGAAATTATGAAGCGTTTGCACGGCCGGAGAAGCCGGAGGGCGTAGATGAGAAGAATGCCTATATTGTCGGGAGCGGACTGGCTTCGCTGGCAGCGGCATGCTTTCTCGTAAGGGACGGACAGATGCCTGGCTCTCACATTCACATTCTGGAGGCGATGGATATCGCAGGAGGAGCCTGCGACGGTATTTTTGATCCGTCCCGCGGGTATGTGATGCGCGGCGGAAGAGAGATGGAGAATCATTTTGAGTGTCTGTGGGATCTGTTCCGCAGTATTCCGTCGATTGAGACACCGGGGGTTTCTGTGCTGGATGAGTATTACTGGCTGAATAAGCATGATCCGAATTATTCACTGTGCCGGGCTACGGTCAACCGCGGAGAGGATGCGCATACGGACGGCAAATTCAATCTGAGCCAGAAGGGCTGTATGGAAATCATGAAGCTCTTTATGACGAAGGATGAGGATCTGTACGATAAGACAATTGAGGATGTGTTTGACGATGAAGTATTTAATTCTACCTTCTGGCTGTACTGGAGAACCATGTTCGCATTTGAGAACTGGCACAGTGCGCTGGAAATGAAGCTGTACTTCCAGAGATTTATCCATCATATCGCAGGACTTCCGGATTTCAGTGCGCTGAAATTCACGAAATACAACCAGTATGAATCACTGATTCTTCCGATGCAGAAATATCTGGAGGATGCCGGGGTGGACTTCCAGTTCAATACGGAAGTGACAAATGTGATTTTTGAGTTCAGGGATAACCAGAAGGTTGCGACAGCGATCGAGTGCAAGGTGAAAGGTGTCGAAAAGGGCATTGTGCTTACCGAGAATGACCTTGTATTTGTGACGAACGGAAGCTGTACGGAGGGAACCATCTACGGGGATCAGAACCATGCGCCGAACGGAGATGCAGAGGTTCGGACGAGCGGATGCTGGAATCTTTGGAAGAATATTGCGAAGCAGGATCCTTCCTTCGGACATCCGGAGAAATTCTGCTCAGATATCGTGAAGACTAACTGGGAGTCCGCGACCATCACTACGCTGGACGACAGGATCCTTCCGTATATCACTGATATCTGCAAGAGAGATCCGAAGAGCGGAAAGGTCGTGACGGGCGGTATCGTGAGCTGTCAGGATTCAAGCTGGCTGCTGAGCTGGACAATCAACAGACAGGGACAGTTCAGGGAACAGGATCGTGACAAAGTCTGCGTCTGGGTATATGGTTTATTCACGGATGTTCCGGGTGATTATGTAAAGAAACCGATGAAAGAGTGTACCGGAAAAGAAATCACAGAGGAATGGCTGTATCACCTCGGTGTTCCGACAGAGCAGATTCCGGAACTGGCAGCAAACAGTGCAGTCTGCGTTCCGACCATGATGCCGTATATCACTGCATTCTTCATGCCTCGTGCGAAGGGGGATCGCCCGGATGTCATTCCGGATGGCTGTGTGAATTTTGCATTCCTGGGACAGTTCGCCGAGACTCCGCGCGATACCGTATTTACCACAGAGTACTCTGTGAGAACTGCAATGGAAGCTGTCTATGGCCTGCTTGGTGTAGACAGAGGAGTACCGGAGGTATGGGGAAGCGTTTACGATATCCGTGAACTGCTCGACAGCACTGTGAAGCTGATGGACGGCAAATCACCGCTCGAAATCGAGCTGCCGGGACCGCTGAATGCGCTGAAAAAGCCTCTGCTCCATGTAATCAAAGGGACTGTGGTGGAGAAGTTGCTGAGGGATCATGATGTGCTGAAGGATTATATGATGTAGCAGTATTCCGAGGATTACTGCCGACAGGACAGAATCAATCTTCACGGGATGATTATCTGTGGACAGAAATGGGCAGGATAAATCCTCACGGGACAGCTATCTGTGGACAGAAATGGATAGAATAAATTCTCACGGGACGGCTATCCCGTGAGAAGTAACGGGCAGGACATTTTGTGTGTACTGTCCGTCTTTTTTGTTTGCCTTTAGAGTGTGATCAGTTATAATATATCGTATCGGAGGGAAATCGCGCTCGCGGGATTTCACCCGATACGATAGCAACAGAATCGTCAGATTCTGGAGCGCTATGAGAAGTGGTTTTCTTCTCATAGTAACAATTTCTGTGCAGAAGATATCAGAACAGGAGGGGCGGGGAGTGATTGATTTTTTGAGAGAGGCGGCCAATGTGAAGCCGTCGCAGAGACAGTTAAAGTGGTTTGAGATGGAAATGTATGCGTTTATCCACTATGGACCAAATACCTACACGGACAGAGAATGGGGACAGGGAACAGAAAGTCCGGAGATTTTTCATCCGACGGGGCTTGACTGCGACCAGTGGGTGGAGGCAATCAAAGCTGCAGGGATGAAGGGTATGGTTTTAACTGCGAAGCATCATGACGGGTTTTGCCTGTGGCCCTCCAAATATACGGAGCATTCTGTAAAAAACAGTCCGTTTCAGGGAGATATAGTGAAAGAGGCTGCTGATGCCTGCCGCAGAGGAGGAATTAAATTTGGCTTTTACCTGTCGCCCTGGGATCGAAATTCCCAGTATTACGGGAAACTGGAATATAATGACTATTTCTGTAATCAGCTGACAGAGCTTCTGACCGGCTATGGCGATATCTTTTGTGTGTGGTTCGATAACGCCTGCGGCGAGGGGGCTAATGGAAAGAGACAGGTGTATGATTTTGAGAGGTATTTTTCGCTGATCCGCAAATATCAGTCGGAGGCAGTGATTTTTAATGATTATGGCCCGGATATCCGATGGTGCGGGAATGAAGCAGGGGCAGCGCGTTACTCTGAATGGGCGGTGGTTCCCTCAGAGCTGTGCCGCTACAGTGAGATCCAGACAGGCCCGGGTCCGATGGCGGCGGAAGGCAGCCTGTCGTATCTGTACAATACGGATCGGGAGCTGGGAACTATGGCGAATATTCTTTATTCCAGAGGACTGGTATTTGCACCCTCCGAGATCAATATGTCCATCCGGCCTGGCTGGTTCTGGCACAGGGAGGAGGAACCGCATTCGCTGGAACGATTGTTTCGTACGTATCTTACCAGTGTGGGAGCCAATGCCTGCCTGCATCTGAACCTGCCGCCTACCTGCGAGGGAAAGATCGATGAGAGAGACGTAAAAAGACTGCAGGAGCTGGGAGCGCTGATCCGGAAGGAATTTGGCAGGGAGATTCCGTCAAAGACAGAGAAGCTTCCGGGAAAACCGCCTACACAGCCGGTTTACAGGGTGAACTTAGCGCGACCGCTGAAAGATTTGAAATATGTGGTTCTTCGGGAAGAGATCGCACGGGGACAGAGAGTGGAGAGCTTCCGGATTACAGCGGAATTTGCCAGCGGTGGACAATATCCGCTGTATCAGGGAACTTGCATTGGGAACCGCCGTATCTGTCCATTGCAGGATCCTTTTGCATTGCAGAACCCGCTGATTAATGATTCAGATGAGGGTCTGACAGGGCTTTTGGTGCAGGTGACGGCGGCGAGGGATGAAGCGTTTCTGAAGGAGATTCGGGTGTATTAGAGATATGGCACTGGCCATCAGATATATTTGTAGCAAGTACGATAGGGTTGCTGCAAAAGAATTTGCAGAATATATCTGACCATCCGATATGTTTTGGGGTTATTATTTATGGAACCCAAGGCTGTGAATAGCAGCGTTTTCAGTGGAGGAGAAAATGTGAAAAAGAAGATTCTTGAGGCGTGTGTAGATTCTGTGGAATCTGCTCTGGCTGCAGTGCGCGGAGGAGCTGACCGTCTGGAGCTGTGTGCAAATCTGATCATCGGGGGTACGACTCCGGGACCGGCTCTGTTCCGGGAGATAAAAAGGGAATCAGATATCCGGATTCATACGCTGATCCGGCCAAGGTTCGGAGATTTCTGCTATACGGATTATGAGTTTCGCGTGATCTGTGAGGAAGTGAGGATGTTCCGGGAGCTTGGAGCAGATGGAGTCGTGATCGGCATTCTGACGCCGGATGGGAGGCTGAATCAGGAGAAGATGGGGCGGCTGATGGAGTTGGCCGGAGGGATGTCGGTGACGCTTCACCGCGCGTTTGATGTGTGCCGTGATCCATTTGAGGCACTGGAGCAGGCAAAACAGCTTGGAATACATACCGTTCTGACCTCTGGGCAGCGCGGTACATGTGCAGAGGGGAAAGAACTGTTGAGAGAGTTTGTCCGGGAGGCCGGAAATCGCATTGAGATCATGGCAGGAAGCGGAGTGAACGCGGAGGTGATCCGGGAAGTGGCACCGTACACTGGGGTTCGGGCGTTCCATATGTCCGGGAAAAGCACACTGGACAGTCTGATGGTATACCGGAAGGAAGGAGTCAGCATGGGACTGCCGCTGATGAGTGAATTTGTTTTGTGGCGGACTTCGGAGGAAAAGATGCGTGAGGCGAGAAAGGTTCTGGATTGCTGTCCGATTTACTGATGAAGGAGAAAAACAATGTTTCTGGAAAAAAACAGCGCGAGGATAGAGAAAGAATTCAGACAGCTCTGCGGCAGGCTTCCGGGAGTGATGGCAGAAGTGGAGGAAAGAATTGCGGAATGCTCTGCCCGTACAGCGCTCGCATTGAAGTATCTTTATAACACAATGCCATACAGTGACCTGGGGAATTATACGTTTTCTGTTTTTTGGGATTATGCCTCTCACAGTGTCATGCTGTGGGAAACGTATGAGTATGTGCGCAGTCTGCCGGAGGAAATCTTCCTGAATTATATACTGTATCACCGGGTGAACGAGGAAGAGATTGATATCTGCAGAGCGATGTTTTATCAGAGAATCCAACCGTGTCTCACGCAGTATCGTTCCGTCGGTGAGCTTGCGCAGCAGGTGAATCTGTGGTGTGCTTCCCAGGTGTCATACCGCAGCTCAGATGAGCGCACTGCTTCCGCGCGGACGGTATATGCCTGCGGGTATGGCAGATGCGGGGAAGAATCTGTGTTTGCGGTAAATGCATTGCGGAGTGTCGGCATCCCGGCGAGACAGGTGTATGTTCCGAGATGGTCACACTGTGATGATAATCATGCGTGGGTGGAGGTATGGCTGGACGGAGTGTGGCATTTCATGGGAGCCTGTGAGCCGTATCCGGCTCTGGACCGTGGATGGTTCAACAGTGCTGCGTCCCGTGCAATTCTGGTACATTCCCGATGGTTTGACACGGTGCCTCCCAGGCTGGGAGCTGAGCAGGTAATCGGGTGGGAAGGGATAACGCTGCTTTTGAACCAGACCGCACGGTATGCTGCGGTGCGAAAGCTTGGCATTACGGTGACAGATGAGGCTGGGGTGCCTGTGCGGGATGCCATTGTTAAAATCCAGGTGCTCAATTATGCAGAGTTGGCCACGATTGCCGGACTGGTGACAGATCAGAATGGTTATGCGGGTCTGAATATCGGATACGGGAGTATCCATGTCGTTGTACAGAAGGGGGAGTCGTGTGCAGAATTGCAGATCGACGGGCGGCCGGAAAACAGCACAGAGGAATATCGATGTGTTTTAAAAGCCCCGGGCAGTGAGGAGGAGCAATGGATCGATTTTGATATGTATGCCCCGGCAGAGCGCCCATGCCAGACGGCGGAGAATTTCAGAAATCCCAGCGAGGAGTTTGACAGAAAAACGGCTCAGGCGGCAGAGGCACATCTGGAAAAGGTGAGAGACTGGAAAAATCCGGAGTGTGAGAGATTTCTGCAAGGTGATGAGGAGACAGCTGAGCTTCGCAGGCGGCTGCTCGCAGTGCTGTCGGAAAAGGATCAGATTGATCTGAAAGCGGAAGTATTGGAGGAGCATCTAAAAGAGTCACTCCCGTATCTGGGCCAGGTTCCGGAGGACATTTTTGTCTCTTATATCATGAATCCCCGCATTTCAAATGAAATCCTGACGCTGTGGAGAAAAAGCATTGCAGCCGCATATTCAGAGGAAGAACAGGAGCTATTCCGCAAATTACCTGTATCCATATGGAATGAGATACAGGGACGGATTTCAGAGCAGCCCAGACGGGAGAGGAGCAGTATTTTTACGACACCGGGAGCAGCACTGCGGCTTGGAATTGCAAGCGAAATGTCGAAAAAGATTCTTTTCGTGGCGATGGCCAGAAGATTCGGTATTCCGGCGAGGCTGAATCCGCAGGATCAGGAGATGGAATACTGGGAGGCGGGAGAATTTTGTCCGGTATTGTCTGCAGGTATTCCGGAACAAAAGCTGGTCCTTCGGTCAGAGGACCGCAAAATTACATGGAAGTATGCTCAGAACTGGACACTGGCAAGGCGGAGATGCTTCCGGGAGGGGAGCAAAGCTTCGGGGAATGACACATTTTCAGCGTGCAGGAATGAATTTGCCGAGAGAGGAAACGGAATTTGGGCAGACAAAATACTGGCTCTGGATGACAGCGGGTGGGAAAACGGAGTATTTGAGATCGGGCTGCTGCCCGGAATCTACCGGCTGCTGACCACCAACCGGCTTCCGAACGGCAATCAGCTCGCAAAGTATTATGATTTCCGCATCTGCGCAGGACAGTGTAAAACGATCTGGCTGCAGCTTCGGGAGGCAAAAACATCGGAGCTGCTGGGGAATATGAGGATACCGGATGTCCCGCTGCAGTATATAGCTGCGGAAGCGTCTGAATGCGAAGAGGCATCTGTGTGGAAAACGAAATGCAGCCCAAAATACAGACGAAGATGTATGTCGGAGATTGCAGGGGAGGAAAAAACATTATTCCTATGGCTTGAGGAGGGGCAGGAACCGACCGAGCATATCCTCAACGAATTGATTGAGAACCGGAATGCATTCCAAGCGTGCTCCGACCGGACTGTGCTGATCCTCCGGTCGGAGCGGGCAATGACGAACCCGATACTGAAACAATGCTGCAGTGCAGTTCCGGGAATGACCATCTGCTTTCACGACTTTGGGGAGGAGGCGCAGCTGCTTGCCAGGAGCGTATACACAGAGCCGGACCGATGGCCGCTTGTGATTCTCGCAGAGAAAAGGGGAACTGGTCTGAACGCGCTCTATGGGATGAGCGGATATCATGTGGGAATGGGAGAGATAGTGTTTCGGATTATGAACTACAGCACTTGAACGTTCTTTTGTTTTTATATCAGTGGTGCCGTTTTTTCAAAATTCAATGGCAGCTAAATTTGCAGATGCAGACAGGAATGAGGTGAGAAATTGGAAATCAGAGTATTGCGCTATTTTCTGATGGTAGTCCGGGAGGAAAGTATATCGAGAGCAGCGGAGGCGCTGCATATTACGCAGCCTACACTCAGCAGACAGCTTGCCCAGCTGGAGGAAGAAACAGGAGTCAGGCTGTTTGACAGGGGGACAAGGAAAATCAGGCTGACCAATGAGGGAATGCTTCTTCGGCGCAGGGCGGAGGAAATCGTGGAGTTGGTAGAAATTACGGAAAAGGAACTGGCTGCGCAGGAGGAACAGATTGAAGGAACTGTCTCTGTCGGATGCGGGGAATTAGCATCGGTGGGGATTTTGCCGGAGCTGTTCCGGACATTCAGTGAAAAATGCCCGCTTGTAACTTATGATCTGTTTACAGCGACTGCGGATCAGATTAAGGAGAGGATGGATCAGGGGCTGACCGATATTGGACTGTTGTTGGAGCCTGTCGATATAGAAAAATATGATTTTATAAGGCTGCCCCTGAAAGAAAGATGGGGAGTACTGATGCCGCCTGACGATCCGCTGGCGGGAAAGGATTACGTGATGGCGGAGGATTTGGTCGATCTTCCTATTATTATTGCAAGGCGCTCGAATGTGAGAAATGAACTGGCCAGCTGGTTTGGGGACTCTTTTAAAAAGCTGCATATTTTGTTTACCAGCAACCTGAGTACGAATGGAGCGGTCATGGTACAAAAGGGATTGGGCTATTCTCTGGTCATTGAAGGCGCCGTTCCATTCTGGGACAAGGAAAAAATCTGTTTCAGGCCATTGTATCCGGAACTGGAATCGACAAGTATGCTGGCATGGAAAAGCGGGCAGCCTTTTGGCCCCGCCGCCGCAAGGTTTATTGAACATCTGAAAAGCAGTCAGAATAATTTGCGGTTTCCGGCAGAACTACGGTAAAGCTTTGTTTGAACAGCAGGGATTTTTTATTATGCCAGATGCCGTATGGAACGGGACATGGCATTTTAAAATGACAGGAGGCGGAAGGTATGTGGATTTTTTATGCGATAGGTTCTTCCTTTTTTGCCGGTATTACAGCGATACTTGCAAAGTGCGGAATCCGGAAAACGGATTCTGATATGGCGACAGCTATTCGGACAATTGTTGTATTGGTGTTCTCGTGGCTGATGGTGCTGATCACGGGTTCATGGACAGGAATTGCGCAGATCACGCGAAAAACGCTTCTGTTTCTTGTCTTGTCCGGCCTGGCGACAGGAGCATCCTGGCTGTGCTATTTTCACGCATTGCAAAAGGGCGATATTAACAAAGTGGTACCGATTGATAAGTCCAGCACGGTACTTACAATTCTGCTGGCACTTATCTTCCTGCATGAAGGACTTACCTGGGGAAAGACGGTATCTGTGATTCTGATCGGCGCAGGAACCATGCTGATGATTTCCAACCCTGTGCCGAAGGGCAAAAAGGTACCCTTCAGGGGTTCTGTTTCTTTACCGGAGGGCCAAAAGGAATCCTTCAGGGTTTCCACACCGATATCGGACAGCAAAGAGGAATCCTTTAGCTCTTTCAGAAAGAAATCAAAAACAGACAGGAAACAGACCGGCAGCGGCTGGCTGATTTACGCAGTACTGTCTGCGGTGTTTGCAAGTCTGACCGCTATTTTGGGAAAAATCGGGATCACAGGAGTGGATTCAAATCTCGGAACAGCAATCCGGACCACCGTTGTTCTGGTCATGGCATGGATCATGGTATTCGTTGGCGGAAAGCAGCATGAATTGAGAGGGATCGAGAAAAAAGAACTTGGTTATATTGGGTTATCCGGTCTTGCGACAGGGGCATCATGGATGTGTTACTACCGTGCACTGCAGGACGGTCCTGCCAGTGTGGTGGTTCCGATTGATAAGTTAAGTATCCTTGTTACCATTGCTTTTTCATGGATTGTGTTTCATGAAAAACTGACGGGAAAAGCTGCCCTGGGTTTGGCTTGTGTTACATTTGGTACCGTATTGCTGGCAGTCATTTAGAATTTTGCAGAAGTCGTTATACTGTGTAAAGGTGCGTGCCGCTGGCCATCAGCAGGCAGGACTGTGGCCTGCATGGGCTATAGCTGAAGATCAATTAAGTGAGGCGGCTTAGTGTTTAGTCGTGACATTTTGGGGCATACTGTAGGATAGTACAGTAGCCTGTCATGGAAACAGGACAGGATCATACAGGGGGTAACAGAAATGTCAAATCGACTGAAAAATGAAAAATCGCCATATCTGCTGCAGCACAGGGACAATCCGGTGGACTGGTATCCGTGGTGCAGGGAGGCTTTTGAACGGGCAGCCAGGGAGGATAAGCCGGTATTTCTGAGTATCGGTTACTCTACCTGCCACTGGTGTCACGTGATGGCGCATGAATCCTTCGAGGATGAGGAGATTGCCGGGATTCTGAACCGGGAGTTTGTCAGCATCAAAGTTGACCGGGAGGAGCGGCCGGACGTTGATTCCGTGTACATGTCCGTCTGTCAGGCGGTGACGGGGTCCGGCGGATGGCCGCTGACGATCCTCATGACACCGGAGCAGGAGCCGTTTTTTGCCGGGACGTATTTTCCGAAACGCAGCCGATTCGGACAGCCGGGACTGGCGGATATCCTGAGCAGAGCGGCAGAACTGTGGAGGCATGACCGGGAAGAGCTGCTGGATACCGGAGAGCAGATCGCATTCTCGGTCCGGCAGAGCCATCCTTGCAGGAATGGAACGCCGGAGAAGGAGCTACTCAGGAGTGGGTACGGAATGTTTCAGAGGCAGTTTGATGAGGAATGGGGCGGCTTTGGATTCGCACCCAAATTCCCGACGCCTCATAACCTGTTGTTTCTGATGCGGTATGCTTCCGCGGAGAATGCGCCGGAAGCATTGCATATGGCAGAGAGGACGCTGGACGCGATGGCGCAGGGAGGAATCTTTGACCAGATCGGGGGCGGGTTTTCCCGCTATTCCACGGATGAAAAATGGCTCGTCCCGCATTTTGAGAAGATGCTGTATGACAATGCACTCCTGATTCTGGTGTATCTGAAGGGGTATCAGGTCACAGGGCAGGAGCAGTATGCGGAAATTGCGCGCCGCACGGCAGACTATATTCTGCGGGAGCTGACGGATGAAGAGGGGGGTTTTTATTGTGGGCAGGATGCGGACAGCGACGGCGTGGAGGGAAAATATTACGTCTTTGATCCGGAAGAAATCCAGTCTGTCCTCGGAGAAGTGGATGGAAAGGAATTCTGCCGCCTTTACGGGATAAATCCTGCGGGAAATTTTGAGGGAGCAAGTATCCCGAACCGGATCGGACAGAGAGAGTCCGGGTGGCAGGCGGATGATGTAAGGCTGCAGAAATTGTATGAATACCGCCGAAAGCGCACAAGGCTTCATAAGGATGACAAAATCCTGCTCTCCTGGAATGGCTGGACAATCATGGCACTTGCAAGTGCCGGGCAGATTCTTGCGGATGGGCGGTATCTGGATGCGGCGGTGAAAGCACAGCAGTTCCTGGCGTCCCATATGGTGGATTCAGATGATCGCCTGTATCTGCGCTATCGTGACGGGGAAGCGGCTTATGCCGGACAGCTGGAAGACTATGCAGTATATACGCTGGCTTTGCTCGAATTGTACCAGAGTACTTTTCAGACGGTGTATCTGAAGGAGGCAATCCGGCGCGCCGGGCAGATGACAGAACTGTTCGAGGACCGCGAGAACGGAGGATACTATATGACAGCCAGAGACGCGGAACGGCTGATTTCGCGTCCGAAGGAGACGTATGACGGCGCGATTCCTTCCGGGAATTCGGCAGCGGGAATGGTTCTGCAAAAACTTGCTTTACTGACGGGGGAAACCAGGTGGCAGGAGGCCGCCGAACGGCAGCTTCGCTTTCTGGCGGGTGAGATCAAAGAATATCCTGCCGGATACAGCTATTCCCTGCTGGCGCTGGCGGAAGCACTTTATCCACACAGAGAATTGGTATGTGCTGCGGTCGGCGGTGTCCCGCGGGAACTCCTCCGTTATCTTCGGGAACATCCGGCAGACGGGCTTCATGTGCTTGTCAAGACACCTGAGAATGCGCAGGAACTTTCGGAATGTGCGCCGTTTACCTCGGAGTATCCTCTGCCGGAGAGCGGAGCTGTCTATTATCTCTGCGAAAATGGATCATGCAGGGCGCCGGAGACAGAGTTTGGGAAAGTGATTGCAGCGGTACGTGAGGGAGAGTGAAGGGAATCATCCTTCTGTGCTCCGCAATCTGCCAGAGGCTTTATCGAGGGAGTTTTTTTGATCGGAAAGATAAACAAAAAGGAACCAGCTCAGACTGAAAAAGCGTGTAAGTCTAAGCTGGTTTCTGATTTATTGCCGACAAATGTATGTTTCTGCCGACAAAGAGAGTATTTTCAAGCTTTGTTATGCTATATCAGGAAGGTGCAGAATGTGCTTGAGAATACACAGAGCAAAAATACAGCTACATATCCAATCAGGAACGGGATTTCTGCTTTGGCGATCTCGCCCATTTTCAGTTTGGACACGGTAGAAGCTGAAAAGATATTGACAGCGACCGGCGGTGTCATGGTTCCTACGACGTTGGAAACACATACGATCATACCAAAGTGGATGACATCAATGCCCATACTCTGTGCGATTGGCCAGAGCACCGGAACCAGAAGAACTGCAATCGCAGTTCCCTCCATGAAGGTACCGAAAATCAGCAGAATGATGGCAACAACCAGACAGAACAGAGTCTTGTTCAGGTTCATGGCGATCACCGTATCCACAAGCAGCTGAGATGCACCGGAGAAAGTGAATACCCAGGAAAATGCAGTAGAAGCGGCAATGATGAACAAAATCATTGCAGAGCTCTTTGCAGAATCCTTTAAAATAGGAATCAGGTCCTTGAGAGTAATCTCCTTATAGATGAACAGACCTGCAATAGTAGCCCAAACGACTGCCACGGCTGCGCTCTCGGTTGCGGTAAGCATACCGGAGTAAATTCCGCCAAGGATGATAATCGGTGTCATAAGAGTCGGGATTGCATCCAGGAAAATCTTGAAGATTTCCTTGCCGGTTCGTTTTACACTCTGTTTCGGCCATTTTTCTTTATTCGCAAAATAGAGGACCTCTACCATAAGTACAACCATAATCGTGATACCGATCATCATGCCCTGCTTGAACATGTTGCTGACAGATGCACCGGTCAGAGTACAGTAGATCACCATGATAATGGATGGCGGGATGATAGGTCCAAGGCCTCCCGATACCACCAGAAGTCCGGCCGTGCGGTCACCCGGATATCCAAGGTCAACCATATCGCCGTATAACATGGTTCCGATTGCGATAACAGTGGCCGGGGCGGACCCGGACAGAGCAGCAAAGAATGCGCACGCAAGAACCAGTGCCAGGCTCATGCCGCCGCGCACGTTTCCGACCAGGCAGTTGGCAAAGTTTACAATTCTCCGCGAGATCCCGCCTTTGGTCATCAGGTTTCCGGCCAGCACGAAGAAGGCGATGGCCATAATGGAGGTGGACTGTAAGCCGCCGAAAATACGCTGAGCGATAACGGTTGAGGAGGCGCTGAGTCCGCCGAATATAACAGCACAGAGAGAGGCTGCTCCGAGGGAAATAGAAACAGGCACTCCGATAATCAGGAATATTGCAAATGCCAGAAATAAGATGATACCCGCGTTCATGATGCTTCAGCCTCCTTCTTCGGTAAGTTAATCAGGTCTTCGATCAGTGTGATGATCTGAACCAGAAAAATCAGTCCAAAAGATAATACCAGTGAGAAATACATGGCAGCCATTGGTATTTTCAATACCGGTGTCGTCTGACCCAGCTGCAGCTGTTTGGCAAACAACTGATAACCAGCAGACAGCATGATAAATGAGAAGACAACAACAACGATCTGTTTGATCAGGGCAACAATTTTTTTCACTATCCCATGCAGCTTGTCGATCACAGCAGTAACAGCCACCTGTGTGCCGTCACGCAGACCAACTTCTGTGCCCAGAAGCGCGAGATAAATCATGCTGTACATAGCAATCTCTTCGGTCCATGGCATAGAATCTTTAATGATATTCCGGTTTACAACGGAAATAAAGTAGCAGATCACCATGGCAACGAACGTGATAACCATTATCGCGTATTCAAATCTGGTCACATAATCCAATACTTTTTTAGCAGCTTTCATTTTTCAGATTCCTTTCGCTTGTTCCGGGGAGCCGAAGCTCCCTGGATTACAATGGTTTTGTGATTCTGTGGTCATTATTCTACAGCGGCTTTTGCAGCATCTACAGCAGCAACCCATGCTTCGTCATAGGACATCTTGTCCAGCTCTGCCTGATATGCTTCTTTCAGCTCATCGATATTAATGTCGTAGAAGGTTACGCCGGCATCTTCCAGATTTGCCTTTGCTTCTTCATTTGCATCAATGAGGTACTGCCACTGTGCTTCACAGCCTTCCTGTACAGCTGCCAGGAAAGCATCCTTCAGGTCATCCGGAATCTTGTTCCATGCGGTGTCGCTCATGCAGAGCGGGATATAAACGAAGCAGTGCTTGGTATTGATGATGGAATCTACACCAGCTTCATAATATTTGTTGATCCAGCAGTTGGAAACTGCATTCTCGCAGGCGTCAATTGTGCCCTGCTGAAGTGCGGTAAACTGCTCGGATGCGGACAGTGCGATCGGGTTTGCACCAAATGAAGTAAATGCAGTCAGCTGACCGTCATTCTGCATAACACGGATTTTCAGGCCCTTGAAATCAGCCATGGATTCAATCGGCTTGGTGGAGAACACATCACGGAAGCCGGACTCCAGATAACCGATCACATGGATGCCGAGTGCTTCTGCTTTTTCTGAAATCAGAGCGCCCAGCTCGTTCTGAATTGCATAGTTTGCCTGATCAGCACTGTCCCAAAGGAAAGCCTGGTCAAGGATGTTCATTTCCGGAATATAATTGGCAAGTACTGAGTTTGCGCAGGATGCGATGTCGAGGTCGCCCTGGATTGCCATGTCGAGCGTGTCACTCTCGCCGCCCAGAGTACCGCCGGCCTGGACATTAATCGTGATCTGACCGTCGGTAGCTTCCGCTACGGCGTCTGCGATTGCCATAGTTCCCTGATAATAATTGGAAGAAGTATTGTCTGCAAGTGCCAGAGTGAGAGTGATCTCATCTGCTGCGAATGCAGTGGTGGAGACTGTCAGACCGAGTGCTGCCATGATTGAAAGTGCTAAAATTTTCTTTTTCATACGTGAAATCCTCAACTTTCTTATTTTATTATATTGATTTTGGGTTCCGGGTTGTGGATGAAAGCTTCTGTCAGGAAACAGGGAAAGAAAGAGCAGCCTGCGTATGATCTGTTTCCCATCGGAAGTTCATCTTTAACTTGTTTTCATTTTATGATATAATACAAGTAAAGTCAATATGAAAAGGGATTGGTAATACAAGTTTGTGAAAACAAAACAGATTTTAAATCTAAAACAAGTGAAAAAATAACAAAAGAAATCCGTTAAAATCGACAAAAATAGAAAAAGTATAAAAAATGCTTGCTTTTTTCAAAGGATCAACGTATACTATACCCAGAAAGAGTTGTAATACAAGAAAAGACCTGCGTACATAAAATAAAAATGGAGAATTGACTATGATACCTAAGATTAGAGATGTAAAAGTGATCTGTACCGCACCGGAAGGGATCAACCTTGTAGTTGTGAAAGTAGAAACAACGGAACCCGGATTGTACGGATTAGGGTGTGCAACCTTTGCGTACCGTCATCTTACAGTAAAGCATCTGATAGAGACGTATCTGAAGCCGTTAGTGGTTGGACGAGAAGTCAATCATATTACGGAGCTCTGGCAGTTAATGCATCAGAATGGTTACTGGAGATGCGGGCCGATCGTCAACAATGCAATCTCAGGCGTGGATATGGCTTTGTGGGACATCAAGGGTAAAATGGCGAATATGCCGGTATATGATCTGTTTGGAGGGAAAATGCGGGCAGGAGTCCCGGTGTACCGCCATGTAGATGGAGCAGATGCAGAAGAAATCTGTGAGAATATTGAAAAATACCGGGAGATCGGAGTTCGTCATATCCGCTGTCAGTGCGGCGGCTATGGCGGCGGCGGATACGGAGAGGCACCGGAGTGGGCAGCAAAAGGGGCTCATCCAGGTGTGTATCTGGACAGCAAGAAATATATGAGGGATACTCTGAAGCTGTTTGAGAAGATCCGCGAAAAGGAAGGCTATGATCTGGATCTTGTTCATGATGTGCATGAGCGGATTCATCCGACTGAGGCGGTGACGTTTGTAAAAGAAATGGAACCATTTAAGCTTTTCTTTATGGAAGATGTGGTTCCGCTGGAACAGGTGGAGTGGCTGGATAAAATCAAACAGACCAGCGTCACGCCGCTCAGTCAGGGAGAGCTGTTTAATAATCCGGCAGAGTACACCAAACTGGTTCAGAACCGCAGCATTGATTATATGCGTGTGCATATCAGCCAGGTGGGCGGTATTACTCCGGCGAGAAAGCTGCAGCAGTTCTGTGAGCAGTACGGTGTGCGGATCTGCTGGCATGGTCCGGGCGATATGAGTCCGCTGGCGCATGCGGCCAATATCCATATTGATCTGGCAGCCCAGAATCTCGGACTTCAGGAGTGGAGCGGTATTGAACCCCCGAATTTCGTGATTCAGAAGCTGAGCGGCCCGAGGGGGGCACTCCTGGAAGTATTCCCGGGAATGCCGGAGTATGGCAACGACGGATTTGTCTATGCCAACGACAAACCGGGTCTGGGTGTAGATCTGAATGAGGAGGAAGCGGAAAAGTATCCTTGTGAGAACACTGTGACCACATGGACCCAGACCAGAAACAGGGACGGAAGTCTTCAAACGCCATAATAAATTCCCATATGCGTCCAAAATCTGATATAATTTATTCAGCGATTGTTACACGACAGTCATCCTGTGCCGTTAGTGCTCAGACACTGTCATTAGTGCAAGTGAGTGGACAATCATCTTGTTTGAACGTAGAAGAGGATTCCGGATGCCGCTCTGCGCAGGAATAAATGAAAACAGAAATGAGGAGCAGATGAAATGGGAGAGAAAGAAAGCGTAACTGGTCGTATTATCGTATATATCAGAGACAATATCAGGAATGGCAGCTGGAAGGTGGGGGAAAAGCTGCCCAGTGAGAACGAGATGTGTAAGCTGCTGAACGTCAGCCGCACTTCTGTGAGAAGTGCGCTGCAGCAGTTTATTGCCCTGGGGATACTGGAGAGTGTACATGGAAAAGGCACATTTCTGCTTACCAATGATCTGACTGTTTTTGCTGACACACAGCATGAAGAGTCGGCTGTAAATCGGGAAGAGGCAATTGCGTCCATGAAATACCTCCTGGAATTCCGCAGTCTGTTTGAACCAGGGGTGTGTGCGAAGGTAGCCCCTGATGCATCGGAAGAGCTGATTGCCAGACTGGAGGAGTTGCTGAATATTATGAAGAGCTCTGTGGGCGATCCTATGACTTTTGTAAAGGCAGATATGGATTTTCATCTGGCATTGTGTGCGGCGTATCATAATCCGCTGCTGATGGATGTCATGACAAACGTATCACAGAAAAAAATAGACATTTATCATATGCTGAATACAAGGGTAGGTTATTACGGGGGCATTTATTACCATTCACTTATTCTGGAGGCCATAAAAAAACATGATGGAAAGCTGACCAGGAATACTATGCTGGAACACCTGCAGCGGAGTATCAGTGATTTGGATATCGGACAGGACACTGAATCAGGTGAGACTGGTATAGCAGAACCGGAGGAAAGCGGACCAGGAAAGGACGAGACGTAATGAAAGGCAATGAATTATTTACTCAAACTTCCCACACTTATTAGTGTGATGAACCTTGAAAAATCAAT